>NZ_JAAHHX010000468.1:0-1828 GCF_010672065.1 Moorena sp. SIO4A1 | reverse complement strand
TGTCACCCCCTCAGCCAAAATGGCTGAGGGGGTGACAACAAGGCTAAAAGCTATGCAGTGGCCTCACGGGGAGGCAGCGCGGTCTTGGGGAGGCAGCGCGGTCTTGGGGGTTCCCCCCACTCGCGCTTTGCCGTGGTTTCCCCCACTCGCGCTTTGCCGTGGTTTCCCCGACTCGCGCTTTGCATCAAGACAAGGAAGTTGAATCCAAGTGTAAACTTTCTGTTGCAAACTCTTCTATTTTTCCTGCGGAATGTGGGTTTAGGAAAAGAAAATATTTTTCTTTGGGTGCTTTGAAGTAGTTGTTTAAGTTGTCACCAGTGTAATTTACCATGTCATTTGCTCCCTATTGATTGCAATGGCTTGAGGATTTGTGGATTGCTATCTTCGGAAAGATTCACCCGATTTGTCTGAGTTACATCAAGAAATGCTTATTCTTAATAGGATTGGTTTGGCAATTAAGAGGATTATGCTTTCTTGACTGCCCTCACTGTATTAATCACTCCGAAAATCCAATTTTTCTACAGTTTTATATAAAGTTTTGTAACTATTCTGATAAAGTTTTGTAACGAATCTCAGAAAACAAGGAAGTTGAATCCAAGTGTAAACTTTCTGTCAGTACTCCTTCTTTTTTCCCTGCCTAAGCGAGCCCTGTTGACAAACAGGCTTTGTCAGTCCGGCTTCATGGAGGCGATTAATCCCAGAAGATGCCAAACCAGTCATAGTTGAAAACTATCCGAACTTTTCTAGTTTACCTGCGGAATCTGGGCTCCCGTTATAAGTGGGCAACAATTTCCATCTGTTCCATTTGTTCCCTTAGCCAGTCAGAAAACAAGTTTGAAAGAATCTCAGAGTGCAACTGCTCATCCAATTGCGGTTGAATGATTTCCTCAACCACAATCAGGTGTACTCCAGATGAGGTGACAATGGGTTGGAGAATCTGGGGCGGACTGGCAGCAAAGACCGCAGCCGCAATCTCTGGCTTGAGTTGTTGGCGCTGTAGTATTCCTCGATATCCCCCAGAGCGGCGTAGTGACACGTCCTGAATATGTTGGCGAGCAATCTCATGGAAACTGACTTCCCCTTCCTTGAAGGCATAAAAGAGTTCCCAAGCTAGGTCTTCGTCCTCCAAAACCACTTCGTACATGACGACTCCGGCATAATCAAGCTGGTGCTCATAAAAAAAAGACTCAACTTGATCTCTAAACAGATGTTGAGCGACCTTGTCAGCGATGGTGTTGGTGTAAATCAATGCTTCAAAATCATCGAGAGATAGATGATGTTTTTGCAGCCACGACCAAGTCTCGTCAGTGTTATGAAGTTCGGTGGCGAGACGGAAGTCGTCTGCTGCCTGTTGGAGTTCTTCCGGCTCCACTTGAATGCCAGCCTCTGCTGCTGCTGACTCAATAATCTTGCAAGTAACAATGCCCTCCACTAAGCTAGGAATTTGGCAAGAGAGCCTGACATGCTCAAAAAGAGCTTTCTGGTCAATAGTAATCAAGCTTTGCATACTATCCTGCTGAATTTTACTTAATTTGAAACTCAATGGTTAGTTGGATCAGGCACTAGGGACTATAGCTAATACCTAACACCTTGGCCTAACCCTCAAAACTAAATTGACAGTAAGCAGTCAGGGGTCAGCGGTCAGGGGTCAGCGGTCAGCTTATTTTCTTCAAAAGCACCTCAAGTAGCCTGGCCACAGGCCAAGGCTGATCGCTGATCGCTGATCGCTGATCGCTGATCGCTGATCGCTGATCGCTGATCGCTGATCGCTGATCGCTGATCGCTGATCGCTGATCGCTGATCGCTGATCGCTGATCGCTGATCGCTG
>NZ_JAAHHX010000467.1:0-1828 GCF_010672065.1 Moorena sp. SIO4A1 | reverse complement strand
TTAAAAGATCATGATGTCCCATTCCTCCTCACCTTAAATGCTGTGCGATAACCTCGTTTATGGGAATAGCTATGGGTGGTGGAGGTCACATAGTAGTCACCACTAAACTGTTTGCCCACCCCTTGGATAGTAATAACGGTAGCTGCTCGCAAGTCAGGGCGTCCGACACACAAGCCCTCCCCACTGATGTATTCTAGAGCCATGTTATTAAATCCCCCCTGAGCGATTTGCTCAGCTTCTTCTCTACTGAACACAGGGCGATACAAACGTTCGCTGGTTTTTTTTCCACTACCCAAAGCCGGATCTACAGCCTTAGCACCGCTCTTGTTATTACTAAAACCAGGACTGGCTCGCCCAATGAAGGCTTTCTTGTCCTTCGGGTTCCAACCGCGCACCTCCACCTGTCCCACCTGGGTCAAGCTGGTCAGTCGGGAAGAAAAACTGAGCAGATCCTTTCGTTGAACTAGAGTCAACACTGACTTGGATTTCTCCTGATGGGGCCGGAAATATAGTGTTTTATCTTGAACCACAACCTCATAACCGAGTCGTTGAGCACGGGTCTGAAGAAATTCCATATCTGTTTGGTTATGCTGTAGTACATAGTCCAAAACCAGCTTTGTCGTCACTCCCCCATACTTTAGACCCGCTTGTTTGGCAATATCTCTAGCGATATCGCTGTCTTTCTTTTTAGTAAACGAGCGAGTGTTGTAACCCCGAAGCAATCGATGACTGTAGTCGTAGCCCCGCACTGTCAACAGAGGTATTTCCCCATGGGCAAATTCTGGTTCCAGACCGGTGATCTGACCCATGATCAGTTTTTGCAGTTTCCCTCCACTACCTCCGTAGCCCATAAAAATCTCTACCTCATTGCCTAGCTTAAACAGTTGCGGATTAATCCACTCCTGGTTTTCTTGGTCCCAGTTGGCAAGCTTGATGGTAAACATAGTGGGAGTACTAACGTTTTCATCCACAATTATTGCCATCACATCAGACCGCAACTGTTGTCCGCTGATCAGAATTCTGAAGCCAGGGACTGAGGTCGCGGTGCTATTGCTACTGGTTTGAGGAGCTGTCGAGACCATGGTTAATTTGAGGTTAGATTAAGTACTGGGATGGTCAGAACTTGACCTGGTGTCAGGTTACGGGGATTAGTAATCCCATTAGCCTTGGCAATCTCTCGCCAGACGCTGGGGTCATTATATTCAACACCAGCAATGCTGCTCAGGGTTTCTCCACGTCGGACAACGTGGATTGGGTCGTCATCCCGTGCTAGAGAACTGGGCTTTTCCCGTTCCTCATCTTCTTCAGGGATGAACTGGTGGAAGGTACAGTTGAGAGCGGCTCTGACTGGCATCCCATTAGGGGTAAACATAGTAAAGCGCTGGGTTAGTTGTCCGAGATACCCCTTAAAAATCAGGTTAAATGCCCCCCACCAGAGTTCACATACAGGGGGACGTTTTAAATCAGAGTCAATCAGAGTCAACTCAAAAATCTTATTCGTATACTCTCGAACATCTACGGCATTGGGTGCTGATAATCCATACACACCAGTTAACGATGACGCCGCTGTTGCCGCTCCCGATGCTACTCGTTTGAGGGGAGAACTGCCGCCCCCGGATATACTTTCAGGTAGTCCCTCGTAGGTGTCAAAAAACAGGTCGAGAGTCAGGGTTGCTGGATCCCCACCAATAAATTTAGTATCACCGCGATCGCGGTTTTTGAGAGTTTCATGACGCCATTGGGTTGTCTTGGTAATTTGAATTTCATTAGGATTGAATAGAGGCATTGGTTTGTTTTCTGGAAAAACCATCTGCCATCTTTTTCCTGA
>NZ_JAAHHX010000466.1:0-1828 GCF_010672065.1 Moorena sp. SIO4A1 | reverse complement strand
GCAGGGACTCCAGCAGGGACTCCAGCAGGGACTCGACCGAGGAAAGCAGGAGGAAGCGGTATTAATTGTGATGCGTCAACTAACCCTGAGGTTAGGTTTACTTGACCCTGTGCTCCAACAGCAGATTGAGGGATTATCGATTACTCGATTGGAGGAATTGAGTGAAGCCTTGTTGGATTTTAAGACCGCAACGGATTTAGCAGTTTGGTTGGAGAAATAAATCCCAATTTTTGAATGAAGAATTAAGAATTAAGAATTATAGATTCTACATTTTGCATTCTTCATTCTACATTCTTCATTCTGACAGACAACCTTGGCCAAAAGGCCACGCTACGCAAACAACCTCAGAACCTTGATAGATTAGGATTGCTCAAGAGCTATTCCGATTCCCACAGGAGTGATAACATGGCCGGAAAGCAAATCTTAATGCTCGTAGGTGACTTTGTAGAAGACTACGAAGTGATGGTTCCCTTCCAAGGGTTGCAGATGGTAGGACATACCGTTGATGCTGTCTGTCCTGACAAAAAAGCTGGGGACATTGTTCGCACAGCGGTTCATGACTTTGAAGGAGACCAGACTTACACGGAGAAGCCTGGTCACAACTTCACCCTCAATGCCACCTTTGATGGGATCAATCCTGAAGATTATGATGCCCTAGTGATTCCAGGGGGGCGAGCACCAGAATACATCCGCCTCAATCAAGATGTGATCAAAATCGTGCAGCACTTTGCCCAAGCGAACAAACCAATCGCAGCAATTTGTCATGGTGCTCAATTGTTGGCAGCAGCAGATGTAATTCAGGGTAAAAAATGTTCCGCTTATCCAGCCTGTGGTCCCGATGTTACCCGTGCTGGTGGAACCTATGCTGACATCCCAGTAGATCAAGCAATAGTAGACGGTAATTTAGTAACAGCTCCCGCTTGGCCTGCTCATCCCCAGTGGCTAGCAGAATTCCTCAAAGTTTTAGGTACTCGCATTGAGCATTCATAGGACTTATCCATGGGGTGAGGTCTAATATACATAAAATAGCGATCGCAAACTCATCTGCGATCGCACCAAATACATCCAAATACAACTAATGGAATTCGCGTTACCGTGGCCAGCGATGCAGCGCGGTCTTGGGGAGGCAGCGCGGTCTTGGGGAGGCAGCGCGGTCTTGGGGGTTTCCCCCATGAGCGACTGCCGTGGTTCCCCCCACTCGCGCTTTGCCGTGGTCTCCCCCACTCGCGCTTTGCCGTGGTTTCCCCCACTCGCGCTTTGCATCAAGACAGATCCAGTTCCTATAGCAGTCCAAGACAAGGTTAAGACATAGTTCTGTTCCCTGCTTAAAACCCTCTTGACTATTGCTAGCATGCCTTTTGCCTATTGCCTATTGCTAGCATGCCTTTTGCCTATTGCTAGCATGCCTTTTGCCTTTTGCCTTCAAAGGATAAGCAATGCCCCTGACTGGTTCACAATATTGTTTAATATTGCGGTACTGATGAATCAATTTCCTGACTCCAGGCAGTAATACCTCCTTTAACATTAATCCCTTCAATACCAGCCTCTTTCAAAATTCCCAAGGCTTTCGCTGAGCGACCTCCCTTTTTGCAATGGGCAATCAAGCGATGACCATTAACCAGCTCCTTGACTTTTTCTACACCAGAACCCTGTTCAATATCCGGTAATGGCACTAGCACTGAGCCAGAAATCTTAGCAATATCATACTCATGGGGATTGCGGACATCAATTAAAACAAAATCATCCGCACCACTATCCATGAGTTCCTTGAGCTCCTGGACATTCATCTCTTTGATATCCATCTGGCGTTTGGCTTCCTCTTCTTTAG
>NZ_JAAHHX010000465.1:0-1829 GCF_010672065.1 Moorena sp. SIO4A1 | reverse complement strand
GCCATAAATTTTGTCATTGCTGTTAGTGCCACGGAGTTCATCATTCCAGATCGTGCCGTAGCGAACATCATTACCTAAGTTGTCAATTAAGGTATCTCCTAATAATTTAACAGCACTTTGATTAATTTCCACTAACGTCAAATTAGTATTGCGACTAAAGGTGCGCTGATAAGTTCCTGTAACTGAACCCTTGACGAAATCTATGCCATTGTTACCATCAATATCAAAACGTTCTTTGGGAGAGTTCAGTTTGATGTTGCTACTAAAGCCAAAATCCAGATCGCCGATTCTACGGGAAGAAATTAAATCCCCAGAGATGGCAAACGAATCGATAATCTTGGGCTGATTCATCTGATCCGTATTCAACAGGAAAAAAAATGTTCCTGACTTAGCCTCAGAATATTCCCGATTGGAATTTTCAATTTCTTTGGCGTTCAGTTCTAAAGCTGCTGAAAAATTGAAAGAGAATTTTTGATTAGCTCTCACTGAAAAATTACCAACCACTTCAGTGCGGCTATTGGCACTCCCCTGAAAAGCTCCCTCAGTACCAACTACAGTACTTTGACTGAAAAGTTGAGAGAAAGCTGGGTCATTGATAAACCTACTTTTAGCATCAGCAATAGCAGTAGCTATACCACCCTTGACCAAGGTCTCCACCTGGGCATTAGTTAAGGTACCAGCAGGAGCTTGACTATAGTTGGTAAACTTAGCGTTTCCTGTAGCGTCAGCAAAGTTCGGTGTAGATTTAGAGGTTCTAGGGGTTAAAAATAGAGTGTCTGATATCATTGGTAATTAATTTTTTTGTACAACTCTCTTCGATAAATAGTCTAACGATAATAAATATATTTAAAAGGCCATTTTGGCTGTAAACAATGTTTATTTAAATCAAACAAAATACCTCCAAAAAAACCCTACTATTAATATCTGTTAATATTACATTTTAATGCTTTAAATTTTGGGGAATTTGCAATTAATTCTGTGCAATTATTTATCACTAAAATTTAGTATTGGTAATAGTGTTTTGATTACCGATTAACAATTAACGGTTACGGGGACTATAAAAATGGTATTGATATGAAAAAAGAGGCGCACGCTACGGGAACGCCTCTTTTCTTTAGACCTCTTGCCACAATACGGATTAGGGGAAGGATTTGGAGCTAAATATCGTCGTTTTTCCAATAAGTCTCTTCCGAAATGCTTCGCCCCTAAGACTCGATGTTAGGCGAAGTGGAAGTCAGAATGCTTAAGCTGGTTTAGATTCACATTTTCAAACAAAACTTCTCCACCTTTTGCGTCAGATAAGAGAGCGCCATTACTAGTATTAGTAAGGTAACCCTGATTTATCCCATTGTTGTACCAAGTTTTGGAGTCAATTTGACCAAAACCTTGAAATTTAACCTTATCTAAACCAACTTGGAAGTCTTTGATGATATCGAAGTCATCTCCAAGCAAGCTATCGCTCCGATTGAACACAAATGTGTCAGCGCCATTGCCACCAACCATGGTGTCACTGCCACCGCCACCTACCAAAGTGTCGTCACCAAAACTGCCATGAAGTTTATCATCACCAAACCCTCCATTCAGCTTATCGTTGCCTTTACCCCCTTCCAGGATGTCATCGCCAGTAAGTCCGTGAATTGAATCATCGCCTAAGCTAGCATAAATTTTGTCATTACCGAAAGTGCCACGAAGCTTATCATCCCAAATACTTCCATAGCGGACATCATTGCCCAGGCTGTTGATTAAGGTATCCCCTAACAAATTAACGGCATTGTTATTAACTTCTACGATCGTGATCTTGGTATAACGGTCAAAGGTTTGCTGATAAG
>NZ_JAAHHX010000464.1:0-1829 GCF_010672065.1 Moorena sp. SIO4A1 | reverse complement strand
GATCTAGCCAAGCAAGGCTATCTAGCTGAAATCAGAAGCTTACTGACACATTATCAAAAGCTTGATCAGCCTGTTGAGTATCTAAAAGCAGTTACAATCAGAGCAATGCGCTTCCTGCCAAATATCGATGCTCAAGAATGGGAATTGATTGTTAAATTTGGTACTAGTTTAGAGAGTTCAGTTAGTTTTACAGAAAAGCTGATGGCAACTGAAACCTGGTTATATCTAGGGCACAAATATAATAACTTTAAACAAAACGATCATATTAAAGCAGTAAAGAATGCTCTTGACTCTGAACCACCAGAAAGATTACAGAAAAACTATCTATTGATTTTGGGACAGTTTGAACCTAAAGCTGTTGAACAGTTCCAGGTTAATAGAAATGATGCTATGCTCGTTACTGCCAGAAATCTTGCTCTTGAAGGTAATCCATCTGACATATTTGATTTACCAGAGCCTAAAATCATTCGACAAAAGTACTACAGTGGACAAGCACCAAATGATAGTGATCAAGAAGCGTATTAAGGAACTGTAGCCTAGACAGGTAGAGAAAACTAGCAAAAGTCATACTCTATAATCGGTTTACCATCTTCTCCTTGCACCCTATGTCTGGCAAACATGGCTAGAAACTTCGGCGTTGCTGATTCTGGGTATGGTTTCGCCCCCCTAGCCCCCCAATTCTGGGGGGAACAAAACTCTTAAAGTCCCCCAAAGTTGGGGGATTTAGGGGGCTTTAATAAAACCAGATAATCGCGCATTCATTCCTTAATTCAGTAACGCCCTTCCCTCTTCCCTGCTCCCTGCTCCCTGCTCCCTTCATCAAAGTGTTAATTTAGCATAACAAGTACGGAAGAGCCAACATTACTAAAGCAAACATCATGCTAGTCTTAAAATCTTGCGCCCTAATCTTATTCACAACTTGTTTGATAAGTTTTACTTGGGCAGGCGTTGCTTTATTTACTCGGCCTAGCGGCACTCCAAATGGTTTGAGGATTCTGTTTTTTTTATGGACACTATTAATAATTCTACAGGTCAGTATGATCGTTCTGACGGAAGAAAGTAATTTAATCCTAGGGTTAATGGGACTGAGTATTTATATCATCTCATTAGTTTTGTTTTGGTGGGCAGTTAAAACAACTAAGGAAAAGCCTTTGTCTATTTGCTATTCCGATGATTTACCAAACCACATCATTACCACTGGCCCCTATAAATTCATTCGTAATCCCTTTTACACATCCTACCTGCTTTCTGTGCTAGCTGGTGTTTTTGTTAGTAATCAACTCTGGCTAATACTAACAGTAGTAGTAATGTTTGTTCTCTACTATCAAGTTGCTCGCCAAGAAGAAGCTAAATTTTTAACTAGTAGTTTTGCGGCTGACTATAAAGTGTATAAGGAAAACACAGGAATGTTTTTACCTTATACCAATCGGATTTGGTATGATAGCTGATAGCGGATATAGCTGTTTTCAATGTGGTGAGGTACAGAGTTTCTGGTTTTCGGAAACAGGGAACAGGATCCCGATTCCCGATTCCCGATTCCCTACTCCCTACTCCCTACTCCCGATTCCCGATTCCCGATTCCCGATTCCCTATTCCCTCTATTCAAAATGGCCACAACCGTTGCAGCAATCGCCAAATTTTAACCACTAGCTCTTCTATCCAAAGCATGGTGATGTCTAACCACTCTAACACTCGTTCTAAAGGATGTTTAACATATCCTTCTGGAGTTGCTTTAGTGTCAATGCAGTCTTGATTGGGCTCTACATCACTATGGTTTCTAGAGTTAGCGATCGCATTATTTTCTTCTCCCTTAAATTCTTTAAGCTTGA
>NZ_JAAHHX010000463.1:0-1832 GCF_010672065.1 Moorena sp. SIO4A1 | reverse complement strand
GGGGTGAGCGAATTTTGTTAAGTGTTAATTTAAGTGTTAATTTTCTTAAATTTAAATTAACAAAACACCAACCCAAACCCTAAACTTATAAGTCGTTAACCGGAATCAATATTACCTTGATTTGATGACCATGAATTATTCATCATTGATCAGTCTGAATTCGCTTCGGTCATCTGTCCGCCTCCTTGGAGACTCCGCCTATAATCTTTGACGCACGCGGTGAGACGTGCCATATAAACACCTGGGGTTCCCCCAGGTGTTTATATGGCACTCAGGAAAGGGAGGACAGGATCTAAGTCGTATAAGCATAACCATCTTTTCTGTGAATAAATTGACAATACTTGTGACTGATACCCTCTACTAATCCTGATTTAGTTGAGATATTGAAAGACCCTGACTTTCTAGTTGCGACTCGTCCGACATAGGTGCCGATTTTTTTGCCTTTGGTGACTACGGCACGAACAATATCGCCTGTCTGAAAACCTTTATGAAACTTGATTCTGGAGCAATGACGAGTGGGAAAGCCATATTTGTTAGTTCTACAGATTTGACGAGTGCCATGTCCTTTGGCGGTTATTATCAAAGGATTGGTTACTTCGATAATCAATGTTTCGACTTTCCCGACATTTGCCGCATCCAACCAATGAGTTTTCGGAAGATTTTGACGACACCTATTGAATTTGGTTAATCCGCCACTACCTACTTCAACAGGTAGCCCTGTTGACTTGAGATCGTGGTACAACTTCCATCGGGTTGAATTAACACAAGCCGCATCAGCCAGAGGGCGTTTAGCTTTACTCAGTATGCGTTTCAGGATACTAGGCTTGTTAGACAAGAAAAGTTCAATGTCTTGATTAGATTTCGCCTGGTTACATGGGTGACATGCAATCGCTAAATTAGAAACTCGATCAGAACCACCTTTGGACTTGGGTTTAATGTGCTCAATTTCTAATTGAGTTCCTGTTGTCCCACAATAAGCACATTTACGATTCCATTTTTCGAGTAAATATTCTCGAAGTTCATAACCGTAAAGTGTGCCCTGTTGATACTCAATTCCAGATATTTCAGGGTTTTCTAGTTTTTGAGTATCAAATTTAACCAATTCTTGAGAAATGCCTGCGACCGGACATAATTTAATCAGTTTCTTAGTCCAAGTTTCAATATTTTGAACTCTAGACATCAAGCTAGGAGCTAGCCAACCTTTTGGTCTGGTTCTATTAAGAAACCTGGGCTTGCGGTATCGAGTCTTGCGATTACGTCGGCTGCGTCTTAGCTGCCTACGAGAAGTCAAAGAATCTCGGATCTGGAAACCCCTATGTATAAGTTCGGCTCCCCAGACCACTCGTTCTCCTTGAAAAATAGCAAAACCGCTTGTTTTTGCTCCAGGATCTATTTTGATTCTGTGATCGTGAGTTACTGGATCTATTATTTCCTCAGTCAAGATTATAGTGAATGGGTAACGGCGATAGACCTTTGCCTTGCCAGTTGATAATAAAATCCTGGCTCTTGCCGGTCTACATGGATCTAGTGGTTGTCGATTTTTGTTTAATACAAAGACACGCATAATTGTGTTTCCTCCTGTTGCCAGGGTAAAGTTAGCTTAGTCAATGTTATTTCTCGGTACTTTCCCAATCGCACTGGCTTAACTCAACTACACCTGTTTAACGACCGGGTTCTAGAGCTGGGGACTAGCTACGCATCCCCAGGTAGGAACTTTAACTCTTAAAAATAACGTAGCCCTCTAAAGGCTTAGACTGGTAAACTTTGAGCTTTAAAGCTCCCGCTATACTCGCGTTGTGAGTTAGCGGCGAGTTGTTTACGCTTCTGTTAAG
>NZ_JAAHHX010000462.1:0-1837 GCF_010672065.1 Moorena sp. SIO4A1 | reverse complement strand
TCATTTTTATCTAATTGTTAATAAAGTTAATGGACAGAATTGTCTCCAGTCAATTCTAGCAAGTGGGCATTGCTGATTGGTAGAATACTCAGAAATCCCACCGTTCACCCTCCGTTATGATTTTTTCTTGATGCAATAGCGAGTGGGGGAAACCCCCTTTGGCGGCGCTGCATCGCTTTTGAAATTTTGCTGTTTGACCCAGTGGTGCGTTACGGGGCAGCCTTTCCCAACCCTGGCGCTCGAGGTTGAAAATGACGGCGAGACCCCCTAACGCATCCTATGCAACTCCCTATATTTTATCGAAAATAGGAGAGTTTGAGAGGGGAAAGAATACCCAGTCCTCTTAGGTCGGGGATGAATTTCCCCTCTCAAGTGGCGTAAGCCACAATCTGTTAACTAGGCAATACACCGGCTTTTCCCAACGCTTCCAAATATTCGGACAGACTTACACCGGCAACGGAAGCTAATCGCTTCAGTCCGTTCCATGCTGTATCCGTCACTCTAATGGTATGTGCTCCTTTGGGTTCCCCGTGAATACAGGGTCTTCCCATTTTTTTTGTTTCTGTTTTAGCCATTTCCTGATCACTTTACGATTCTATAATCTATAATTAAGATAGCACGGATAAAGAGGTCGATACCATGCAATACGGATACGTCTACAAGCTCATTCCAAGTTCTCAGCAGATGACTGTCATGAATCGGTGGCTGGATATGCTCAAAGCGCAGTACAACTATCTGTTAAGGGATAGGAATGATTCCTATGAGCAGGTTAAGTCACCTAAAATGGGGAATTACTGCGACTTGAGGACTCGTGGAGAGGCGTGTCCGTTGACTTGCTCGGTCAATAAGTCAACCTCTGTTGGTTATCCTTGGAAGAAAAGCCAGAAAAATCCTAGACGTAGTGTTTATGAGGTTCAAAGTTCTACTCTTCCGAGTTTAAAAAAAGAACGCCCTTGGTACAAAAAAATACACTCAACTGTCCTGCAACAAATGCTCAGACAGTTGGATACCGCCTTCTCAAAATTCTTTAAAGGTGAAGCAGGGTATCCCAAACCGAAAAGACCTTCTCGTTACCGGAGCTTCAAGTACTCACCAGGTCAAGTAAAACTTGACGGCAATCGAATTTACTTGCCCGGAATAGGATGGATGAGATTTTATAATTCTCGTCCTATCCCAACAGGTTTCACGATGAAATCTGTGACCGTGCGTCGAAAGTCACGGGGTTGGTTTGTCAGTATTCAGATCGAGGACAAATCAGTTCCGTTACCTCCGGTGAAAACTACTGATGAAATCAACCCAAATTGTGTCAAAGGATGCGATTTAGGTATCAATAAACTTGTCAGTACTTCTGATGGCGAAACTATTGCAAACCCATCTAACACTCTTAAGTTCAAGCGTCAAAAAAGGCGCTTGAAACTAAGACAAAGAGTTGCGAGTCGGAAGCAGAAAGGCTCAAATAACCGCAAAGAATCTTTTAGTAAGGTTGCGTCGTTACACGAACGATTAGCCAACAAGCGTTCTGCGTACCATTGGGAAGTGGCTAAAAAATTGACCGATGGTACAGATGCCCTGGTTTTTGAAGATCTCAACATTAAGGGTATGAAGTCTCGTTGCAAACCCAAGCCCAATCAGGATGGTGGATATGATGGCAACGGACAATCTGCCAAAAGAGCACTCAATCGTGTAATATCTGAAGCCGCCTGGGGAGAACTAGTGCAGCGCGGCAGAAATACTTGAGCAGCTGCTGATAATGGTAAAATAGAAGGATGAACTGCTTACCTACTCGATGCTCAGCTTACCCTATTGTACTCTTCACAACTTGTGCTATGCCTGACCC
>NZ_JAAHHX010000461.1:0-1842 GCF_010672065.1 Moorena sp. SIO4A1 | reverse complement strand
GGATTAGTCAGGGTGCATCTACTATTTCTTAATCCTTCATTGCTCTGTCTCGATCCGGAAGAAATTAGAAACGCTTCCCCATTTATAAGAGATAGACAAAATTGAACAAAAAAAAATCCCCAGCCGGTAGCTGAGGGATTAGTCAGGGTGCATCTACTATTTCTTAATCCTTCATTGCTCTGTCTCGATCCGGAAGAAATTAGAAATGGGTAGGCCAAATCAGAAGGCAAGTCGTGAAACCGTTTGACCCTGATCTAAACAAAATACCCCTTTCTAGCATACTTCCCTTTATATCCTATCCACCCGTACCTTCCATACCTCCCACACAGCCCACACTTCCCGCACGAAGTACCTCGCCCAATTGAGAACTGCTATAAACTTGGATAAGTTCTATATACCAGAAAGCACGATGGAAAGTATTAAAGTAATCTCCCATGTGGGGTCTGATGGCATTCTACATCTGGACGTTCCAGTAGGAATAACGAACGAAGAATTAGAAGTTATGGTGATTGTTAACCCATTAAAATCATCCTTAAAAGTAGAAACACCCCAAGGCTGGATGCCTGGTTTTTTTGAGGAAGTAATTGGGGGTTGGGCTGGAGAACCGTTACAGCGGGGGCAGCAAGAAGAATTTGAGACCAGGGAGAGTCTATTTTGACCACTAAATGCTTACCTAAAAATTCCCTAAAAATATCATGTCAAAATCAATATCTATCCAGTAATTTTCAATCCTCTTTGAGTGTTATCAAAGACACTAAATCGGTCTTTCCTAACTCTAGCCAGCCTGACTCCTGAGGTGGTTTTTCTATCGCCTTCTTCCTAGTTAGTTGCAGGGTTTGCCGCAGCAGCGGAAGAGTGCTTAAACCAATTAAAATAGCTACACTAAAGCTAATGACCGCATCCGCCTGAGGCCAGTTGAAAATTCCAACCGCCAAAGCAGCTATTATAGTGCCGATTGAGCCAACTACGTCTGCCAGTACATGCAAAAATGCACCACGGAGATTGAGGTCTTGCTCAGTATTTTCCCCTAGCCAATAGAGGTTAATGCTGTTGATCACTACCCCAATTAAGGCAGTGACTAGCATCGGGAAACTGAGGATTTCCTCAGGTGTCCCTTGCAGATGAGCGATCGCTTCTCGCCCAATCCATACAGACATAGCCACTAGACCGACAGATTAACAAGATCGCGAGTGTGGGGAGGGTGGGAAGATGGGGATATGGGGAGATGGGGAGATGGGGAGATCCAGCAATAGTAGGGCAAGAGGCATGCATGCTAGAGTTAATAAACTATAGCGCTGCATCACTACTCTTTGTTCCCTGTTCCCTGTTCCCTATTCCCTGCTCCCTGCTCCCTGCTCCCTAGAAACATGTACCTCACCCAATTAAAAACTTCTATGCTGTGTGTTAGGGATTGTAATTATTTACAAAAAATTAACAAGATCTTTTAGTTTTCTTTAAAACAAATATTATAACAGTTGTAAACTAATATTAGCTATCGTTTCTTGATGCAAAGCGCGAGTGGGAAACCCCCAAAACCGTAATGGTGCGTTTTCCTTGTCTTGATGCAGTCGCTCATGGGGGGAACCCCCAAGACCGCGCTGCATCGCTAGGCGAATTAAATTCGCCACGGGTCGCACCTCTGCATCGCTACAAAATAAAACTATTTCGGTGTCGCCATTAACAGTAGTTTTACTAAAATTTAAAGTGCTTTTGTAAATCAAATCTTATCTCCTTTATTAGACTTCGCGGCAGTTGTCGGGAACAGGGAACAGGGAACAGGGAACAGTGGATAAGAATTGACGCAAACACTATCAGAAAACTACTTTTGCAAGAGGTCTATTG
>NZ_JAAHHX010000460.1:0-1842 GCF_010672065.1 Moorena sp. SIO4A1 | reverse complement strand
CCATGAATCATAACCAATCATACTTGGCCAGGAGGGTTTTTGGCGTTTTGGGCAGCATGATCAGAAACAGTATTGTGACTTCTCCCGACGCCGAATCAGAGATTACGGCGCGGGCTTCTCAACCTCACGACTGAGACTTTCTGCGTAGCACTTACCTGTGAGTTACACTCACCCGGCAGTACGCTATCAGCAGACAGTTTCCTTTCCCCGTCGCCCACGGGTACTTTTTCCAATCCTCGCAATCTAATCACCTGAGCCGCTGCATGATCTCTATGAGTTCGATAGCCACATTCAGGGCAGATATGTTCTCGTTGACTGAGCAGTTTCTGTGCAGTTGCCCCACACTCTGGACAGGTTTGACTGGTTCCACTAGGATCTACTCTTTCAAAGTAGCCACCTCGTTTCCAACAAACCCATTTGAGTAAGTCGAGGAACTGTCCAAAAGAAGCATCAATACACTCTTTTCGTAGCATTCCTCTATTGAGTCCAACTGTGTTGAGATCTTCGGCAAAGATAGTCTCTGCGTGGTCACACAAAAGATGTGCGGTTTTCAGGTGAAAATCCTTGCGAGTATTGGCAATTTTATGATGTAATCTTGCCACCAGTACTTGTGCTTTTGAGTAGTTCTTAGAACGTTTCTGTTTTCTAGCTGCTCTACGTTGCAGTAATTTCAACTCGCCTTGTAGGTGCTTTAAAAACTTGGGACGTTCTACTGTGAAACCATCAGAGGTTGTCAAGAACTTTTCGAGTCCCAGATCAATCCCAATTGCGCGACCGCCAGGTGGATTATCTGGGATTTCTACGTCTAAAGCAATTGTGACAACAACGTACCATTGAGTATGTCTGGCTTTCGACAAAACCCTAACTTGCTTGACTTGGAATCCATCTGGAATCGGTCTATGCAGGTTGATTGTGACTTTCCCAATCTTGGGGAGATCTATCACGCCATTCTGTATCGGGTTCTTTTTGAACTGTGGATACAGAAATGACTTGAATTGACCAGATTTTTTGAATCGAGGAAACCCAAAACCACGAGCACGAAAATCATCCCAGGTATCATGCAGCCTACGAATTGTTGTCTGCAATACCTGAGAATGGACTTTCTTGAGCTTTGGATTAACCTTTTTAGCTATCGGGAGGTTGTTTTGCTGAAGATGATAACTCGGAAATGGAGTATTGGCTGGGATGATATATTCTTTCGACAACGAACATCTGTCTGATTCACATTTTCGACTCGCCAACCAGTCTTTCAACTCTCTCAAAGCATAGTTGTAAACCCCCCGACAAGTCTCTAACCATTCAAGCATTTGAGCTTGTTGGTCAATACTTGGATAGATACGGTAGGAGTAATTCATCATCAGCATAGAGAAACTCTACCATAAACACACAAATCAGTCAATGTATTTTTCATCCCCTTGATGGGGATGAAAAATACTGGGGGAGTCCATGTATGCCGTCGGCATACATGGACTCCCCCAAACCCCCTCGCCAGTTAAACAAAAGGCTACAAAAGAATTACCATAGCACCAGAGCCGATTAATAGGGAGTTTACTATGGAGTTTACAAAGTACCATGGACTGGGGAATGACTTTATTCTGATTGATAATCGGGATGACCCGGAACCCAGAATAACCTCAGATCAAGCGCTGCAGCTATGCGATCGCAATTTTGGAATCGGTGCAGATGGTGTGATTTTTGCCCTGCCAGGACAAGAGGGTACTGACTATACGATGCGGATTTTCAACTCTGATGGTTCTGAACCAGAGATGTGTGGTAATGGGATTCGCTGTTTAGGAAAGTTTCTGGCTGATTTAGAGGGGGATAATCACAAAACCCACTATC
>NZ_JAAHHX010000046.1:0-52978 GCF_010672065.1 Moorena sp. SIO4A1 | reverse complement strand
GGAGATGGGGAGATGGGGAGGGTGGGGAGATGGGGAGATGGGGAGGGTGGGGAGATGGGGAGATGGGGAGGGTGGGGAGTGTGGGGAGATGGGGAGATGGGGAGATGGGGAGATGGGGAGAGTGTGGGAAGTGTGGGGAGATGGGGAGATGGGGAGATGGGGAGATGGGGAGTGGAGGGAGTTATAGCGTTTTCATAGCTATGAGGTACACAGGATTTTTTTCCTGTTCCCTCTTTTCCCCTCCTGGGAGGGGTTAGGGGTGGGTTCCTATTCCCGATTCCCGATTCCCGATTCCCGATTCCCGATTCCCGATTCCCGATTCCCTATTCCCTATTCCCGATTCCCGATTCCCGATTCCCGATTCCCTATTCCCTACTCCCTACTCCCTATTCCCTACTCCCTACTCCCGACTCCCTTACGATTCAATCAACCCCTAAAAGACTGACCAGTAAAGCTTTTTGGGCATGTAAACGGTTTTCGGCCTGGTCCCAAACACGCGATCGCGAGCCTTCGATTACCTCGTCTGTAATTTCTTCGCCCCGGTGAGCGGGTAAACAGTGGAGTACAATTACTGATGGGTCAGCATGGTCTAACAACTGCTGATTAACTTGATAAGGCTGAAAAATTGGAATTCGCTCCTCAGCTGAGGCTTCTTGACCCATACTTGCCCAAACATCAGTATAAATTATGTGAGCTTCCTTGGCAGCAGCTACTGGGTCATCGGTAACCATTACTTCTGTGCGGCTAGCTGCGGTTTTCAGGGCAAGCTCACAAATAGCACTATCAGGTTGATAAGCTGGTGGTGTGGCGACTCTGACATTCATTCCCATTAGAGCGCAGCCCAACATTAGTGAATGAGCGACATTATTACCGTCGCCAACATAAGTCAATGTCAAACCAGCTAGTGTTCCAAAGCATTCCTGAATCGTTAACAAATCGGCTAAAGTCTGACAGGGATGCTCCCAATCGGTCAAAGCATTAATAATTGGAATCTGGGCATATTCCGCAAAGGTTTCCAACTGTTTTTGTTCAAAGGTACGAATTGCTAGAATATCCAAGTAGCGGTCTAACACTCGCGCTGTATCTACTACCGGTTCTCCACGACCAACTTGGGTGACATTGGGATTTAAGTCAATCACCTGACCGCCTATTTGGTACATAGCTACGGAAAAACTGACCCGTGTTCGTGTGGAAGCCTTATAAAACAATAATCCCAAAACCTTATTGCACCTAGGATTCCACTGAGCGTTTTTTAACTTAGTGGCTTTATCCAATAGTTCCTGAATGTCACTAGCACTGAGGTCTGTTAAACCTAAAAAATCGCGTCCTTTTAACGTATTCATGTTCTATATTCAATGAGTAAAATAGTTTACCCTAGCCACAGTGCTACACACAATTGCCCATCAAACAAAGTGTACTATTTTCCTGGAATGAGCACCTTATAGCTCCCCAGTTTTTGTTAAGATGCACCCTCTTAAGACGCTATCCTATTTATCTTAAATTATCATAGCTAGTCTTCCAAAAAAATACTAAAAAACTAGTTAGTCTTTTCTAGGAAAACAACCTTGAATCTTGGCTAGAGTTATTCACTCTACCACAAAATTTCGCAAGAACATAATCCTAGTCTATTTAATCTACCCCTAAATGTCATCAAAAATTGACAAATCGTTATTAAATAATACAGCAGCACTAGGGAGTCGGGAGTCGGGAGTCGGGAGCGGTGCGACCCGTGGCGAATTTAATTACGGGTCAAGCGCAAGCCCTGGGAGTAGGGAGTCGGGAGTAGCGCTATAGTATATACATTTGAGATGTGAACAAATAATGAAATGCTTTAGGGAAAATAAAACTTCCAATCACTAACATTAGTAAGGAATACAGCGTTTTTTGTATTAGAACAAATTACAATCTAGTTTTACAAATCATTTGGAAACGCTATATGTTCAGATTCGCAAAAGGTAAACCACAAACTAGACTAAAATGGCTGCTGCTGAATCTAGGATTGTTGCTCACCCCAGTGATGATTTCTCCACCAGTTGAGGCAGCAGAGAAAATCTATATTTCCTATGGTCCAATTGAGTTTTCTCTACCGATCGCAGCTCTAGAAGTTTATGCGACAGTGGGCAAAGTTGAGCCATCCTTAGCCTTCTATGCGGGGTATGTAAAGCCAGAAGAATTCAAACAACTGCGGCAGGTCTTAATTACTCCCATTGATGTCACACCAGTAGCGATCGCTCAATTCCTCTACTCACCTCAAGGAGAAATAATTCTACAACGGGTAGGTGAAGTCATACAAACCAAAGCTCGTCAACCCGGTTTCTATGCCATTCGAGCTGCTTTAATCAAAGCCGCTTTTCAGCCAGAAGGGTTGACGATTTTGAATGTGTTGCGGGAATTTCCGACTTACGGGATTCGGATTAACTCACAACGGGGTTTTGAAATTATTGATGACTTATCGAAGCTGATTCAGCAAACCCAGATCGCCATTGCAGCAGTGGAACAGGCATCGGATCAGGAAGCGGCAGCCCAGACAGAGCGAGGTTTATCCGATTTCTCCCTAGACTTACGGCAACCAGGTTCAGTAAGTTATACTAAGCAAAGCATTACCTTCGATGACCTGGGCCCTCGGCGAGAGTTTCCCGTTGACTTGTATATGCCAGATTCCCCAAGGGAAGGGTTAGCACCAGTGATTGTTATTTCCCACGGACTGGGTTCAGAACGGAAGACATTTGAGTACTTAGCCCGTCACCTGGCATCCCATGGATTTGCTGTGGCTGTACCGGAACATCCAGGCAGTAATGCGGATCAAATACAGGCTTTGTTAACTGGTCTTGCCAAAGAGGCAGCTCCACCATCAGAATTTATTAACCGCCCTCTGGATATTAAGTTTTTACTGGATGAACTAGAAAGTTCCTTTCAAGGGCAGTTAAATTTGCAACAGGTGGGAGTATTGGGTCAGTCCTTTGGGGGTTACACATCCTTAGCTCTTGCTGGAGCCGAGATCAATTTTGAGCAATTGCAACAGGATTGCGCTCCCTTAAATCAGGATACCTTGAATATATCCCTACTACTTCAGTGTCGTGCCTTTGACTTACCACCACAGGACTATCAGTTATCGGATCAACGGATTAAAGGTGCGATCGCAATTAATCCAATTACTAGCACAGTCTTAGGAAAATCCCAACTTAGCCCAATTCAAGTGCCCCTGATGGTAGTCGCTGGTAGTGATGATACCATAGCGCCAGCGTTACCAGAACAGATTCAACCCTTTACTTGGCTGACAACTCTACAGAAGTATCTAGTATTGCTTAGGAGAGGAACCCACTTTTCCACCCTCGCCCCATCACCCGATGATGTCCCCTTACCTGAGGCAGTGCTTGGTCCTGACCCAACTATTGCTCAGGAGTATATGAAAGCATTGAGTTTAGCATTTTTTCAAACCTATATTGCTGGTAAATCAGAGTACCAAGCTTATCTGAGTGCTGCCTATGCTCAATCCCTTAGTAAAGAGCTGATGCCCTTGAGTTTGGTGACAATTCTTGAGCCTTTGGTACGGTAAAAAGCAGGGTTGTGAGGTAAGAAGTCAGAAGTCAGAATTCAGAATTCAGAATTCAGAAGTCAGAAGTCATAAGTCATAAGTCATAAGTCATAAGTCAAAATATTGCTCGTTCTAGCTGTTGAACTTGTTTTGCCTGTTCTGATTCTGCCGGAGCCTCTTTCAATGACGTAATTTCTGTAGTTAGCTCCTTGAGCTGGGTATAAAAGAAATATCCTGTGCAAGCTCCTGCTCCTGCTACCATCAAGATTAAGATCATCCAAATAGCGGTGAAACGACCCATTTTTTTCTGTAGCTCTTTTGTTTCTTGCTCCTGTTTCTTCTTATCGGACATGGCAGTCATTTTAAATTCCACCAATGCTTCGGCGACTTCTTCGATATGTTGCTCTTGGAGATTAGCAAGAGGATTGACTGGGGTCACAACAGGAAGGGCTGTGTTGGTAAGAGGTTTGTTGTCTATAGCAAAATTATTGATCGTGCTTGTTTTACTTAGATGATTGTTGTTAGTCATGGCCTTTTTTTGAGACTATTTATTGTTGGTTTTTTATAGCAAAGAGAACAGTGAGTAGGGAGTAGGGAGTAGGGAGTAGGGAGTAGGGAGTAGGGAGTAGGGAGTAGGGAGTAGGGAGTAGGAAAATTATGATCAAAAATGGGCACAATTAATTTAGTAATACTCTAGTATTTATTAGAGCAATTATATATGCCATGAGGTACCAAGAGATACCCCTAAATCCCCCTTATCAAGGGGGACTTTGAGGTTGAGAAGCGTACCTCATAAATCCTATAAACGCTATATTTAGTTTTAATGGTAGACCTCTTGCAAAAGTATTTTTCTGATAGTGTTTGCGTCAATTATTCTCCACTGTTCCCTGTTCCCTGTTCCCTGTTCCCGACTTCTGCAAGAAGTCTGGTGAATAATTAATCAAAAAATCACCGGTTTTGTTGAGTGGTTTTCCAGGAATTTACTGGTGCGAATTGCTGCTGCAACTGCTTGTAAGTCATAGCACCAAGGGGACTGATAGCAGCAATACTACCTCCTAGGATCACAATACTTAAAACCAGCCAGATTTGGAGCCGTTTCACTGAGGCTTCTAGGAACTCCACCTCCTGTTGCAACCCATTAATAACTCTTATTGCTCTGAGGTCAGACCATATACTGTCTTCTTGAAGAAATTCACAATCGCTATTGTTGTCAGTGGTGATCATTATTTGAGTACTTCTTAAATAAACGTTTCTTGCCACCTTCTGAGATATTACTAAGTAAGCATTCAGCCGTTGGCCGTAGGCCAAGGGCTGATCGCTGAGGGCTGATCGCTGAGGGCTGATCGCTGAATACTGATATTACTGATCAGCGACCATTAACACAGAGATTATGTTCTGCAGAGAGCTCTGTTTTTCTTTTCTCTCGGATGCAACGGTTTCTGCTGGTGTTTGGGGTGCAGTTGCTTCTGCTGAACTCGGAGTCGGTTTAGACTGAGAGTTCTCATTACCATCAGTAGCTAGAGACAACCAAGATGCGATCGCTAAAATACTTAGCACCATTGCAAATTGTCTAGTTACCAGTATTGCAACTTGTCTCATGGTATTTTTCTCCTTGAGTTGTATAGATCAGTTAGTGCTTAAGAGCTGTTTTGGCAGATTCTGGCTCAGAACTAGCTTTGAGTGTCTTGTCTTTCTGAGCAGCTTCTGTAGTAGTAGCGGAGTCAGCACTCGGCAACTTTGTCTTTACTTGAACTAGTTTTTCCTTAGCCTGGTCAGTCAGCTGTTTAGTGGTCTGTTGTGCTTGACCAGCGACCTCAGAGAGCTTTTCTTGGGTATTCTCCGCTACTTTTTTAGTAGTTTCTTGCACTTGAGCGGTGAGATCAGAAAGCTTCTGTTGAGCATTACCAGTCAGCTGTTTAGCAGTCTGTTGCACTTGAGTAGTAATCTCAGAAAACTTCTCTTGGGCATTCCCCGCTACTTTTTTATTGGTCGGTTGTACTTGACCAGCAACATCAGAGAGTTTCTGTTGAGCATTACCAGTTAACTGTTTAGTGGTCTGTTGTGCTTGACCAGCGACCTCAGAGAGCTTCTGTTGAGCATTACCAGTTAACTGTTTAGTGGTCTGTTGTGCTTGACCAGCAACCTCAGAAAACTTATTTTGGCTATTCTCCGCTACTTTTTTAGTAGTTTCTTGCACTTGACCAGCAACATCAGAGAGCTTCTGTTGAGCATTATCAGTCACCTGTTTAGTGGTCTGTTGCACTTGACCAGCAACCTCAGAAAACTTATTTTGGGTATTCTCCCCTACTTTTTTAGCATTTTCTTGCACTTGAGTGGTGACATCAGAAAACTTCTCTTGAACATTACCAGTCACCTGTTTAGTGGTCTGTTGCACTTGACCAGCAACCTCAGAGAACTTATTTTGGGTATTCTCCGCTACTGTTTTAGCATTTTCTTGCACTTGAGTCGCTAACCCCTGAGCCCCTTCCATCAGCGCCGCCATATCTTCCTTAGTTTTGGCGTAGTCATCTTTCAAGGATTCAGCCGCCTGAGCAACTTTTTGGTTGATGCCATCGGTATACTGCTCAGCGTTTTGCACCATCGCCTCTATGGCCATCACTCGTTTACCGCCCACACTGGCGATGGCGACAGGGGGAAGTCGGTAGGTGCCATCAGTGACACCACGCCAGCCCTTGGAGCCAAAGATATACTCAACTACCGTCCCGGTGTTGGGGTCAAATCGATAGTCCACCAAAGTACCTGCCTGATTCCCTCCGTCCGTCCACAACTGATGTCCCACAATCGATTCCACTGATGGGGGTTTTTTCGCTGCGGTTTCCGAGTCAAGGTAAACTAGAATGCTGTCGGAGCCAATCGCCTCAATTTCTGCCCAAGTAAATGACCGTTTTTTGCGACCCAGCAGTCCTGACTTGCAAACCAAACCCAAAACTTTATGAGCCATTGGGTCGAGCCACAGCTCAGCTACCCGACCAATTTCTTCAGTGTTTTGGCGATTCAGTACTATCCGGTTGATTACATCACTGTGCTTAATGGCAGTTTCTGATTGTGTGTTCATCAACGTTCTCCTTAGTTTTAAATCAGAGTTTTTAGAGCAAATCTGGTAGCATCGGAGTTGTTAACAACTGGCATTTGCCGACCTTGACTCTCTCCATCTCCTCCCCTTTTTAGTCATGACATTAGGCATCAGCTGGTTGTTTACGCCGAAACAGAGTATTTACTTAGACATTCGGCTCCTTTGATTAAGCTCTGATGAAAGATTAATCAAACTTTGTGAACAAACTGTGAGTATGCTAGGGGCGCACTCGCGCTAAAAAAGCTTTTGAATGACTGATATCAGCAGAAAATTGTCAACTGCTTGACCAGATTTGTAAACTATTGGTTTTGTGAAAATTCCTAACTCAAGGTGTCAGCATTCAGCCGTCAGCTTATTTTATTCAAAAGCTGTTCGGTGTCAGGATAGGCTGAGCCAGCGGTAAACTTTTCAGGACTTACGCATAAAGGCGTTTCTCGTACTTATCAGGTACACTCAATTTTATTCCCCCTACTCCCTACTCCCGACTCCCGACTCCCGACTCCCGACTCCCGACTCCCGACTCCCGACTCCCGACTCGCTGCTCCCTTGCACTTGCTCCCCCAGCCACTTAGTAATTAGTTCTGGACAATTCTTCTTAAACCAGCGCAGAGCAACAACTCTGAAGGCTGGTTTGGACATACGGGCAATTGATTTCATCATCCAGTTGAGGGAGCGAGACTGAAACTTTTTGTTGATCAGGTTTACTGAGCCCACATCGTAGAGGCAATCGAGGATGAGCTTCACGGTAGCCTCTTCCCTTTCTACTAAATGTTCCAGCAGCAGCAGGACATCATGCATACGCTCCTTTTGCATGCGCTCTTCTTCCAAGATTTTCGGCACCTCGACCAATGGTTCGGAAGATGTCATCATAGTCGTAGTATCTATACTTGACTGTTCCAGGCTTGGATTCATTCCTGACACCCTAATCAATAATTTACCTATGTTCTAGTAACAATAACCTAGTATTCCGTCAAAATTGAATGACAATTTAATACTTTATGCGATCGCGAACAGCTCCACTGCGAGGTGTACCTTTTTTATCATTCGCAGCACTTTTTTCCAAAAATTCAATAATCTTCCCCGCCACATCTACTTCAGTCGCCTTTTCAATTCCTTCTAGTCCTGGTGAAGAATTTACTTCCAACACTACCGGACCATGATTGGAGCGTACCATGTCTACCCCAGCTATGCGTAATCCCATGGCTTTAGCAGCACGAATTGCTGTGCTACGCTCTTCAGGGGTTAACTTGATTTTTTCTGCTGTTCCCCCTCGGTGTAGGTTCGAGCGAAATTCCCCTTCTGCTCCCTGTCGCTTCATTGATGCTACTATTTTACTATCAATCACAAGGCAACGAATATCCATACCCCCTGCTTCTTTGATAAATTCTTGGACTAAAATATTGGCTTCTAAACCGCGAAAGGCTTCAATGACGGAGGTAGCAGCTTGATGAGTTTCTGCCAGTACCACCCCAATGCCTTGGGTACCCTCCAATAGTTTAATCACCAAAGGAGCACCACCTACCATCTCGATTAAGCCGTCAATATCTTGGGTGGAATGGGCAAAGCCAGTTACGGGCAAACCAATACCTTCACGAGAAAGGATCTGAAGAGAGCGTAGCTTATCACGAGAGCGGGAAATTGCCTGAGTTGGATTAGCACTAAAAACACCCATCACTTCAAACTGCCGTACAACGGCGGTGCCATAGAAGGTCTTTGATGCCCCGATCCGGGGAATAATGGCATCAAAGTCATCTAAGGGTTTGCCCTGATACATTACCATTGGCTTGTGAGCTGTAATATTCATATAACAGCGCATATAGTCAATCACCCGCATTTCATGACCCCGCTTGTCCCCAGCATCCTTCAAGCGTCGGGTAGAATATAAGCCAGCATCTAGGGATAAGATAGCAATTTTCATCCTTGATTACTCCTATCATTGCTCTGGTGACTCGTAGTTGAACTTTGTACAAAGGAATGACCCGAGTCTACCAAAAAGCGCCTCTGAACAGCTTGACGCCCCAGCAACATCCGGAAACCCATGGCATCTCGATTGGTTAAGGTAAGTTCAATCGGCCACTGCTTGCTACCTAGTTTTACAGTAGTCTGGATAACCGGTCGCAACTGAGTTTGTCCATTGGAACTGCGTACCTTTCGCTGGTCTAACAGTTTCGCTTCTGCGATTACAGTTTGATGGCTGTCCCGCTGATAGGGATGCACTTTAAACCGAACCCACTTGATCCCATCATGGTCGAAGGTTTTGATATCAAAGGCATGTAAGGCGGATGAACGTGCGCCAGTGTCAATTTTCGCCTTGACCTGTATAATACCAAGTTCAGGCAACGTCAACCATTCTCGCCAGCCAATGATTGGCAAGTGTTCGGAGTGCTTCATTTAGGGTAAATTAGTATGCTATGGCGCAGGGAATCGGGAATCGGGAATCGGGAATCGGGAATCGGGAATCAGAACAGTGTGGGGAGAGGGGCGGGGGCGCGTTCCTATAACTATCGTTCTCTTGATAATGAATATAACAAAAATTAGCCTTAGGGGCGCATCCCGTGCGCCCCTAAGGTGTGTGAGTAATTGATTGTATGCGACAGCAAGTCAGAAGTGCGAACGCATAATTTGATTGAGCGCTGTTTGTTGACAGTCAACCGTCAACAGTCAACCCTCAACAAAGGTCACTTTAGGCATGGCTTTCCCAGCTCAAATCTATCGACTCAGAGATTACTGGTCGCTCGTAACCGTTTTCATTGATCATCCACATCCCTGTCTTGCCATCAACAGTATTGCTCCAGAAAATGTCATCGTAATTATTGTCGTCAAAATCCATAACTCCTTGAAATTTCCAGGTGTTGTCGAAGGGTGCATTATTCACCAACACTGACTCGATGTAATCTGTACCTGCCATCCGCCAGTAGGAAACATTTTGGTTTTCAGTATTAAGCCAGAGAATATCCCCGTCATCATCTCCATCAAAGTCTCCGGCACCAACCATCTTCCATTTACTGTCGGCTGATTCTGATTTGATTAGTACTCCCTGAGTTAGCTCAGTGCCATTCATCAGCCAAACTGCATTTTCGCCAGTGGAGTGATTACGCCACAGCAGATCGGTTTGCTGATCACCGTTGAAATCTGCTGTGCCATGGATTTGCCAGTTAAGGTCTGAGACTGGGACGATGGATACTGCTTCTTGGAACTGGGAACCCTTCATTAACCAGATACCAATGTCTCCAGTAACGGTATTGCGCCAAACCATATCTTTGTGGCTATCATCGTTAAAGTCTCCAGCAGCACGAATCTCCCAGTCACTGTTAACTGATTCCATTTGAATCGTCACTGCCTCATCTAGGTCAGTACCCATGACCCCATGCATCCGCCAAGCTCCCATGGCACCAGTCTGAGAATTATGCCAGAACAGATCCACTTCAGCAGAGGTAAATTCGATGGCGTCAATTCGCCCTAACTCGAAGGTCTCATTATCAAGACTATCTGCCTCTACAACAATTTCGATGCGATCGCCTGGGGCAAGTTGTACATCCTTAAAGATAGGATTTGGATTAGGATCACCATTGCTGAGAGAGTCAGTGAAACCGACATAGTTAAGGGGGTTGGGTCCGTCTCCACCAAGGTTTTTCTCCAAAGTATAGGTGTCAATTTCAATACCGTTAACCTGTAGTTTTAGTTTGGCTTTTCCATCCACTTCATCAAAGTGAGCGATACCGATATGGTATTTGCCAGCAACACCATCACTTTCTGTCCAGTCAATTCTGATTATGCCGTTGCTTTCAATGTCTTCGATTCTGACTGCTTTAGAGCCTGAAGCAATATCATTATCAAAAACCTCGTAATTTTCCAGGGTAACGCGAATTGAGTTTTCTGCTTCGATTTTCATGGTTGTTTTCCTGTTTTAGATGAAGCGCGTTTTGTTAATTGGTAACTGTTGACAGTAAACTGTCAGCGGTCAGCCGTCAGCGGTCAGCCGTCAGCGGTCAGCTTCAAATAAAATAGAAAGTCTGGGGAAAACCCCCATTTCACGTAGCCCATAGGCTGATAGCTGATAGCACCTCAAGTAGCACCATCTGTAGCGCATTAGCTGATAGCTGATAGCTTACATTAACAGCTAATTAACTAGTAGTTTGCTGAAAATCCCTTTGGCATAACTGTTAGGAATTGCTCTAATAATTCCCAAACTATTGAGCAAAACTATTGGTAGAATGCAGTTTTTGGTTTAAATGCAGCCTGGTTTTGTCTTGTGTCGATTGCACAAGTGTCTCTTTTACGTGGATGGTAGAGATTGCACACTAGATTATTTTATACCATGACAGATTTTTGAGCTGTTTTGAAATTAGGTCACTTTGACAAGTGGCACAGTTAAATGCTATTATAGAAATTAGCTGCTATAATATTTCGGGTTTTAATTGGGTGAGGTATAGGAAAGGGAATAGGGAACAGGGAATAGGGAACAGGGAATAGGGAATAGGGAATAGGAAACAAAAATTATCACAATTCCTACACGGATTCCTCTTTAACCATCAAAAATAAATTATTTGAATTATTTATAATAGTTTATTTACGATATTTATTTAAATAAGTATGAAGCTTTATTTAAGCTAATTTATGATTGCTATAGCGAGAATATATAGGACAGGTAACCAACAAAAAAAATCACCATTGACTTAGGTTTTTTATACTACTCATATATTAAAAAATCCTGCTAAAATTGGTGACTCGCTAGTCTGATATAAAAAGCTTTTTGAAGGAAATAATTTAAAATTCAAAAATAATTAGTGCGTAGTTAGGGGCGGACTTGCCATTATTTTTCGCCTCTTAGCCAGCCTTGGGATAGTCCGCCCCGTAACGCACCACTACTAATAACCTTTAATAATAGCATTTTCTAGTCAGGGTGGGGGGAGTTTCTGGAAATTGATAAACGCGATTGACCTTGGCCAAAAGGCCACGCTACGCGAATGGTCACGCTACGGGATTGGCCGTAGGCCACGCTAAAAGCGATTGACCTTGGCCAAAAGGCCACGCTACGCGAATGGTCACGCTACGCGATCGCATCTAGCCGAATTCCCCATATTCCCGACTCCCGACTCCCGACTCCCGACTCCCGACTCCCTGCTCCCTTTACCATAGTTTACAAAACTTTACAAATTTCCTCACTAAAATATCCGGGTTGACAAAATAAATTGTGCAAAGCTTACTAGACTCAAGTGCTGTCTATAGCGTTTCTCCATCAGATGTAAACCGAGGAGGTCTTTTTTTATTGTCGAATAAAACTCCGGATCTCTTTCCCCTCTAGCATGCATGCCTCTTACCTCTTGCCTTTTAAAGCAAGAGGTGTGTTTACAACCTAGATAAAAACGCTATATGCCTGACCCCTCTACTCTCCTACTACTAGCCTACAGCCACTGCAAAAATGCCACTGCTAGTCTTGACTACAGTGACAGCATTATCTGCACGCCCACTCAAGAGCCCAACCAATCCCCTCGGCTGGGGAAACCCTCCAAGAGCATCACTGCTCCAGAAGCGATCGCAATTGCTCAAAACTCTCGATTCAGTAATCTCAAAACAGTCCAGGGACGGTCTTTACCAGGAATAAATGTCCCCCCAACACTGCGTTTGGGGAGCAAAGGGGAAGTTGTCACTAGACTACAAACTATACTGCAACAGTTAGGCAACTACCAACAGCCAGTGGATGGTGTATACGGTTCCAATACCTTTGCTGCTGTCTCTACATTCCAGCAAGCACTAGGATTGAATGCGGATGGTATTGTTGGACCAATAACCTGGATAACTCTACAACAATTGCACTCAGAATTCTTATCTGCTACCCAAGAGAGGGAGTTGATCGAGATTTCCCCAAATCAGCCACAAACTAGAGGGGAAGGTCAGGATACTATCATTAATAATTTTATTTCAACACCAGAGTCTGCCTTAGCAAATCAATCGGTTACTTCAACCCCCTTGAACGCCCTCTCCAATAAACCACTATACCGATGGTTGTTTGGCTGGGCAGTGGTATCTCTTGGAGGATGGGGAGTAATTGCGCTACAGATAAACTATCAACGGCTCCCGATTCGGCTGAGGATAGGAAAATCCTCTACAAAAACAGGGCAACCTGAGAATATTGTGCCCAGAGAAGATATAGAAGATAGCGAATCAAGCATCTATTCCATGGATGATTTGCTAACTACCATCAGTGAGAGCGAGATAGACCAATCTTCAATCCCTGAAACGGTCTCTGAAACGGTTGCTATTGAGGAAACTGTAGACCAAAACAATCAAGACTTAAGCTTAGAGAAGTATGGTCTACTTCTGTTCACCAGCCCAGTGGCAACAAGCCCTAATGTTTTACCGATACAATTTGAAGATAGTAATGAAAATAAAGCTAAGCTAAACTTAGCTAAATCCTCTACTTTGTTCTTGCCCTTAGATCAGATTAAATTTAAACAATCCCCACCATCGAGCGGTGAAGATAATCTATCTTTATCAGCTGTTTTGGAATCTTCTGAGGAAGGTCTCTACAGTTTTACCCACCCTTCTATATCCTCCGTTATTCAAGAATTGACCAACAGTGAGTTAGTGGAAGTCGAGGCAGCTAAGGGTGGGATTAAACCTCTCAATAACTTCTTTACTGACCTGTATCGCCTTGCTCAAAACGCTAGCTTACCTGACCAAAACCATCACCAAGATACCAGCACAACTCAGGAAAACGTTCCCCAAAGATCCCAAAACTCTGACCAAGCTGATCAACGTATCCCTGATCAGATCAAACCAGGAACTGTAGTTGGTATCCTATCCCCGACTAATCCAAAAACAGGAGAACGGTATACCTACTCATTAATTGATGATGCTGGCGGGCGGTTTATGTTGAAGGAGAATAAACTGGCTCTTACCGAGCAAAGCTTGATTAATTTCAAAACAGACACCAGCCATACCGTGATTGTCCGTCGCACGGATTCCAAAGGTATCTATGTTGATAAATCCTTTACTCTGCGTTTGAAGGCTGAGAACGAGTCAGCACCTCCTCAGCCCCCGGTTAACAATCAGAAGAAGGTATCCACTGAAACGCGATCGCTTACCAGTGTCAGCAGTTGATCAATTCATGATTTACCCAGTAACAGGTAACCCACAACTGATGGCACTAGGAGCAAAGATTGACCTTGGCCAAAAGGCCACGCTACGCGAATGGTCACGCTACGGGATTTTCCTTTGGAACCGCTTCGCGAACGCAAACCTATCAAGACGGCATAGTTTGATAGGGGTCTGTGTAGAAATTGTGATAATTTTTGATGCCATATTCTCTACTCCCGACTCCCTACTCCCGACTCCCTTTGCTATACATAGGTTTAACTTAGCCGGATGCTACCAGTCCGGCATCAGCCATTTTTCTTTGGCTCTTCCCAAGGTAAGCTAGAATTATTAAGAAATCTTTAGAAAAAATTGTAACTGCTGCTACCTATTTCCAGGCGCTGGTATGACTCTCCCAATTCGCAACGTTGCTATTATTGCTCACGTCGATCACGGCAAAACTACCTTAGTTGACGCTCTACTCAAACAATCCGGTATCTTCCGCGAAGGGGAAGACGTTCCAGACTGCGTCATGGACTCCAACGATTTAGAGCGGGAGCGGGGTATTACTATTCTTTCTAAGAATACCGCCGTTCGGTACAAAGACATCCTAATTAATATTGTTGATACTCCCGGTCACGCTGACTTTGGTGGAGAAGTAGAGCGGGTATTGGGTATGGTGGATGGCTGCATCCTAATTGTGGATGCTAATGAAGGACCAATGCCTCAAACCCGATTTGTCCTGAAAAAAGCTCTGGAAAAAGGACTCCGCCCGATTGTAGTGGTCAATAAAATTGACCGACCCCAAGCGGACCCTTATGGTGCCATCGACAAAGTGCTGGATCTGTTCCTAGAATTAGGAGCAGACGATGACCAGTGTGAGTTTCCCTACCTATTTGCCTCCGGTCTACAAGGCTACGCCAAAGAAGATTTGGACGCAGAAGCGGTAGATATGCAACCACTGTTTGAAGCGATTTTGCATCATGTCCCGCCACCAGTAGGAGACCCTGCCAAGCCGCTACAACTACAAGTCACCACCTTGGACTATTCCGAGTACCTAGGTCGCATTGTGATTGGCAGAATTCACAACGGAACCATTAAGGCCAGTCAACAAGCTGCTTTAGTTAAGGATACTGGGGACATAGTTCAGGCAAAAGTTACCAAGTTGATGGGATTTGAAGGACTCAAGCGAGTTGACCTAAAAGAAGCATCAGCTGGTTATATCGTGGCGGTAGCTGGGTTTGCTGATGCCAATATTGGTGAAACCATTACTTGTCCCAATGAACCCCAAGCCTTACCCCTAATTAAGGTAGATGAGCCTACCTTGCAAATGACCTTCTGCGTGAATGATTCCCCCTTTGCGGGTAAGGAAGGGGACTTTGTAACTTCGCGACAATTACGCGATCGCTTATTCCGAGAATTAGAAACAAACGTAGCACTACGGGTAGAACCCACTGACTCCCCCGATAAATTCCTAGTATCTGGTCGTGGAGAGCTACACCTGGGTATTCTGATCGAAACCATGCGTCGCCAAGGATATGAGTTCCAAGTTTCCCAACCCCAAGTCATCTACCGGGAAGTCAATGGTCAACCTTGCGAACCCTTTGAATATCTAGTGCTAGATGTGCCAGAAGAAGCCGTGGGTAGCTGTATCGAGCGTTTAGGACAGCGCAAAGGGGAAATGCAAGATATGCAAGTGGGTGCCAATGGTCGCACCCAAATCGATTTTGTGATTCCTGCCCGTGGCTTAGTTGGTTTCCGGGGGGACTTCCTTCGCTTGACCAAAGGTGAAGGGATCATGAATCATAGCTTCCTAGAATATCGTCCCATGACTGGGGAATTAGAAACTCGCCGCAATGGAGTAATTGTAGCCTTTGAAGAAGGGATGGCTACCTTCTATGCCCTGAAAAATGGAGAAGACCGTGGTGTATTCTTTATTAAACCAGGCACTAAGGTTTACAAAAACATGATTATTGGGGAACACAATCGTCCTCAGGACTTAGATCTAAATGTCTGTAAAACGAAGCAGTTAACTAACCATCGTTCCGCCACTGGGGATGAATTAGTGCAGTTACAAGCCCCAATGGAGATGAGTTTGGAACGGGCTTTGGAGTATATTGGACCCGATGAACTGGTGGAGATTACACCTCAGTCAGTTCGTTTGCGGAAGCTGTCTAAGAAGAAGTTGGCGAAGCAAGGTAAAAGGTAAGAATTGAGAATGTAGAATTTAGAATTTAGAATGTAGAATGTAGAATTTAGAATGCATTCTTAATTCTAAATTCTGACAGACAACCTCCTAACCTTCATTCATCCAATCACGAGCCGAGGCGGAAGCATCTATACCACCAGTGCGCATCTGGCGTATCAAAGCCTGGGGATCAGGAGACACTTTAAGGGCTTCGGTGGGTGTGATTTTTTCATCAATTAGGTAGTTGTAGAGAGCCTGATTCATAACTTGCATTCCTTCAATGGTTTCAGTTTCCATCAGTCGGAACACATCCCCATCTTCTCCCTTAAGCAGGTAATCCTGTACAGTTGGGGTATTGATTAAAATGTCATGAACCGCAATCCGACCCTTATCGATGGTTGGTACTAAGAGTTGGGCAATAACTGCCAACAGGGACTCAGCAATCTGGATGCGGATCGCTGACTGTTCATCAGGATTGTAGAGATTCAACAGACGGTTAATACTGCTGATGGCATTGCGAGTGTGTAGAGTACCCAAGACCAGATGACCGGTTTGGGCAGCTTGCAGGGCAGTATCAACTGTGATGCGATCGCGCATTTCCCCAATTAGAATTATATCGGGATCCTCCCGTAACACAGACCGCAGAGCGTGGTGAAACTCATGGGTGTGTAATCCCACTTCTCGCTGACTAATCAGGCACTTTCGGGAGCGGTGGACATATTCAACCGGGTCTTCAATGGTAACAATATGTTTGTACTCTGTTTCATTGAGATGGCGAATCATCGCCGCAAGAGTCGTTGATTTACCTGATCCTGTCGGACCGGTAACTAAAATAATTCCCTGACCCTTGCTAACTATTTTTTTTAAAACTTGCGGTAGAGTTAAATCATCGATTGAAGGAACATCAAGGCTGATTAATCGCAGCACAATGGCTCCGCCGTTTAGGGAGTCAAAACAATTCACCCGACAGCGCACTAAGCCAGGGTAAAAAATAGCAGTATCCAGTTCTTTGGCTTCAGCAAACTGCTTCCTCTGAGCCGGAGTGAGAATCTCATTGAGGTATGCCTCAAAGACTTCCACTGTGACCTTGGTATGACGTTTAGCCACATACATCTTGCCCCGAATCCTAAATCTGGGGACCTGTCCCACTCGAATATGAATGTCAGAAGCTTTGTGACCATGAGCCTCTGCGACGATTTGCTCGATAGAAGGGGGATGGCTAAGGTTCGAGTTAAGTTCTACTACTGGTTTAAGTGGTGATGGTAAAGTTTGAGGCTCTTGATCAATTTGCACTCCTACACCAGAATTCGTGTTCTTCATATGATGTACCTAGGGATACCCTTGCTGGACTGATCAGGTCGGGGCGTTGATGTTTGCTGATCTTCTTGTTGGCAGTGAATTTCGGTTGCTTGTGATCCAACCAAAGAACTGTCAACCCTAGAGAAATTTTACTTTATATAAAAAGTTTTCACACTAATCCAGCTAGGTTTTTGATATTGCTGTCAGACCTCACCTAGATATGATATATTTAAAGTTTATGGATTAGGATGATAGCCTTAGGTACCGGAACTTAAGCTAAGCCCTAACCCTCAAAATTACAATACCAGAGTACTAGTCACCAAGCTCAATAGTTTTGAGTTCCCCTTCCACGAAATAAAAAATTTCAGAACCGAAAGCGATGGTGCTCAGTTCCAAATCTTGAGGTTTGCCAGTGGCCTGATCAGTTGTCGCTTTCCACAGCCTAATCGCTGGTTGGGACTCAAACGTCTCCCGTTCCGGTGTTCCTGGCTGCAAGGGAAAATAATCACGCTGGGCAGAACCAAGTTTTCCTGGAGGCTTGAATCTCATTGAGGTGTAAATCACACCTTCAGATGGTTCACTAAGGCGTTGATATTCCCTAGTCACTGCTGGAGCTCTCCTTGCCCTTGCCCTGATTAAGTAGAAGCTGAAATTTAGGCTCAGCATTTTCTTGGCTTACTAGTAACACGGCGTAGTCTTTGAGACTATCCCTATTAAAATCAGCGGTGAAGATAGTACAGGTAAGCTGCACATTTATATCTTCTTGATCAAAGGAGCGAATTGACTTCACAAAGTCAGAACCTTGAGCAAGTCGATATTCCCCAATGTTTTTTTGGAGTTGTTTTGGCAGTTCTCCGTAACATTGAAAGTCTGGTAGCTCAACTGATGGCTCAGCTTTAGAGTTACAGGCTACCAGTAGTAGTATTGGCACCGAAAATAGGAAAATTTTTATGAGCATTATTTTCGGATAATTTTTAGTAATTTAAATACTTTCGTTCAACTAGTAAATTTAAACTAATTAATTTAGCTTATGGGGTAATGTTGTCACACTGCTGCACAACTTTTTTTGATATTTTTAGCGGTATAATCCATAATATCCCATAGCTTTAATCCCATCAAACCGTTAAGTTAACCCAAACCCAGTTCCCGTTTGAGCAGATTAATCGACTTGCTACCAATATAGTTTTCACAACGGATCAGCTTGGGTGGTCGAATAATATCTTCACGAGCAGCTAAGATGGCCTCTTTAACAGTTTGATAACTTGCTTGATCGCTAATAATTATCTGGGAACTACGAACCAGAGCTTTTAGTTTGTAGTTGTCCTTAATCTGAGCCGTCATCACTAACAACTCATCTCCCCGTAGACTATGGATAATAATTTCTACTATTTTTAAAATCCCAGAACTGATGCTAACCACTCCTAAACGGCTACCTTTGGAGAGATTCTTAATTAGCTTAATTTCTGGCTCATAGTCATAAATATCAACAGGGATGACACGGACAGATTTAGGGGCAACAATCCCTTCTGCTTTACCGATAAAATAGCGACTAGTAACTACTGTCGCCGAGTGAGTTTGATCCAAAGCTTCCGAGAGTTCTTCCATTGGCACCAACTGCACCGGGATTCCCAAGGATTGTTCTAACTCCTGCACCATCAATTCTCCAGCACCAATGTCTCGTGACTCTACTGTCACCAGTACCCTAGCGCTACACCGTAACCGCCAGTCAATCTCCGACAAAAATAGTTCCCTAGCTTGGTTAAGGGAGCAACCTTGTCCGAGAAGTTGATTGAGGCTATCTTGAACAACCTTGTAAGCTTCGGGGGAAAACTGGTTAAGAATGCCAACCTGACGTCGATTACCCCCTTCATGACCCTGTGCCTTAACATAAATGCCTGACCCAGCATGGGACTCTACTAGTCCTGTTTCTTCTAACTGCCGATATACCTTGCTGATGGTATTGCGGTGCAAACCCGTCTCCATCGCTAGCTGACGGGTACTGGGCAGTTTATGACCTGGGGAATATTGTCGGGATGCGATCGCAAACTGAATTTGGTCAAATAGCTGCTTCGAGGCAGGTATTTCACTATCTTGTTGAATATGATACTGAACCATTACAGAGTCTCCAAAATCCCCTGTTTATCACTATTATATGGTAAATTTTATATTTTAAACTTTTCGTTCAAATTTTGCTATCCACTTCAGCTATAATGTAAGCATTCAGCTATCAGCCGTGAGCTAAAAGCTCACGCGTGCGCGTTCAGCGGTCAGCTTAAAATAAGATTTGGGATAATTTAATAGTTCGAGATTTTATCGAATTCAAAGTCTCGGTAGTAATGATTCAGCCGTCACCTGATAGCACCTCAAGTAGCTTGCGCGTAGCGCATTAGCTGATACGCGACACGCTGATCCCATCTCAAGTAGCACCATCTGTAGAGCCTAGGCTGATAGCTGATCCCTAATAGCTTATCGCTGATCCCTAATAGCTTATCGTTTAAAAATTAGCTAATTATAACTAAGTTAGCTCCCAAATAACTAAGTCAATAAAAATCAATAAAAATCAATAAAAATTAATAGATTTTTAATTTATACTCTGGACTATACTGAACTATCCAATTAAGTAAACTAGTTAATTAACTTATTATTTATTTATTAAATACAGGTATAATTTAGAGTTAAGCTACTGCTGTAGAATTGGCGCTGAATTCAGAAAGCCAAGAAAACCTTTAGCTTAGCATCTATAACTGCCAAGCAAGAGCTTCACATCCTTCCAAATCGATTATGACACATAGCGAAATTCGTACCATTACCGTCAAGGTGGTCAATGGTGATCTAGACATAGCAGCTTACCTGGCAATGCCGGTGGCAGAAAGACCTCTTCCTGGAATTGTGGTGCTGCAAGAAATTTTTGGGGTGAATGGCCATATCCGGGATATCACAGAACGGTTTGCCAAAGAAGGCTATGTTGCGATCGCTCCGGCACTCTATCAACGCCAAGCCCCAGGCTTTGAGACAGGTTACACCACTGAAGACATTAAGATTGGCAAGGAATACAAGGCACAAACCAGAGCAGCTGAACTGCTGGGAGACATACTCGGGGCCATCGATTACCTGAGGAGTCAAACCCCTGTGCAAGATAACTCCATCGGCTCTATTGGCTTTTGTTTCGGCGGTCATGTTGCCTATCTGGCTGCTACCTTACCCGATATTAAAGCTACTGCTTCGTTCTATGGCGCTGGGATTACTACTATGACTCCTGGCGGTGGTGAACCAACTATTACTCGCACACCAGAGATTAACGGTACACTCTATGGTTTCTTTGGCATGGAAGATGCTAGCATTCCAGCAGAAGAGGTTGATCAGATTGAGGCTGCTCTTGAGAAAAATAAAATTAATTATCGTGTCTTTCGTTACGATGGAGCAGACCACGGATTTTTCTGTGACCAACGGGCTAGCTACAATGAAAAAGCAGCTACTGATGCGTGGGCTAACGTTTTGCAGCTCTTTAGGGAAAAACTTGACTAAACTGTCACCGGCTCCCAACTTTTTAAGCAGCTGATCCCATATCAGAAATCATCACTGATTTTAAACCGTTAATCATCATGAATTCAAAATCAACCTCTTCGACCACCAGCAATTCATCCTTTTCTATGGATGATTTTGCTCAAGCCCTAGAAGAATACGACTATGAGTTTAAACAGGGACAGGTGGTTCGTGGCAGAGTACATAACTACGAAACCGATGGTGCTTATGTAGACATCGGTGGTAAGTCCCTGGCTTATCTACCAATTAGTGAAGTTTCCTTAGAATTGGATCTCGATTGGTCGGAAGTACTGCCCTTGAATGAGGAAATGGATTTCCTGATTATTCGGGAGCAGAATGCCGATGGTCAAGTTACCCTTTCCCGGCGTCAGCTGGAGATTAAGCAGGTTTGGGATGGGTTAGTTGAACTCCAAGACAATGGAAAATCATTAGATGTCCGGGTTTCTGGAGTGAATAAAGGTGGTGTCACCGTGGATGTGCGCGGATTGCGGGGATTTATTCCGCGATCGCACTTGAGTCAGCACGACCATCTAGATTCCTTGATTGGTCAGAAACTAACAGTCACTTTCCTAGAAGCTGACCGCGATCGCAATAAGCTAGTGCTTTCTCAGCGGGAAGCTGTGCGTGCTGCTACTTTCTCTGAGCTAGAAGTGGGACAATTAGTGGAAGGTAAAGTAGCTGCGATCAAGCCCTTTGGTGTGTTTGTGGACTTTAATCAAACCAATGGCTTGCTACACATTAAGCAAGTAAGCCAAAATTTCGTTGAAGACCTCTCCAAGGTGTTTGAAATCGGTCAAGTGATCCAGGTAATGATTATTAACTTGGATGAAGGCAAAGGTCGTATTTCTATGTCTACCAGGGTTTTAGAAAATTACCCAGGAGAAATGCTCGAAAAGATGGCAGAGGTAATGGCTAGTGCTCCAGCTCGTGCTGAACGTGCTAGGCAAAAACTATTACAAGGATAAGTTAGGTCTTTTTAATCGATAATGTTTGTTGTTGGCTGTTGACCGTTGACCGTTTACTGTTGACTGTTGACCGTTGACAGTAAACTGTGAACCGTGAACTAAAATACCTGATGAATCAAAACAATAGCCCAATCCATACCCTTACCGTAGATATTGGTGGCAGTGGCGTTAAGGTGATGGTATTAGATGAAGTGGGTAATCCCATCACCGAACGTAGTCGCTTAGAAACACCCCAACCTCCTAAGCCGGATGCTATTATTGATGCGATCGCATCCCATGCTCTCGGACAAGGGAATTTTGAACGGGTATCGGTGGGATTTCCTGGAGTGGTGCGCAATGGGATAACCTATACGGCGGTAAACCTCGATCCTGATTGGCAGGGATTTGATCTCGCTACTACCCTATCTCAACGCTTAGGCAAACCGGTGCGGGTAGCTAATGATGCCGATGTGCAAGGATTAGGAGCAATTACTGGCCAGGGAGTGGAATTGACGATTACCCTAGGCACAGGGTTTGGTTCTGCTTTATTTGTAGATGGCAAGCTGGTGCCAAATCTGGAAATGGGACACCATCCTTTTCGTAAAGGGGAAACCTACGAAGAACAGTTGGGGCGAGCGGCCTTAGAGAAAGATGGTAAGAAGAAATGGAATAACCGTCTCAAAAAAGCGATCGCATCCCTGGAGCGTTTGTTTAATTATAATTCCCTTTACATTGGTGGTGGTGAAGCCAAAAAAATTAACTTTGAGCTACCCCCCAATGTAAAAGTAGTGCCCAATGTTGCTGGGTTATTGGGGGGTATTGCTTTGTGGCGGGATTAGAAAAAACCCTTAAATACTATCGCCTATCGCGCTAAATACTATAACGCTAAGCTATAGCTTTTCCTGCATAAACCTGTGTTACAAATTCCCCAATTTTCTGCTGATATTCGGAAGTAGCAACAGTTGTCAAATCATTGTGACCTGCATCAGGAACTAGCCAAAGCTGTTTAGGAACTGTAGCAGCATCGAACAAGACTTGACTCATACTAGCAGGAACTGTGGCATCACTAGTGCCATGGATTAAGAATATAGGTGTTTGGAGTGACTTGATTTTACTAATTGAGTCAAACCGCTGGGTAAGCAGAAGATCGATCGGCAAGAAACCATATTTTCTCTCATAATCTGCCATATCCCGCATGGAAGTAAATGAGCCTTCCGAAATCAAGCCTGCCATTTCTGGGTTACGCACCGCTAGATCAATCGCGATTGCTCCCCCCATGGAATGACCATAGACAAAAATATCTTGGGGATTGATGCCTCGTTGTTGGACTAGATAATCCCAAGCTACTTGAGCATCTTGATAAACTTGGGATTCCCTAGGAAATTTCCCCTCGCTGCGACCATAGCCTCGGTAGTCAATCAGCAGCAGGGATAAACCGACCTGATGTAACCGTTGGGCTATTTCAAGATATCCCCCAATATTAGAGGCATTACCGTGCAGATATAGCATCACCTTACTTTTTGGTGAGTCAGAGGGAATCCACCAGCTGTGAATTTTCTCAACTTTACCCTGATTGGATATTGGTAACCAAACCTCTTCGTAAGGCAAACCAAAGTCAGCTGGTGTATTTTCAATCACTGAGGCAGGACAAAACATTAGCCTATGTTGCAACAGCAACACGGAGGTACAAACTAAGGCGTAAGCGATCGCTATAAATCCTGCAACAATCAACATAATCAATTATCTTGATACTTCATCCTTCATCCTTCAAAACCGGTTGACTTAGATGCCATTCGGTTGCTTTTTCATAAGCATAACCTACTTGGAATAGCTGGTCTTCCCGCAATACATTACTAATCAACTGCATCCCAATGGGTAATCCCTGTTCATCAAAGCCACAGGGTATACTCATCCCTGGTAACCCAGCCAGATTAACTGGAATAGTCATCAGGTCAGTCAGATACATACTTAAAGGGTCTTCTGTCTTTTCCCCAGCTTTAAACGCTGTGGAGGGAGCTGTGGGACAGACTAGCACATCGACATTCTCAAAGGCTGCCTCAAAATCCTGTTTAATCAGAGTACGAACTTTTTGGGCTTTGAGATAATAGGCATCATAGTAACCAGCGGATAGGGCATAGGTTCCTAGCATAATCCGGCGCTTGACTTCTGCACCGAACCCTTCAGCACGGGTTTTGGTGTACATAGAAAGGAGATTGTCAGCATCTGATGCCCGTAAGCCATATTTAACCCCATCGTAGCGAGCTAGATTGGCTGATGCTTCTGACGGAGCAATAATGTAGTAGCAAGGCAAACCATACCGGAATCGGGCACAGGAAATTTCCTGGATTTCAGCACCTAAGTCTTTGAGCTGATCAATGGCTTTAGTGACTGCTTTCTCTACTACTGGGTCTAAGCCTTCACCAAAGGTTTCTGTGATAATGCCAATCTTAACTTTACCATTAGATTTTAGGTCTGGTTTGAGGAATTGAGTATAGTCGGGAATGTCTACTTTGAGGCTGGTAGCGTCATTGGGGTCATATCCTGCGATCGCATTCAGTAAAATAGCGGCATCTTCTACAGTGCGAGCAAATGGTCCAATTTGATCTAAGGACGACGCGAATGCCACTAAACCATAGCGCGATACTAAACCATAGGTCGGTTTCATGCCAACTACTCCACAGTAAGAAGCCGGTTGACGAATAGAACCACCGGTATCAGAACCCAGAGCAATGGGACATTCCCCAGAAGCTACAGCTGCCGCTGAGCCCCCGGAGGAGCCCCCGGGAACATGGGATAAATTCCAAGGGTTTTTAGTAAGTTGAAAAGCAGAGTTTTCCGTAGAACTCCCCATGGCAAATTCATCCAAGTTGGTTTTACCTACCATTACTGCCCCAGCATCTTTCAGTTTTTGGGTCACTGTTGACTCGTAGGGTGGGACAAACTTGGCCAGAATCCGGGAGCCGCAGGTGGTGGGAATCCCTTGGGTACACATATTGTCTTTGATGCCAATGGGTATACCGGCTAAAGTCGGGAGCTCTTCACCAGCTGCGATTTTAGCATCTACTTGACTGGCCTGTTCTAGGGCATAGTCTGAGGTGATGTGGAGGAAGCTTTGGACTTGAGGCTCTAGGGCTTGAATCTTATCTAGGGCTTCTTGGGTAATTTCTACAGCTGAGCGTTCTTTGTTGATTAGCTGTTGATGCAACTCGCGGACCGTGTCCATGCTTACTACCTTTACTGACTTAACCATTTCAACTCTAGTATTCTGACAAAAAATTCAGTGATTAGGGGTTTGGGCTCAGGCTTAGCAAAGGGAGTAGGGAGTAGGGAGTAGGGAGTCGGGAGTCGGGAGTCGGGAGTCGGGAGTCGGGAGTCGGGAGTCGGGAGTCGGGAGTCGGGAGTCGGGAAAAGGTAACAAAAATTCTCACAATTCCGACAGGGATTGCTATTACAGGTGTTTGTTGGGCGTGTGGTAAGTTTGGGAAGTTTGGGTAGCGTGGGAGAGATGTTGATCAAGGGAAATTGGGTGCGATGTTCCCTTCGCGCAGCGTCTGGGACTGCCAGTAAGGAACCGCTACGCGAACGCATCATCTCCAACACAACCGGTAGAGTTTTTTTTCGGCTCTAGTTTACAACTACACTAGTATTATTAGTAACGCTATCTGGAATGAGCAAAACAATCTTGTTTCCCGATTCCCGATTCCCGATTCCCGTTCCCCGATTCCCGATTCCCGATTCCCGATTCCCGATTCCCTTTGCTATTAAAAATCCTATTTATTTGCTTCAATATAAATCATACGAGTTCGGATTGTAATTCCTTGGCTGGGAGAAGTCCAACCTACAATAAAATAATCTTCCATGGCATTGTCGAGGGCAAGTTTCGAGTGTTCATAAACTGGAATAGGCACCTTTTGAATATATTCCTCTGTTGTTTCATCAAGGCTAAAAATAATTGTTTCGCGAGCAATCCGATTCATCTGTTTAATAGCTGTTGCCGCGTCTTCCACAAACAGTAATGAACTTAAACAAAAAACAAAATCGTAGGACTGGCTATCAATTTGAGTGAGGGCTGTTTCAATGGGCTTGTGGATGGTTTTATACCCCCTTTTTGCCGCATAATCTAGCATCTTACTGGAAATATCAATCCCTGTATAGTCAAACTCTCCTTGCAACAATTCACTTAGGATACCTGTCCCACAAGCAATATCTAAAATACTGCCTTGATGGTGATTATGTCGATGGAAGATTTTAACGGCTTCATTGACATACTGGACATTAGAACTGGGTGCCTTTAACACCTCGTCATATTTGGCCGCAAATTTATCATAATAGTCTTCAGCACCAATTTTTGTTGACATAGTTTTGATTTATAAATTTAGATATAGTATAAGTCTTAATTATCTTAGAGCAAATCCGGATAATTCCCCATACTTCTAATATCCATATAAAATCTGGCTACCCCTGCTCCCTTGCTCCCCTACTCCCCCTGATATCCTCACCTAGACGTATTGTTTTTTGACCGGATTTTAGATGACACTTATTAGTGGTATTATTGGAAATTGAGCAAAAGTTAAACCCAAACACAGCAATACGGTTCAAAATCCGCAAAACATCATATAAATAATTGCCATGATTCCAGAAATCAAAAGCTTTTGCTCAAGCCTATCGTAGGTTTTATATTTTAAATAAATAAATTTATAAATATCAAGCTGGCACCCTATTTTAGGATAGTTTTTTATTTTTTTTACTATCATTCAAAATTTCTGGTTTAAAAGATTGAGTTACAGTTTGTGAAACTAGGTAATGAAGGAGTAGTATACCTTTTGTGTAAATTTTTGTTGCAGAATTAAACATTTCTGGGAACTTGAGCTAAAATCAATATAGGCTTTAAGTCCTTAAAAATTATATGAATAATCGTCAGAGGTTTGTCTTTAGATTCTTGGTGTTGCTTGTCTCAGGAGCTCTTGTTGCTTGGCTAGTGTTCGATAATAATCACTGGAGCGGTCGTAAGTCTGCAATAGAGAAAGCACTTAGTCAGGGTACTATAGGTCAGCTTAGTTCCAGAGAGGAAAAGCATCTTCAAGAGTTGCTTGACGAACTAGCAAGTGTCTCCACAACTGACTCAAAATGTAACATACAAGTCATTTTGAACAAGCCTTTCAGTGAAGATGGTCTGAATGTTTTCACTACGACTCCAGATTTAAAAAAACTAACCAAATGCAAATATGCTGATGCGATTTATGATGCAGGACTTGATGCCGTTTTTTTAGATAAGTCTCTTCTCCGCAGTTCAAGGATTAGTTGTACATTTGGAAGTTGCAAAATAGATTACTTTAATTTGAGCGATCCGACAGCCGAAATCTATCTACGCTACATAATTTTGCATGAATTTGGTCATAAATGTCTTCATCGAAATTTAAATTTTTTAAGTATTTTTTTCGCTTCTTCTGATGCTGCAAAAAAAATAGAAAGAGAAGCAGATTATTTTGCTCAAGAGGCGATTCAGCGACTTGGAGAAAAAGGAAAATTGCCTTCTCCGGCTGGGAGGGCAAGGTGGATTCATTTACCACCATCTACGCCAATATCTCCATCAGACAAAGTACAGGTAGCTCTGGCAGATATGGCTAACGAAATTACAGATGCATTACTTTTTTCAGATGCACCATACTCATCGATTTCTGATAATAAAACTCACGATAGCTTTGTAACTCGTTCTTTAGAAGTTCTAGAGAGAACCAATTCGATAATAACTAGTGATGATGTTTCAGGCTATGTTAACTTTGCTATTCAGCAAATTGAACGTATTCGAGATGTAACACCTCTGTTAAAAGCTGAAATCCATCTTGAAGAGAAAGATAAAAAGAAAGAGATCACTCAGAGAGTTAGCTTTGAAAAAGACCAGCTTATTATTTTCGGTAATGAAGGAGGAATTTTTTCGATTCCCTATTCAGATATTCGCAATGCTTGTCGTTATAAGCCATGCGCAGCAAAAACAGCAAAAAAAATTAACTCTCTTTCATCAGATTTACTAACAGATTTACTAAATCCATTTACACAGGTTGTTGCGACAAAAGCTTTTGGAACTTTGATCTCTATTCCTGGAAAAGGCTTTTTTTCTATTCACCAGAATAAGTGGATAGAAGTCTCTGACAGTATAAGTTTTCCCTTTAATTGGGAATATATTATTACCCCTTCACAACCAAGCGATGTTTTCCTAATCGTCTCAAAAAAAGATAGTGATCGTATTTTTCACTATGTTCAACTAGGTGAGCCAACTGTTTCAAAGAGCCAGACAGATCTATGTCGAGAAATTTCATTAGAGGGAGGAGCATATAAATGTTCAATGGAACCCGAGTTTGCTGGAGATGAAATTTATTTCTTAGTCAAGGATCTAAGCAATAAAAATAGGCTTGGTGTAGTTTTTGAAAATGCCAAAAACTTAGAATTTACGACATATAAATCCTTAAAAGCACCACCAGGTTTTTCCGCTTTTAGTACCAATATGAGGTTCGTTATTACTCATGATTATAATAAATGGTCTTACTATGCAGTAACTCATAATTTCGATCCTTACTTATTACATAAAGAAAAGTATCAAATAACTCTTTGGAAATTATCTGAAGTCGATGATCAAGCAAAAATAATTGACCAACATCAACTTACACTAGAAGCTATTCCTAGAGGAAATCAACCTAGAGACTGGTTGAATGTGCGACATCCCTCTCTCTTGACCTGTCAAAATATTTCATCAAGTTCAGTGATATGCACAGCCTGGAATGATTCGATCTATGGTTTTAACTCTGTCACTGAAAAACTTTATCCAGTTTTTCACCCTTCAGGTGTGAATAACCAATCAGGGGGTGGTTTAGTAGCTTATTGGACTAATAATGGCCACAAGGTAATTGTTATGGATGGGAGTAGAAATGATTTATGAAAAAGCTAATTTATTTATTTATTCGTTTCTTATTATTTGGCTTTGGTCTTATAGGTTTCTTGTGGCTACTTAGTCCAAAGTTTTTAGTTCTGGGTGCACACCAAGATCCTGAACCGAATTCTTTACTGATGCTTATAGGAGGCTACATTACGACAACAGTGGGTGTCGTGCTGGGTTCAGGTTATAGAGAGCTACAGCGCCGCATCAGAAAAGGGGAAGCAACAATCTCTCCCCGCAAGTTTCTTAAATACTTGGCTCAATCAACAGACCTTTGGTTAGGTCTTTTTGGTTCGCCTCTTGCGTTTGCTTTATTATGGAATTCGATCGAAGCAATTAGTCCTGGAGGTCTGGTAGTGACTGCCCTTGAAAACGGTTTCTGCTGTACTATTCTTGTAAATTCAGTAGTAGAGCCAGGTCCACCTACCACACCATCACCGCCAGCTGAGCAGTGAAAGTTGCACCGTTTTGGTCGGTAAGGTTAATTGGAAGCAATGGGATTTTGTTATCGAGACTTAGACAAAAAATCATGAAAAAAAAGCATCAAAGCTAAGTAGGGCAAAGGATATACACCACAGGTTAATCCCATCTAATTTAAGTAAGTTGTAAGTAAGTTTGCTCTACCGAACCTAGTATGCAGAACACCGCTGGCTAATTAATCACGTCGTAGGCATCATCTACCAAACAACCGGTAGAGTTTTTACTCTAGGTATAGTTCACCAGTACACCATTATTATTACTAACGCTTAGCTAATCTACTGATAGATTTCCATGTAGAGTTGGGCAAAAGCTAAATCTATCTTCGATAGATAAGGATAGTCTTCAAAAATAAACTCTGGAGATTCTCCCCGGTTAAGCCGACCAGCAATACGACGAACTGACAAGCGAGATTGAGGGAAAACCAACTCCCCTCCCATGATGTTAGGATCCCTTACCAAACTATCGACCCATATGGCAAATTTTTCAATTAGAGCTAGCAAGCCGAAATTAGTTATTTCCTTGGGCTGGGTTCCCAATAGCAAGGGCGAAAGTTGCCCATGATGAAGACGTCCACTTTTAGGTTGAGTTTTGTCTAGGGTATTTGTCATGGTTTAGGCTTTATATTCCATCAAAACTAAACGAATGATTACCTCTTTTATTCAAAAGCACCTCAAGTAGCGTGGCACAGGCTTCTAGGGTGGCACAGGCTTCTAGCCTGTGAACTAACGCATAAGCTGATAGCTGAGAGCTGATAGCTGATAGCTTACTTGTTGTCTCCTCTAAGACTTAGCCGTAACAGCAGCAATACGCTTCAAAATACTCAAAACATCATATAAATAATTGCCAGGATTCCAGATATCAAAGGCTTTTGATAAAGCATAGCGTAGAGTTTCGCCTTTAACTAACTTGATAAAGATAAAGCTAGCACCATTAGTAACAAGACCAAATGTTGGTTGCTCTGTTTGGGGACTCTTGACCATGTAAACTAGTGCTTGAGGAATTGCTGGTTGTAAGGAAACAGCAGAACGCTTCGACTCAATAACGGCTATCCAAATTGGTTTGCTCGCTGCCAAAATATCAATACGTCCTTTTACAATTGTGTCTTCATCTTTATCTTCAATGGGTAAAGACACTTCATACTCTGCTTTAACTTTAAAAGGCGGTTGGTAAAATCCTGCCCAATCCAATAAGGGAGAAACAACAACCATTTTAACTAGGTCTTCTAGTACCAAATCTTTAGACAAGTACTTGTAATTAGCTTTTGCTCTATCGAGCATTTGCCTTTCTAGTTCACTTAGTTGGGGGAGGTTTTCGACGCACTCTGGAAAAAACTCCGGCTCCATTACTTCTTGGAGCTTAAATTTATCTTCTACGTCACTAAGGCTGAGTTTTGATGGAGAAATAATAGTAGCCATAATGATTGATTTTTGTTTACAGACTCATTCTTTAATTATATATCAAATAAAATGGGTGCATCCCTGAGTGATAAATTGAAAACTTGGAGATGCACCCAATATAGAGTTTATAAAATAGATGAGGGACAGTTGTTATTGGCGCTGATTGCCTTTAACACCTTCTTACTTCTGCCCTCTGCCTTCTGCCCTCTGCCTTAAAAGGATAAGCAAAGTACTTCACCAAAATTAAAATTGCTATAGTTATCCAATATGTTCACAAATATAAGACCACATTAAATCAGATGACTCTTGAACTACTGGTTTTCCTGAGTGGGTTTGGGCTTCCTCTAAACCAGTAACATTTAATGTGTTAATCTCAGATAACACTCGCTTGCCATCGTCATCCACTAATGTATCGAAGCCAAAAATGACTATGCCTTGCTCCAAGAAACTAGGAATAATCGTTTCGGCAATTCTGATTTCGTCTTGATCCGGTTCGCCAACAGTTGTAGAACCCCCTGCTGACATATTGCAGATCCAAGAGTCTTCTTTAGGAATCCTGAGGAAACCTCCTGTAACTTTCCCATTCACCACTAGCACTCTTTTATCACCTTTGCTGTAATTTTTTAAGTACTTCATGGCTAAATAGTCACCACTATCCCTTAAGCTTTCTTCAATGACTGACTTGTATTCATCAAGGGAATATTGATTATTCCCTTCCCAAGCCTGGTCATCAACTATCCTGATAATTCCTTTACCTCCATAGCTGCGCAGAGGTTTTAAAACAATGGGAAACTCTTGGTAAAATTCTAAAATTTCCTCCAGAGTACTGCAAAGTTTCATCGGTGGACACAGTTCTGGAAAGTTCAGAAGCGATGCTTTTGTATCTGTTTTTTTGATTCCTGATGGACGATTAATGATTTTATCTTCCGGTACATGACTGGTAATGAATTCAAAAAACTCATCGGGTATTGGTCGGTCTATCCTCAGAAAAATCAAATCATGATCTTTAAAGTCTGTTTTGATGCTAGCATTTAAGAATTGTTCACCGCTTTCTTGAGGAACAAAGTTATCGTCAACCAGCAAACTCATTAACTCAGTGGAAGTATAGTCATAGAAAAATTCCTTATTTTTGGGGTTTCCCCTGCTTGCCACTTGAATAGAGTCACAAACAGGATGTTTAGCCATAGTTCTCAGTAGGGGATAGATTGAACTTATTCCCCCGTGGGTATGATGATCAGTAATAGCTAGTATTCGATACTTTTTATTGGTCATGAAATAATTCCGGTAGTTTGGAAAACCCCGATTTTAATCGGTGGATGACGTATTGCATTTGCCTTTCGCCTAGGCAATTATAAGGCTTCGTGGTAGTTGTGGGGAACAGGGAACAGGGAGCAGGGAGCAGGGAATAGGGAATCGGGAATCGGGAATCGGAACCCACCCCTAACCCCTCCCAGGAGGGGAACGGGAATCGGGAATCGGGAATCGGGAATCGGGAGCAGAGGCAGGGTGTCAAAGGTGTTAAAGATATTAAGTGTGGCAAGTGTGGGGAGATGGGGAGATGGGGAGATGGGGTAAATTCTTATTAAGGGCAATTATCCCGACATGATATGTATTTTATCATAGCTATGAGGTACAAAAAATTGGTTTCCTTATTACCTATTCCCTGCTTACTGCTTACTGCTTATTGCTTCCTTATCCCTGTTCCGGTGATCCGCTGTTCCCTGTTCCCTAAAACCCAGAAATTTGTACCTCATGAGGAAAGATAATTGCTATAAAACCAACCCGATTGAGAATTGCTATAGTATGGTCAAATCTGTTTCTCGAACTAGCTGCCAATGGTAAAGATAGCTTCCTTACCTTTGACTCTCGAAGAGTTTCTGGAACTACCAGAAACTAAACCCCCTAGGGAATATATCAACGGTGACATTACCCAGAAACCAATGCCTAAAACTCGCCACTCCAGACTTCAGAGCAAGTTGACGAGTACAATTAATTCTGTTGTTGAGGAACGGCAAATAGCCTACGCTTTCCCAGATATACGATGTACTTTTGGCGGACGGTCAATTGTTTCAGATCTAGCAGTTCTTCGCTGGAACCAGATTGAATTTGATGATGAATGGGAGCCTGTCGATGATGTGTTTATTGCTCCAGACTGGACTATTGAAATTATATCTCCAGGCCAGAGTTCAAACCGAGTAACAGGTAACATTTTACATTGTCTAAGACATGGTTCTCAACTAGGATGGCTAATTGATCCTTACGACCGCTCGGTCTTGGTTTTTCTACCTAACCAACAACCGGAATTGTGTCAGAGAAGTGACTCTCTAGTGGTGTTAGATGGTATCGAGCTTCAGTTGACAGCAGAGCAAATTTTTGGCTGGTTGAAAATGGGAAGTTTAGCAACATAAGGGAGTAGGGAGTAGGGAGTAGGGAGTAGGGAGTTTTGATTAAGCTGAATTAAGCGCGATCGCATTATCATTGAAACAACCGGTAGAGTTTTCATTCCCGGTCTAGTTCACAACTACACTATTAGAATTAGTAACGCCATCTGGCCAGATGGGACAGATGTTGATTAAGCTGAATTAAGTGCGATGTTCCGTTCGCGCAGCGTCTGGCACTGCCAGTAAGGAACCGCTTGTGGCCTTCGGCCTCCGCTGCGCGAACGCGATTGGCCGTAGGCCACGCTACGCGAACGCATTATCTACCCAACCTTCCCTGCTCCCTACTCCCTACTCCCTACTCCCTACTCCCTTATTACCAACTATTGACCAATCAGGAATCCCATAAAAGAACTATAAGACACACTAAAGGTACTTTTGTCTACACCTTCTAATCTGACATCAACACTGTCTTTAGGATCTAATTTCATCATTGCTGTTATCGATTGTGCTGTGGAATTTTTAATCAGCCCAGGTTCGATTACAATAATCGTTGTGTTATTGTCATCAGTCTTACCATTCTTATAAATGCCCATAATCACACCATCGCTGTTACCATTCCCTCCTGAAAATTGTAATGTGGCAGCAAAAAAGTAATAGCCTGATGTGGGGGCTATAAACGCATTGCTTTTATCATCAAAAACCTTGTAAGGGTCATTCCTTTCAACAAATTCTATGACATGGGTTCCTGAGCTTTTAATATTTTGACCATCAAATTTTCTGTCTGCAGAAAATTGATATCGTGTTGCTGTGCCCCCCTCTGCAACAACACCCTGACTAATTTTGGTATCAACATAGGTTTTTACCGCCTTTTCGGTCGGTACGGCTGAATCACTGTTACCCTTAAGCTCTTGATCATTGGAAAACTCATTGACTGCTACACCATTTTTAAGCTTCAGATTACCATTGACATCTAGATTTGCCCCTGGATTGGTCTTGTTAATACCAAGTCTGCCATTATTGGTATTGAAGTGCATCTTGATATTGTTAGAATCCCCTGTATCACGGATGTAGAGATTATCGTCAACACTTATATAAACCTGTCCACCGTAACGATAGAAGGCACCATCTTTATTTATATGCTCAGTGCGTTGAACACTCACATCAAGGCCTTGGGTCTGGGTAATCCCAGCAATGGTTAGGTTACCGGCAAACGAAGACTGACCTGTCCCCAGCACACTCAGCCCACCATTGGCTGTTGTGGTTAATGCCATTCTCTCATTGATGCCATTTAGGTCTCGCCAGGAGTGCTTGAGATCAGCAGCATAGAACAAGGTTTGATAGTTGATACCTAGACCATATCCGCCCCATAATTGCAACTTCAGGTTGTTGTTGAGATCTGTATTTGTAAAGACAATTTGTTGGCTACCGTGAATTTGAAGCTTGCTGGTGTCCCCTAAGGTAACATTACCATCAACATTCAGACCACCTTGGCTCTGGGTAATCCCAGCAATGGTTAGGTTACCGGCAAAGGAAGACTGACCTGTGCCCAGCACACTCAGCCCACCATCGGCTGCTGTGGTTAATACCATTCTCTCATTGCTACCACTTACGTCTCGCCAGGAGTGCCTGCCATTAGCAGCGTAGAACAAGGTGCTACCGTTGATACCTAGACCATATCCGTTCCATAATTGCAACTTCAGGTTGTTGCTGGTGTTGATGTCGGTAAATACAATTTGTTGGTTACCGTTAACTTGAAGCTTGCTGGTGTCCCCTAAGGTAACATTACCATCAACACTCAGGTTTTCGGCGACGTGTAAGGCATCAGCTACCTGTAGGGCACCGGATGAATGTTGCGATCGCACTGTGCCATGAATCGCGATATTGTCAGTATCCTGATTCCCAAGAAAGACAAACCCTGATAGGATGCTATCCCCTTGCACACTTAGTCTGGCATCAGCATTAGCATTGGTCCCAATCCCAACATTGCCATTAACTGTCAGGTCTTGGTTTACGTTGAGAGTCTTGGCTTGAAAGTCTTGCTCCGATGAACCAGCTAGATTAGCTTTTCTCTGGTCAACTTGGTTTATTTGGTTGTCAATATAGCTCTTTACTGCCCTTTCGGTGGGTACGGCTAAATCATTGTTACCACCAAGACTGCCATCATTGGAAAACTCATTAACTGCTACACCCAGTTGCAGCTTCAGATTACCATTGACATCTAGATTTGCCCCTGGATTGGTCTTGTTAATACCAAGGCTGCCATTATTGGTATTGAAGTGCATCCTGATATTGTCAGAATTATCCTCAGCACTATTAAAATCACGGATGTAGAGATTATCGTCAACGGTTATATAAACCTGTCCATTGTAACGATAGAAGACACCATCTTTATTGATATGCTGACTGCGACTAAATCCACCGACATCAAGGCCAGGAGTCTCGGTAATCCCAGCAATGCGTAGGTTACCGCCAAAGGAAGAGTTACCTGTACCGAGCACACTCAGCCCACCATCGGCTGCTGTGGTTAATGCCATTCTCTCATTGGTACCGCTTACGTCTCGCCAGGAGTGCCTGCCATTAGCAGCGTAGAACAACGTGCTACCGTTGATACCTAGACCATATCCGCTCCATAATTGCAACTTCAGGTTGTTGCTGGTGTTGGTGTCGGTAAATACAATTTGTTGGCTACCGTTAACTTGAAGCTTGCTGTTATCTACAATGACTTGCCCAGTGCCTTTGGGACGAATCAAAATATTTTGGCTACCATTACTGCCAATCGCTTCAATACGGTCATAGCCAATCCCAATGCCTTGGCTCAGATTTTGGGCATAGAAGGCTCCAATATCAGCAGTTATCTCATTGTGGTTAGCTCTAACTCTGAGTTCACCCTGTTCAACATGAAGTTTCTTCTCTGGAGTGTCTATACCGATACCAACATTCCCACCAACACTCAGGTCTTCTGCTACCTTGAGAGCATCAGCGATTTCCAGTTTCCCGGATGAATGTTGCGATCGCAATGTGCCATGAAAGGTAATCTTATCTTCATCCTGGTCTCCCAGTAACACATCCCCGGGTTGATGATCAACGTCCCGAGCAATGACATCCCCTCGAAATGTTACATTGCCCTCTACTTCTAGATTCCCGGAGACAGTCACTGCTCCATTTAAATGGGTATCTCCCCCATCAACCTTAAGCTTGTAATTCCCTGGTTGTGTTGTGCCAATCCCAACCTTACCATCAACGGTCAGGTTTTCCGAGACGTTTAAGGCATCCGCTATCCGCAGTGACCCAGATGAATGTTGCGATCGCACTGTGCCATAAATAGTCACTGTATCTTGATCGCTGTTCCCTAGGGTGACGTTATCACTGACCGTTAGAGCACTCTCAATGGTCAAGGGTCCGGTCATGGTACCCCCAGATTGACTCACTACTCCAGTCAAGGGAGAGAAAATAGCGCGACGGTCTTCTACTAATTCCCACTTGCTGCCATCACAGAGCAGTAGGGCTAAGGGAGAGTAGTGATGACTAATGCCATGGGGATTGGCTTTGTCTATACTCCATTCAACGGTCTGTGAGGTTCGGGTAGGAATCAACCAATAATCCCCAGTGCTGTAGTGTCCCGATTCAAACTTAACTTCTAGGTCATTGTTTAACTGGATATATCCCTCATTCCCCTCAGGCTGTGTCACTGTGATCGCTTGTTCCGAATCCCAAAGCCGCACTGTGGGAATTGTCCCCAAAGACTCTCGTGTCACCGGTTGATTGTTGGGCCACTCGGTCACATACAGGTTATCCCCTTGGACATTGTTGAGCTTGACAAATATCCCCGGGATGCCCTGTAGGGTATTCCGCTCATCAGTGATTTCCACCCACTGACCAGTAGCAAACTCAGCTTGGGAATCACCGCCAATATTAATCCGGTTACTATCAATGCTTTCGATCCGAGCTGCGATCGCACCATTATGCCGTGACCACTTAAAGGTGGCTTGCCCTAATTCTCCGGATTGATGAATTTCTAAACGGTACAACTGATTTGCCTGACTTCCCCCTGCCCCTTGGGGAGTACGGGCTAAGAGCTGCCCTTTGTTATTAGCAACGTTAACCCAGTTATTCCATAGTTCAGATAATGTGTTATTATCTAATTCCTTATTAATATCCGCTTCCACCTTAAGCAGCTTAGCCTGCCAAACGGTCTTAGTCCTGGTGCTGGTATCTGGTCCACCGAGAGCTTCTTCTCGAATACTGGGGTCTTCAATGATTGTGATGTGCCGTTGCCAGACATCCAGATAAGCCAAGTAGTAACCTGAGGTTTTGTCCAGTTCTACCTCAGGCAAATCCGGTTGTTTGGTATATTCCACCTGCTGATCATTTTCACAAAAGATGCCATCCACATAGCAGTGTCCCTTGTTAATGGTCAACGTGCTACCATTGTCACTCACCTTAAGTTGAAAGCTGCTACTGGTATTACTCAGAACACCATTTTGAGTATCAGTGGGAAAACCATTTAGCCCAATGGTATCTTGAGCAATTGTCCAATCGCGATAGGCACTGATATCTAGCTGTTCATTCCAATCCGCATCCAGCAATACCCTACCTTGCTGCATCCGGACGCTACTGTAGTGTTTGTTGCGATTAAATGTGAAGCGAGTAAAATCCCCTTTCATCAAACCCTCCTTATTATCAGATAGATATCAGATATCTACAGACAATTACCTACAATTTTTAGAATTAAGAATTAAGAATTAAGAATTAAGAATTAAGAATTAAGAATTCTACATTCTACATTCTGCATTCTACATTCTGCATTCTGACAAACAATCTTCTCAAGTCACATAAAATACCCCTACCTGAAGACCAAAGCGCAAGTATTCATTGAGGGCTGCTTTTAAATTAGCTTGGCGCTGGGGCTGCACTAAGGGATTGAATGCTCCCATCTCAGAGCCATTTTCAGCACCGGTGCGGATTCCCTCAGGAGTGTCAAAGGTCAATTGGCCATAGCCCGGTTGACCATAGTTAAGAGTTGTGAAAACAGGTTGCTGGTTAGTTAGTAATGTGGTATTTTCTGCTGCTGTCAACTCGTCGATACTGTTGCGTCCTAGCCGCTGTGCCTCTTGTTCCAGGAATAGGTCAGGTTGACACTGATAGCGATTCGGTGTTTGGGAACCGGACGGAACATAAGAGAAGCGTATCCCACCAACCTGTCGTTGTTCAACGGTGACAGTATCTGTGAAGATAGTTTCTGAAGCCAAGATTATTTCCTGGACAGCGACTTGACCGAAAACAGTGGTTCTTGCCATAGTGGTTGGGGGTCCGTAACTGTTGTTAGCAACAGATGCGATCGCAAATTTCCCAGCGCCATCAATAATACTATCTTCGACAGTTAAGTTAGCACTCTGTGCTGGTAGGCGTAATGGTCCGACAATGCTGTGTCTAATCATTAGCTGTAAATCAGCTGTCTGTCCTTCTTCGACAACTATGCTGGCTTGACCTTCTTCTGCCATCACGGTGCAGTGGGTTAGGTTCAGTCTCAGATTCCCTTGAATTGCGATCGCACCTTTGATCAGCAAGCCATTGAGATCTAAGGTTGACCCCGCTGCTGCCCCCACTACAGTTAACTTTCCATCCACGGGATGGATACTAGGGCAAGCGCCATCAGCGGCTTCAATCACTAATCCTTTAAGATTGCTCAGTTGCAGGGGAGTGTAATAGGTACTGTTATCCATAATTCGGATAACTCCGAGCTTGCCACGGTTTACCCATTCCTTGAGGGCTCCCTGCAAGCTAGTAAACCATTGCTCAGATTTGGGAGTATGGGTTTTTGAAACAAACCATACCGTGTTAGAGGTCTGGGTTAAGCTTTGGCGTCGGCTGTAGGGTCCACCACCAAGGTCAGCACTAAATCCGTAATTGTAGCTGACTTGTAGTTGATCTGGCTCCGGGTCTTCCCCTTCCGCAAAAGTCAAGCGTCCCAAATCCACATCCACAGCTACGGTTTTCCCCTCTGAAGGGCGACTCCAGTTGCGCAAATCCCTCCCTTCTACCTTATCGATTGGGATCAGTTGACCATTTTTAATAATCGTGACACTGCTGAGATCACCGTAGTAGTCTTGTAACTCTTCCTGAAAAGCTTGGGATGCGATCGCTTGGGGTACATTAATTGCTGCCGCCACCTCGCTAAACTCGGTTCTAGTTTGAGGACGGTTAAACAAGGGCATGTCATAACCCAAAGGATGGAAGGTATAGCGACCTTTGTTCGGTAAGGGAGTGACTTGAAAGGTATACTTGCGCTGGGTTGAGGCCGATTGCACCGCAACAATGGTATTTTGGAAGCGTTCTGGATCCTGACCGAGGGCAAAGGAATAGGCAACATTCCGTTGTTCGGTAATGGCATAAGCATTACTATTCCTGACCGGGTAGCTTTCCAGACGCCACAAAAACACTCCTACACTGGGGATGTTATATCTACCGCGATTGGATTCAAAGGGACGGATATCGATAGTGTGGGCAGCAGTGTTGAAAGGACTGTCTAGGCGCTCTAGGGCATCGGTTCGACGCAGGTCAAAGGTACCCCCTTTCCCTGGGCGGATGTGAGACAGATGCTGGGTTGTGGCGATATAGTCAAAATATTCTACTACCCTGGCTTTCCAGCCAGTTACATCCTGAACCACCATTTCCAAAGTGGCAGTAGTCCCTTTACGGCGACGGTAACGAATTGTATTAGCAATCCGGGTACGTTGGCTGAAGATAATCTGCTTTTCATCATTTAAATCCTCGATGCCCAGTAACTCAGCAATATAGGGCATCACCCAGGAATCACAGGTTTCAATAAACCAGTTGTCATACAAGCCTTCAATATCAGCTTCTATAATCTGGAGTTCCTTTTCCATTACTGCCAACAGCGCCCGTAGGGGTTCCCCTTGGGCAAAATCTCGCTGCCGGTAGATAGCAGGTAATAGATTATAAAGCCGCTCGGTTGATTGGTTCATCTTAGGAATACCGTTGTTCACCAGGGAGATTATAGAGAACTCAAAAGTCAAAAATAACAGGATTTGATCAGATGCGCATCTTATGGTAATAAACAATATAGATTCTTAATAAGGGGAGCAGTAAAGGTAATTGATAATTCCTGAAACCCTTATCTATCAAGATATACGAGCTTGTAAATCAAAAATAATATCTAAAAAGCCTAAACTCCTATAAAATTATAATTTGGGCAAAATTCAATATCTGCATAGCCTTGCACCATACTTTAGCTACGGTTTCCCCAAAGGAGACCATTGAGCTGTTTGCAGTTACATACAGCAAAAAACAACAGGGCTACTTACACGTAGTACCCGATTAATCTGTAAACCATTAGTTGGAGGTGCAGCGGAAAGGGGCTGAGTGCGGTATTGCGTCCACACTTTGAAAGCTCCTTGCTAACTCTAACCCTCAGGGTTTAAGTGGTGTATTCTGCTGCGAAATTTTCGATGAAAAAAATCCGTATTGTTCTGTGGGCGGCACTATTGTCTGGTGCTATGCTCATGATTCCACAGCCAGCTCAGGCGATTGAAAGCATAATCGAGCCGGTCAGTCACTTTGATACTGGCACAGAGGGTTGGAGCGTTGTTGACGTTAATGATCAAGAAGTTGACCCCGAACAGTCTAGAATCTGTGGATTCATCACTGGTGGCTACATTCGTAATGATGATCAAGTCGGTGATGGAGCCTACGATTACGTTGCTCCCGAGAAGTTTGTTGGTGACAAATCCAGTTTTTTCAATGGAAACCTCAGGTTTGCTGTTGAGGTTAATTTGGAAAATAGCGATCAGATTACCGAGGATATCAATAGTTTAAATAATAGTTTAATAAATGGTTTAATAAATGGTTTAACAATAAGTGGTGGTGGTTTGGAACTACAGAACCATGTATCGACGCCCACTATAGACCAATGGACTCCCTACACAATCCCCCTTAATGCAGAGGGTGGATGGATAAAAACTGACAGCAATGAAGCAGCGACGAATTTAGAGATAATGCAAGTGCTGACAGATTTGGATTATTTAAAGATTAATGGCGATTGGTTTACAAATACCAACAAAGACCGTTCCAGTCTCGATGAAGTTCGCTGGGAAAAGTGTGGATCTCTCTACGTCTATGAACCCCCGAATAATTCTGCCCCTGTGGTGACTAATCCCATTGGCGCTCAAACCATTAACGAGAATGAGTCTTTTACCCTGACAATTGGGGAAGCAACATTTAGCGATACCGATGGAGATAGTCTGAGCTTGAGTGCAACCATACCGAGCTGGTTGGATTTCGATGGCACTACGTTCAGTGGTACTCCCAGTAGCGATGACATTGGCACAACCACAATTACTGTAACAGCCTCTGACGAGCTATGCAAAACCGTCAGCGATGCCTTTGAACTTCAGGTTAACCATGTTCCCGTGCGTACTGAAATTGCCAATTCAGTGGAGGATTTTTCTGATACTCAAGGAGAGCATAACTGGTTCTATGGCTACTACGATGGTTCCCTGACCAGTGCTGATTTCCATGAAATGCAGGAATACACTAAGGGATCCTGGAAAGTGAAGCAAGGAAAATACTGGACTGAGCTATCTAACACTATTGCTCATCCCAACGGTCCGAAAACCACCGGTAGACGGAAAAGGGTTGAGCAGTGGGGAGTTCGTCGCTGGGTTAGTGACATTGAAGGGGAAGTTACCTTCAAGGGTCACCTCGCCAAGAAAGACAGTCGTACTGCCAGCGATGGTGTGATTGCCTATATCTTTGTTGATGGTACTAAAATCTGGTCTGACGCAATCCATGGCAATGATGGTGTTGGGGTTTATTTCACTGTATCGAGCAAAGTGCAAAAAGGCTCGGTAGTTGACTTTGCCCTGGCACCTGGCAATAGCGACTTTTTTGATAAGAGCACATTCACGATTAGCATCATTGGTTTGTTGTAGAGCTTAAGTATTCAGCGGTCAGCGGTCAGCGGTCAGCGGTCAGCTTCAAATAAACCTTGTTCGCCCATTGCGCATTGGCGCAATGGGCGAACGGGAGAATTTAAGATTGATAGATTAATGAGAATTGAAAGTCTTCAGAAAAGTCCTTGGCTAAGGTCAAAGGCTTATAACTGATAGCTTACGTCATTTTGCGAGAGCTTCCATAGTAGAGACCCTGAAAATAATTGCCATATAAGTGCCATGTTTTACTAAGAATTACCCTCTATATATGCTTGAATAGTTTTAATTAGATGGTTTTTATTTAGTTGACATTTATATAACTCATCATAGAAGTTAATATCTACTTCTCGCCAACTTATCCAACCGAGCAAACTAGTATGGGAATGTTTATTATCTGTAAAACTATAAGCAACTAACTTGGGAGCATTTCTGATGGAAATTATACAAAAATCGTCCTGAGGGCTAATTATGTTCTCAAGATCGTCTTGATAGACCATAATTTTAAAGGTAGATTGATTGATCAGTTTTGATTTCGTTTCATCATCAAGGGAATCGTAAAAATACCGAAATTCATCCTGTTCATATTCAATCAGATATCGTTCAGCCACTCGAACGTCCAAAAAATCTTTCAATTGCTGTTTATTTTTCAGGATCTTGAGGAAATGTAATGAACAAATTGCCTTGACCGTACCTTCTTTGTATAACTCAGCCAGAGTGAGAATCTCCGAAAAAACAATTTTTCCTTGTTGTAGATATAAACTACTATTGATTAGTGTTTTGAGGCTGTCTATTTTTTTAATAAATAGCGGTATAGTTTGCCGTCTACTATATTGACGTTCTAAAAAAGCTACTAATTCTGGCTTTTCGCTGAGCAGTAAATGGTCTCGTAGTTGTTCTTTTAAACTATCTAAGTTATCTTCATAGTCTTGCTCCCAATAGATAGATTTTATATCTAGTCCTTTTTCAAGGTTTGCACTGTTATTGGTATTCCAATGTGCTACAAAGAAACCTATTGTCTGAGTTTTGCCCGATTGAGATTCCGATAGGACTCTCCAAGTTTCAATACACCTATATGTAGGTCTATTTTCAATCATACTAAGATCATATCGCTTAGTGAATTCATAACTAAAAGTTGCTTCTTGCTCTGTGGCATTACTTTCATAACTTTTGATACTAATTTCTATAGGGATTATATTATTCAAATTCCATCCCGCTTCCCTTGACTGTTCGCTGCTATTTATGGCTTTAGTTTCCCCCTTAATATTAAATGTTATTTCTCCTTCGTCTTTGCTAGCGTAATTTTTGCTTTCTCGTTGCAGCTTTATTGTCACGACGAAATCCTTCGCAGGATCATAAAGTTTAAGTCTGATAAGAATAGGTTTTAGTATAAATTCATATAGTAAAGATAAGCATAAAGCCATAACCGCACTTAGGGGTAATAGATATACCCAAATCCCTGACTTTATCGGTTCTTCTAGTAAATATAGTAAGTTTTCTTCTTGTACAATTTGATGGCTTTTGTCCAGGAAAATATCTAAACATAAAATATAGTATTGATCAGTATCTTTATCTTTAAATTTATACCATAACGTTCTAATTGCGTTAGTATTTTGATCGTTTATATCTATATAGATACCAGTAATTGCTGACTTATTGTCGAAACCATCAGTGATAAAAAAATTATTACTATAATCATTGTTACTAGCTCTAAACCAAGGTCTGGTTTTAAAATCTATCTCTGATGTATAACCCTGATCAGTAAATGGATAAGATATCAAAAAACCTGTATCAATGTTAAAAATATAAACATTATTTATTCTGAGATCAGGAATATGTTTCCAGTAATGCTTATCATCTGTTAAATAAGTAATTACCTCTTTACTAAAATCATGAAAATTTTGTGTAGCCATACTATCGTCATCATTTTTTATTATTTCTGTCCCTATACTTTTTAGCATTATATGAGTAAAGTTTTGAAAAATTTTATCATTACGACTTTGTTTTTGTTGTTGATTTCTGTTTATTGCCTGCTCCTGGACAGTCTCGTTTATATTACTCCATTGTTTTGAATTAAAATCGATTACACCAGAATAATCATAGTAAACGTTAATAGATTCACTTGTCTTTATTATCTTCCAGGGAACAGAACCTTCATTTGGTGATAGATTGTCAACAATTATTTTTTTTGTTATATTTCCAGGAACGTTTAGGATTCCAGATCTTTGAAAATATGATTTATAGTCCTCTTTTAATTTATCTTGTGTTTTTCCAACAAAATCAGCAAATATTTTTGTAGATTCTACCTCTAGGTCTAGATTCTCATACCAGACAGTGAGCTGTTTATATTTCTCAATTTCTCGATTATTTTTTACAACATATCCAAAAGATATGATCAGCACCATCGATACTATATAAGCAATTAAAAATTTAGAGGATAATGCATAGGATAATACACGATGTATTAATTTAAATGAATTATTGTCTGATTTCCGATTGAAGCCTGAAGATACCATACTATAAGTCTAATTTCCTATTTCAATGCAGGTGTTTACACCTAACTGATTTGCCAATTGTTACTAGGTTAGCCCTAGGGCGTGTTTTCAAAGTTTTCCGCAAGATTTAGATCCCCCCCAGCCCCCCTTAAAAAAGGGGGGAGCCATACTCAAAGTCCCCCTTTTTTAAAGGGGATTTAGGGGGATCTCCGAGGCAAGAAAACACGCCCTAGGCACTTTCAGATGTCGGGGATAAGATTTTTAATCTCTTGATACTAAGTTTGTTGCAGAGAACCATGATTGACTGACTTTATTCCTAAAACCTTTGATGTTACCTAGGGAGCAGTGGAATGCTAGCAAAATCCAACAAAACCATTGCCAGGGTGAGGTTTTACTATGTTCAACCCAACCTACGAAGCTGCAATAATAAGTCTATTCGCTGAACCCTGAGTACTAAGATTCGATAATAGCGATCGCGAAGCGGTTCCAAAGGAACATCGCGTTTTCTTACTTCACTGCTTCCTTATTTGGTTTTGGGATTTGGTTTGAGTAGTGATTATGATATCACTACAGCTAACTTCTCACCTCTCCCTATTCGTATTGATAGTTTTATCAAATTTATTTTGATTTGGCAATGAGTATTTGTACTTTTTTTTTTGTATAAATGAGTTGTAAAACTAGATTGTGATTTTTTATAAACTAAAAAATTCTGTATTCCTTACTGCTCTTAGCTATTGGGAGTTTTATGTTTCCTAACCTTTTGGATTATTTGTTCACATATCAAATCGAAATACTATAGTAATCTTAATTTCCTTCATGTTCCTTCGGTAGTGCTTCAGTTTGACCCGGTGGGTGGAATGGGCATCTTGGTGGAACAGGCATCTTGGTGGAATGGGCATCTTGCCTGTTCCAATTTTCGGACGGGCTGTACCAACGCTGGCTATGAGGCGGACAATGAGAGTTTCTTCCCTAAAGCATCCTACGCCTCCCTACCCCACTCTTCGCCACCTGGTAATTCAGTTAAATAATCATCTAAAACTGCTGGCAGTTCTTTAGCTGAATACCGGTAAGTGAGACTAAGTAAACTATTGGCAGTCAAAATCAGCTGTGGTTTATCCAGTCTCTGGGAAAGTTGAGACCGCCTTAACTCTCCATTGAAAACTTCCAGACTAGCAGGAGCGATCGCTGCTTCTAGTGCTTCCTCTAACCTGGGCTGCCATTGATCAGGCTTAATATAATAGGAGGTCTTATTATCTTTGAGATTAAGCTTTTTAATTTCCAGAATTGAACTGGCAATTGAAGCTGCCCAAGAATTGGTTAAACGCTGCTCAACTTGGTTTTTAATTAAGTGGATAAATAGCCTAACTAGGAACGAATCAATATTACGCAAAATTGCCTGTTTACTCATCCCTTCTAATTCATCGACAATTGCTAAAGCATCTGCGTATCGTCCTTCTACAATGCTAGTTTTGAGGTCTATAAGTTCTTGTGTCATAGGTAAGGGAATTGTTAGGGAGTCGGGAGCAGGGAGCAGGGAGCAGGGAGCAGGGAGTAGGGAGCAGGGAGTAGTTAATTTAGAAGAGGTGATTTTGATAACATTAGTGTGATCAAGATTTAAAGTAGAGGCATAAAACTAATTTGGTCTTGATATTAATCTAACTAGCCTCTATTGTTTTAGTATGGTTTTGATAGGCAGCCTCTTTTTCAGCTTTAAACTGTCGGAGTTTTTCAATAAAAGGAGGGGGATTTTTACGCTGTTGCTCGCGCATTTGATGACTCCACGCCAACCAGTCAGCAATATAAGCGCTCACGGAAACTTGGTTGTGTAAATAGTATAAAATTGTGGCATAAACCTGTTCTAGTGTTACCGTCCTATAGCGTTCGGCAATCGCTTCTGGTGTCTGGGCGCGATGGATATATTGATAGAGAATATGTTCTATCCCAATGCGTGTTCCTTTAATGCGAATATCATCGGGGGCTAAAAAATCAAAGTAATCTTCTAATTGCATTAGAACAGTTTTTAATTGAGGGAGTAGGGAGTAGGGAGTAGGGAGTAGGGAGTAGGGAGTAGGCAACAAGGAAAAAATATTGTGTACCTGATTAGGCTATAACCCGCTATTATATATAATACGTGGTGATAATGCGTAGGCTACTTGCCAAAATCATACCCTAATTCAGCAACACCTGGTATTTGACTATGGTAATTATTGTTTTTGAACCAAATACCCAGGATATTTTACAATGGATACCGTAAAATTATACCAAGATACCGTCGAAAAAATTCTCAAAGACTATGCGGCAATCCCATACAGTTATGGTGATATTAAGCAGTATGTCATTATTGATGCCGATCGTACTCATTTCCTACTGTTTAATGAAGGATGGAACGGCAAAAAAAGAGTCCATGGCGTTGTCACCCATGTTGAAATTCGTCAGAGCAAACTCTGGATTCATTATGATGGCATCGAAGACGGCATTACCGATGAACTAGTTGCGGCGGGTGTGCCAAAGGATCATATTGTCCTCGCCTTTCATCCTCCCCATTTACGTCAACATACTGGATATGCGATCGCATAACCCCAATCACAAATATAGCAATTATCATAGCTATGAGGTACACAATTTCTGGATTTTAGGGAACAGGGAACAGGGAACAGGGAACAGGGAACAGGGAACAGGGAACAGGGAATAGCGATGCGCTGGATCAAGACAGGGAATCAAAGTCAAAGAAGACTGTACCTCATAACTGCGAGAAACGCTATAAACCGAGGAATAAGACAATTCTCAAAAAAGTGCGATCGCATCAGCGCTAACCAGTCAGTCCGCAACTTGATGCGATCGCATCCCATAGTTATTCAAGTAAGAAGTGAGTAGTAAGGTATGTTCATAACGCACCCATCCCATTAACAATTCCCTCTTCTTTCTTCCCTACTCCCTACTCCCTACTCCCTACTCCCTGTTCCCGACTCCCGTTCCCCTCCTGGGAGGGGTTAGGGGTGGGTTCCGACTCCCGACTCCCGACTCCCTAAAATCCTAACCCAATCGAGATTCAATAATAGCGATCGCATTAGCAATGCCATCTTCATCCCGGATTTGTTTGCCCAAGGCTTCAGCATTTTGCCGAATAGTCTGGTTTGTCGTCACTTCGCGGATAGCAGTAGCCAGCTTCTCGGCAGTCAATGTCTTTTGGGGAATCGGTTTACTGCCCACACCAAGGGCATGAACACGCTCGCCCCAAAACGGTTGGTCTACAAAAAAGGGACAAATGATAGTCGGACGACCTGCCCGTAAGCCAGCAGCGGTAGTGCCAGCCCCACCATGATGCACCACTGCCGCCATACGGGGGAAAAGCCAATCGTGGGGAGCGCTATCAATTTTGAAAATGCTGTCGGGCAAGTCATCCACAGCCAAGCCACCCCAACCCGTAGCAATAATCCCCCGCACATTGGCTTGCTGTAACCCTTCAATCACAATTTCCGTCAGCCGCTGGGGATCTCGTCCAGCCATACTGCCAAAACCGACATAAACCGGAGGATTGCCAGCATCAAGGAAATCCTGTAACTCAGCCGGTGGTTGCCATGTATCTTGTTCCTCTAGAAACCAGTAGCCTGTTGGCACCACACTCTCAGGCCAGTCCGTAGCTTCTGGCATAACAAACTTACTGTAACAATATAAAACCGGAATCTGTTCACCGGTAGTGGTACGCAGAATATTAAAACTCCCCGGTTGGGGTGGCAAATCATGGTCAGCTCGCCACGTTTTAACGGGTTTGCCTGCTGAAAACTCCATTAATCGATTGACGAAGCGATAGGTCAGTTTGTTATACCAGCCCCCTAAAGGCCATTTCGGGAAGCCCATGTTAGGAAATTCAGCGGTAGGCACCAGCATCGGCAAGGGAACCGCCATGATCACGGGAATGCCCAATTTTTCGGCGAAATGAGGGCCCCCATAGGCTTTGGGGTGGAAGATGATCAGATCAGGGTTGGCTTGTTGTGCGGAATTCCAAGTATCCTTAAGCATCATCCGTTGCATGGGAGCAACTTGTTTAGATAACTTGCGAGTGAGTTTGATGATTTCCCAGAGGTTGGTCGTATTTTCCATGGCATCGCGACCTTGATCTGAATTCATCAGCTTCATCATCTCATCGGTCATATAGCCATAACTTAAGCCATGCTCCCTGATGAATAATTCAAAACTGGCACTAGTACAGACTGTGACGGTATGTCCTGCTGCTTTTAAACCTTTGCCCAATGCTACATAGGGCTGGACATCGCCCCGTGAACCTAGTGTTTGGATAAATATATGCATAGGTCAGTAGACTTCTTTGCTGAAGTAGGGAACAGGGAACAGCGGATCTGGGAATAAGGGTACATGAATCAATTGTGATAATTTTTGTTCCCTGTTCCCTACTCTCTACTGCCTGCTCCGTCTTTCCTGTTCCCTTTTCTTTCTTCCCTTTCCTATACCCAATCGACAACGCTCGCTGTGCTCCTTGATCACCCAAGTTGGTTCACCGTACCTGATGTAACGGCCATCATAGGGTTCTTGACACATGGAGTCGAGAGTTTTACAAGTCACATTATCGCCGTCGCTGGTACAGACAAAATTTTGGAGGTGTTGTGTCGCCAGTTCCAGAGCGTCAATCACCACATTTTGCCGAATCAATTTCCGGGTCATGGATAAGATTGGAGCTGATACATAGCCCTTAGGGTCGGCCTCAGCTTCGGAACGATATTGTTGGCATACAACTTCAGTCATAGGCAATCCATCACCATCGCACAGTGCCATGCGCCGGTGGCTGGTATTGAAGACAATGGGCTGCTCTTGGATGTCACTGTCTTGGCTCTCAGAGATGGTGCGAATAGAAACTGCTGCGTTGACAACACCGAGGTCTTCCAATTTATTTTTGTCAACTGGTCCCGCTTGTCCGGTAACTGCAATGGAGACCATCGCCCGACTATTTTTCAAAGCACCAGCAGCCATTTGTCGAGCTGTGGTTTCTGTATAAACATCGCCTTTTTTGACCCCAAGCATCTTGCGCTTAGCATCACTATCATAGGTGGAAAATCCACCGTAGGTGTAGGAGCCATAGAGGGGAATGTTGACGATTGTGGAAATAATCATGCCACTGGTCAGAGACTCCGCTGTGACAACATTGAGCTGCCGTGCTTTAATTTCTTTCAAAAAGCTTTCAGCTTTGTCATTCATCACAGGAGTGTAATCAATGGACATATAATCTACTGTAGTGCAACCATTGTCCATGTACAGTAACCCTCGTAAGCAGGTTTGAGCTGAGTCGCTGGTATCCGCCATTGCTAGTTGGACACCAAGCAGAAAGGGTAAGATTAGCGAGACCAGTACCATCAAAACTTTATTTTTTCGCATTTTTGATTGTCTTTTTCCAAAAGATAGTTAAATTGACTCTGATTACACTATCAATGATTGGGTTTTATTAGCTGGTCTTTATTTAAATTTAATGGTTTTGAGAGCAAGGGAGTAGGGAGTAGGGAGTAGGGAGTAGGGAGTAGGGAGTAGGGGGAGAGGATTTGATGTTTTTGTTATAACTGAATAATTTTTAATTTAAATGCACAACTAAATGCACAAAAGGTTTAACAAAAATAATCCGATCTTCCGATCAAAAACGTTATTCCGAAGTTTTACAAGGTTTCAAAAATGTGTTTTACGCTGATCGGGATGCCGTGATTTGATTATAAAGTTGAGGCAGAAGCTGTAAGTGTTGAATCGCTGCCAAATTTGTGATTGCCGATGTATCGCTAATAACAATCACAACCTTCCTAACTCCCGCAAATTTTTCAAGTCAAGTTCAAAGTCTTCAACATCGTAGGAGTAAAGCGGAATTTTGCGCTGCTTAAGAAATTGGCGAAACTCGTTGGGTTCCATGTGGGCCAGTCGGCTGGCATAGTTTAGTGTTAGGCGACCTGTTTGGAACAAGTGTAATGCAATTTCCTGGCGAAACTCACTTGGGGTAAGCTGAGATGCTTGTAGGATTGCGTCTGAAATAACGATACTCATCACAGAATTGTTTGATAAATCGTATTTTTAATGATAGCTCAAAAACTTTCTGGGTAGTGGTAAAGATGTAATCTTTACCACTACCGAATACTCCAAACCTGACAATTAATTAATAAAAACTGGCCAACTGCTGCAAAAACTCTTGATGTTCCTTACTGGCCAAGCCAGCTTGCAAGGTTGCCATCACCTTCACCATATCTTCCGCCAAAAGTGCCGAAACTGCTAACCATAATCCCGGAAAAACTTGGCTGCGGATAATTCCTTCTTGATCAGCTACAAGCGAAACATAGTCTCCCTCTTGCCAAGAAAACCAATCAAAACGCTGGTCAATTACCTGCCAAACCAGATATTCTTTTACTCCATTGCGACGATAAACTCGTTTTTTATCTCGGAGGTCAATAGAAGCAGTACTTGCTGCAATTTCTGCCACTAGTTCTGGTGCGCCCTCAATATAACCATCATCGTCCAGGCGACTTTGGCCACCACAATTGCTATCAATTAGTAAAACCACATCAGGTTGGGGTTCATTATCAAGATCCAGCCGCACTGTAGGGTTATCACCTAATCTTACACCAGGAGTCGCTATTTTATAGTTGCCCAACCAAACGAGTAAATTAGCATGGGGCTCAGCCTGGGATTCAAACCGTAAGGGTGATCCCATATAAACAATTCCTTCAATTAGTTCTGCTTTTTTGAGATGGGGCATGGCTTGATAACGCCGCTCAAATTCTCCACGAGATAGCAGATATCCATTTTCTAGGACTGGAATAGTTTTCTGTCTGTTACTAGTGGGAGCACTCATAACTTTTCTACTGTTTCCTAATGGGTTTGTAATCAAGTTATTAGTTATTAGTTATAGCAGTTTTAAATTGGGTGAGGTACATTTTTTAGGGAGCAGGGAGCAGGGAGTAGGGAGTAGGGAGTAGGGAGTAAGGAGTAGGGAGCAGGGCTGTTTGAGTAAAACGTAAGCATATGCGCTACGCGCACGCTACGCGAACAGCTGAATGCTGACAGCTGTCAGTTGTCAGCTTAAAATAAATCTGGGGAAAAGTTTTGCTTAGCGATGCGCTACGGGCAGCCAAATGCGATTGGCCTATGGCCTCAGCTTCCGCGCTTATGCGATCGCATTTGAATTGGGATGTTGGTTTTTGCTGGAGTAATTCCAACGCAACGGTCAAAGTTGGCTTCAGCTACGACAACCTATCCCTGGATGTCTGTCGATAACAGTCTGTATGTTAATAAACACAATAAAGCAGGGTTTATTAATAATTATTTCCAGTTTATTGACAAGAAGTGTTTATCATAGTAAATGATTTAAAGTAAACTTACCGACTCCCGACTCCCGACTCCCGACTCCCGACTCCCGACTCCCGACTCCCTATTTCCTATTATGACTTCGGAGCAGGGAAAAGTGCTGCTTTGCTTGACAACAACGATAGAAAAACATCAGCCATTTTGGTAAACTTGTATTACTGGATTCAACACTTATGGGAATAGAGAATATAGAGATGAGTCATCAGTCAATCGGTATTACTTCTCTTGGTTACTATTTACCAACTGGAAGAATGACTAGTTTGGAAATGTCCCAGCTTTCTAATACTCCGGAAAATGTCTTTATTGAAAAAATCGGCATCTTTCAAAAGTGCGTAGTCACTGATGATGAGCAACCCTCAGAAATGGGTACCAAAGCGGCATTGTCTGCTATAGATAATGCCGGGATTAGAGCTAGTGATATCGATCTTATTGTTTACTGTGGTGTAGGGGATTATGATTATCGACTATGGTCACCGGCTGCTAAGATCCAATCTGAAATAGGAGCTGATCAAGCTTTTGCTTTTGAGGTCAGAAACTTCTGTAATAGCGGCAATCTAGGGATAGATATATGCCGTAATATGTTAATAGCAAACACTGAGTTTACCTATGGGTTAGTTGTTTGTAGTGACAGATTATCAAGTCTTGTGGACTACTCTAATCAAGATAGTTTATCCACATTTATGTTTGCCGATGGTGCTACTGCTGCCATTCTGAAGAAAGGAGAAACTAGTAACCAAATTTTGGCTTATCACGCGGTTACTGATTCAGAAGCTGTGGACTGTCTTAAAATTCCACTAGGGGGAACTAGGCTACCTTTTCATTCTGACAATGTAGACCAAAGCTTAAATTATATGCAAGTTGCTGACCGTGAAAAGCTAGACAAAATTATTTCAGAAGTTTACCTGGAGAATTATAAAAAAGTAATTTTGAAATCCCTACAAAAAAGCTCATACACTATCAATGATGTAGATGTAATCTTTACTAATCAAGGAAAAAAAAGCCTATTAATAAATATTTTTTTCTGGTTGGGCTTGACCCTAGAACAAACATTTATCTCTCTTCCTGAACATGGAAACTTAGGGGCTAGTGATACGTTACTTGGCCTCTGCAAAAGTAGAGAAGAGGGTAAGATTAAACCAGGGAATTTGGTAGTGCTAGCAAGTAGCGCTGCTGGCTTTTCCTGGGGGGCTTTGACTATTAAATTTTAAATCCATGTACCTGGAAAAAAGCAGAGTAATCAAAAAGTAAGCATATGCGCTACGGGCACGCTACTTGAGGTGCCGTCAGTTGTCAGCTGTCAGTTGTCAGCTTAAAATAAA
>NZ_JAAHHX010000459.1:0-1845 GCF_010672065.1 Moorena sp. SIO4A1 | reverse complement strand
TCTAATTTTTAGAAGTTGAGTTGTCTGACAAATGAAAAACGGCGTCTTAATGCAAAGCGCGAGTGGATGAAACCCCCGTAAGACATAAACGCATAATGGGGGAACCTTGTATTGATGCACTTAAAATTAGATAGATTAATCACGAAAAATAAAAATAGATGACATTAACAAATGATAGTTTTACCGATGGTTTTTATGATTCATTAGGCACCCTGGAGAGTCTACAAGAATCTGCGATCGCATACTTATTCTCAGATCCAAGACTACAGATAGTCAAACTCAACGACCAAGAATATAGGGAAGGGCAAATTACCTATCGTAGTCGGAATAAGGAAAAAGATATGATGCTTGAAGCCACACTTCAGGCTATAGACGATAAGATGTCTTCACAAGAGCATTACACTATCCTTAGCATCGGTTGTGGGATCGGAATTTTTGAGAAGCCTTTTTTGAATAAGCTTCTTTCTCTAAACAAAACTATCCATTTTGTTGGGGTCGATCCCAATAAAAAAGAATGCCTGAAACTAAAAGAATGGTGTCGTGAAGTTAGTGAAGAACACTCATAAAAATTTAGTTTCAATATTTATCCACTTGGGTTCGAAACATTTGAATATCCCCAAAAATTTGACATTATCTTATTCATGAAATCCCTATACTATTTTTCCGAAATTGAACCATCAATTCGCAAAAGTCATCAAATTCTTAGGGAAAGAGGGATAATTATTGTAGGAATAAACAAAAAAAAATTACTAAATCAACCTTATTACTACATCAATCAGCGACTTTACGGAAAACCTAGATGGTTTGCCGAGGATCTAGAAAAAGTCCTCATTGAAAGGAATATTTCATTTTGTCAAGAAACGATGGAGTTTTCAGTAAACATTAAAGAGTGTTTTATTAAAGAGTCTCAAGTTGGTAAACAGTTGCTAGATTTTATGGTTGGTGCCAACACAGCATACTTTTCCCCCTTACAATTGCGACTGCTGCTAGACTACTTCGGCACTTGTGCGCAAAAGATGGAGGGGGGAGAAATAATGCTTCCACACTCCGGAATTTTATTTTATCTTGAAAAAGAAAGGGTATCCGCTTAAAGTGGTAAAATTATAACGGGACGGTGTGCCGCTCCACCATCCCGCCTTAAGTTAGTTAGTAGCCAAAATAAAATATATCCTACATCTGAAACAGCCATGAAACAAAACAGTGACAATCTCAATCCTTCTCAAGACTACTATCAAAAAAGTAATCTAGATCTAGACTCTTGGTTCAAAATTACTTTGATAGATTACGAAGAGCTTGTTAATAGTCATCGATTTTTAAAAATAATCGATTCATTTGGAAGTGATACAATAAAACTTTTGGATATAGGTTGTGGAACAGGAGTTTTCCCAGATTTATTAGATAAAAAAATTGATAGTGAACTCAAGCTATCATCTGATTTGCTAGATGTTTCAGACTATTGTCTGAATCAATGTAGTTCAGTGTTCAATCAATTAAAACACTTTCAGGCAAATCAAGGGTTCTTATCTTCTACAGAAACTATTGAAACAGCAATTCCAAAAAGTAACTACTACGATCTTATTTGGGCAATTCATTCCTTTTATACTGTAGACATTAATAAAATTCAGGATATCCTAAAGCATATTAAGACATTGATCAAACCCAGTGGTATTTTTTTGATGTGTCAAGCAAGTTCAGATTCTTGTTACAATCAATTATATGATTTTTATCTAAAAAAATACGAACAGCCGAATAACTATACAAGATTTATAACAGCAGAAGATATCCAAGAAATCTTAGATTTACTCGAATTGCAGTACGATGTGATCGATTTTGATTATAACAAAT
>NZ_JAAHHX010000458.1:0-1853 GCF_010672065.1 Moorena sp. SIO4A1 | reverse complement strand
AGGAAGGTAATGTGGAATTAGTCGCTGTTGTCAACTCGAACCAGGCGCTCGATTTTCTGCGAGCAACTTGTGCGATTAAAGAGGATTAGATTTTCGGGTGGGCAAAGACAGTTTGGTTCCAATCAGTTTTTAGCTTGTAGGGTGGGCAAAAACAGTTTGGTTCCAATCAGTATTAATGATTAAATTACTTTGCCCACCCTACTTTAGCTGATTACTGGTAAGGTGGGCAAAGACAGTTTGCTTGAAATCAGTATTAATGAGAGCGATTACTTTGCCCACCCTACTTTAACTGATTACTGGTAAGGTGGGCAAAGACAGTTTGGTTCAAATGAGTATTAATGATGAAATTATTTTGCCCACCCTACTTTAACCATTAATCCAAGAGTTTATAAATTACTGATTACTGGTAAGGTGGGCAAAAACAGTTTGGTTCAAATGAGTATTAATGAGAGCGATTACTTTGCCCACCCTACTTTAACTGATTACTGGTAAGGTGGGCAAAAACAGTTTGGTTCAAATGAGTATTAATGAGAGCGATTACTTTGCCCACCCTACTTTAACCATTAATATCTTACCAAGACAATTATGAAAACCATCCTAAATTTAGTCACCGTCGGATTACCCAGTTTATTGCTAGCACTGACAGCTACTCCTGCTTTAGCGATCGCATCCGGTGACCATCCCCAAGTCACTATTGCTCCGACCTTGCAAGCCCAAACTCCTCAGGCTACCAGTAAACTTAGTAAACTTAACCAAGGCAGAGCCTATTTCAACAGGGGACAATTTGCCCAAGCAGCGGAAATTTGGAAGCAGCCCAAGATTACGCAACTCGGGGTGACTCTCTCCATCAAGCCTTGAGTTTGAATTATCTATCCTTAGCTTACCAACACCTAAGTCAGTGGGACCTTGCCCAAACCGCTATTGAATCCAGCCTTAAGTTAGTCGAATCAGCTACCAGTAACAATCCTCTGCTGTGGGCGCAAATTCTTAATACCAAAGCCAGACTCCTTTTCCACACTGGACAAAACCAATCTGCCTTAGAAACATTTAAAAAAGCACAAACTTATGATAAAGCGGGAGATAAACTTGGTGCTTTGATTAGCAAAATTAACCAAGCTGAAGCCCTGCAAAGCTTAGGATTTTATAATCGTGCTAAACGTCTACTGGAAGAGATTAATCAACAATTAGCAATTACATAAAATTATGCCGTTAAAGTAGGAATGCTCAGAAGTTTAGGCATCGCTTTACAAGTGTTGGGGGATGTAAAAGCTAGTAGAGAGGTACTCGAAGAAAGCTTATCTATTGCTCAGGGTCTGGAAGCCACTAACCAATTAGGCATTATCCTGTTGAGTTTAGGCAATACAGCCCTTGATGCTGGAGATAATTCAGTAGCATTAGATTACTTTAAACGGGCATAAAGTGCGAGTAATAATCCAGAATAAAAATTTAAAACTCGCCTCAACCAACTACGCCTTTATGTCCAATTGCAGCCTATACCGAAGCAGTCAAAGACTTAAAAAGCTTGCGCGGTGATTTGGTTTCCATTAATCCAGATATCCAGTTTTCCTTCCGAAAAAGCGTTGAACCAGTATACCGATAACTGGTATAATTGTTGCTAGAAGGTAATCCTAGTCAAGATTACCTGAAAAAGGCACGGCAGTTAATTTAGGATTTACAATTAGCAGAATTAGATAACTTTTTCCGGCAAGCTTGTTTAGATGCTAATGTTGCCAAAATTGATAAGATTGACAGGTCAGCAACGGTAATTTACCCGATTATTTTGCCAGAACGTTTAGCTGTGATTGTCTCCGCCCCCGGTAAACCCATTGGCTATTACAGGGGTGAAGCAGGAA
>NZ_JAAHHX010000457.1:0-1854 GCF_010672065.1 Moorena sp. SIO4A1 | reverse complement strand
GTTCTACTCTGATAGTTCAGCAATTTTTGGTGGACGTGAGTTGGCAGAAATTGGCGATCGCGTTTAAGCCAAATCCTTTTGAGGAATTCTAAAATGGGAAACACACCCAAGAAGGCTTGATCAACAGGAAGGTTTAGAAACATAGAAAAACCCCTTACTCAGCAAGGGGTTTTTTCGGCTCAGCTCACTGGAACTACTGATACCAATTCCGCTGTTTCAGGGTGGTAGTTCTGATGTTTAATCAGCTCAGGTTATGACCCTGTGCAGTATACCTTAGATAAGGTTGGGGTTGAAGCCACCCTGGGGTTGCTCCTCGATGAGCATTGGATTGGTCAATTCAGAGCCATCCAACTCCCAAACAGCAATAGTATTATCGTTGTTCCAGAGGATATCATACTGGCCGTCCTGATTTACGTCTGCAACACCCTGAATGGTCCATTCATCTGAAGGTAGTATTGATAAGGGCTGACCATCCCGTGTAATGATATTACCTTGGACTAGTTCCTTATTAGACATCTGCCATGTGGCAATGTATCCATTATCCGAGTTGTACCAGAGAATCTGCTGTTGCCCATCGCCGCTGAAGTCCGCCACAGCTTGGATTTGCCATCCAGTTGATGATGGTGCTAGTACAGGATCATCGTCTCGTGTAACAAATGCAGCATCCGCTAGTTCGTTGCCATCTATCTCCCATATGCCAACCTCTCCAGTATTCTGGTTGTGCCAGAGAATCTGATCTGGACCATCATCACCATTGAAGTTCCCGGCACCCTGGATTTGCCATCCAGTGTCTTCGGTTATCAGTAAAGGCTGACCATCCCGTTCAATGGTACCCTGATTCACCAGCTGGTCACCATCTATTGTCAAGATAGCAATCTCTCCAGTGTCTGCCTTGTAGGCGAGAATATCATCTTTGGAATCACCGTCAAAGTCAGCAAACTCTTGGATTTCCCATTCCAGGAGGTTGACCTCACCGGCATCAAGCACCATCTCGTTGATTTCCTCACCTTGCACTTGCCAGTATTGAATAGCTCCGGTTACTGTGTTCAGCAAGAACACATCTTGGTTGTCACCGTTGCCATCAAGGTCTCCACTACCTTGAATTTCGAAATTGAGATCCAATGTAGGAAGGGTAACTGTATTTACTTGCTGAGTAGCATCTATCTTCCACAGGATATTCTCTCCTGTCAGTGGATTACGCCAGACAAACCTGGTACTATTGTCAGGAACTGACGAGATGTCATCAGCAATGGTAATCTGAGCAAAGGTTTTGCCAACTAAGTTATAATCTTCGCTGGTGTTTAAGACCAAGTTAACAGTTTCATCACCTTCGTCGATTCGGGAGTCGATTTCTGGAGTGATTTTCAGCTCGACGGAGGACTCACCAGCGGCAATAGTGACTGACCCATTGAGAGTTTCACTGTAGTCATCTGCGGTAGCAGTGCTACCAAAGGTCATGTAACTGACAGTGAGTTCTTCAGTAGTGTCCCCGGAACGAGTGATGGTGATGCTGCCTGGGTCTTGGTCTTTTTCCGCTGCCTCAAGGTCGCTAGCACTGATCGTGACAATCGGGATGTCATTATCAAAAATACTAGCAGTGACTAACCCAACATCCCCCAGGGGATAGTTCACAGTGTCCTCGGATTTGGTAATCTCGTGGCTGATGGTACTTTCGTGATCCCCTTCAACCTCTTGATCATCCAGCCCTCGCACTGTGATAGTTTGAAGTGTTGCCTCATTGAAGGTAAGCACTTGCTCTGAAGCAAAGGTAGTTCCATCTAAACTGATTTCAGTTTGATCATCAGCTTTGATAGTAATTTCTACTTCACCGGTGGGAGTCTTAGTTAACGCAAC
>NZ_JAAHHX010000456.1:0-1859 GCF_010672065.1 Moorena sp. SIO4A1 | reverse complement strand
GATAGCTGATACACGACACGCTGATACACGACACGCTGATAGCTGAATGCTTACGTCTAATTGCAGCATATGGGGGAGTTTATCTGCCCCATATGCTAGTGCTCTAGACAGTCAAGGAGATCACAGAGTTTTGAGATACTCAATCAAAGCTTTCTTATCCTGTTCAGGTAAATCAGTACCATAGAGATGTCCTTGGTTACCGTTAGCTATAACGCTAGTATCGTATTTGAAACCCTCCTTCTCAGCTTTTTCTCCCTCCGAGACAAAGCCAACTTTTTCCGGATCATAGACATCGTAGCCCCGGTAAAATACCTTCGTCCGCTTCTCAGGAGTTTCTAGTAAGTTTGTTAGGTTAGGCACCGAACCATTATGGAGATAAGGAGCTCTTAGCCAAAGTCCATCAAGGGCTACTGCCACATAACCATTAGTCTTACGCAGGTAGTCAAAGTCCCATTCATAGCCTTCAGCGTACTCATTATAAGCATCAGCTGCTTCCTGAGTCCACATATCTAAGCGGTTGCGGTCAGTACCAATCTCATCGATCTCAATAACAGTTCCTGTCCGTTCTCCACCAAAAGCATGGCAGGATGCACAAGTATTAGCAAAAATCTCACTACCTTTTGCTGCCAATGTTTGATTAACCTCAAAAGGATATGGGGGAGGAGGTAATTCAGTAATATAATCTTCTACCCGCTTTAAACCTTCGATATTAATCGACTTCCTAGTAGCACCATCACCGATTGCCCCAGTCTGGATGGTTTCCCTCAGTGACGTTTCTAAGCCATCCCAATGATAGGCAAATCCTTCATGCATTTTTTGATTCCAAAGCGGCATCATGTCGGAGTTGTCAACAGAATCATCTAGAGGCTGATCTAAGTATCGAAACTTAACAGGGTTGAACGGAGAGATCCGACCAGGTCCCCAGTCGGGACGGGAATCCATCCAAGCATATCCTTCCCCAAGTTCCAGAATTGATTTCCTAGTTTGAGGAATAATTACATAGCGATAAAGTAGTTTATCAAACCAAGAAAGTTCATAATTATATCCAATTTCTCCAAGAATATAGTCGGCTGTAAATCGTGGGTCATTGGCACAAGCTTGCAGAAATCGGAGGTAGCGTTGAGGATCAAACTTACTTGAAGGTCCTGCTGCAATAATCGTGGGTTTATCTTTAGGAGTTTTGCGAAATGTAGCCGTATGACAAGCAGCACAAGTTATGCCCTGACGAGGAAAACCAATAGTTTTTTTAGAAAAGCCAACAGGTAATTCTTTCCCCTCTTCCCAAATAATTCCCAAAGACGTATAACCACCTGGTTTCGGTAGTTTATCAGGAAATATCCGGGGAAGCACCAGCCAAATTAAATACGGTACACCTTCAGCATTTTCTGTGCCAATGGAACCATACTTGAAGTGTTCTTCTGGCGACTCATAATCGTAATAGGTGGGAGGATTTGGGTCTTCTCGAAATAGGTTGTACCATCCCACATAGGCTACAACTCCAGCCAGCAAAAAAATACTAATAACAATCGTTGTTATTAGTTTACCTAATTTATTCTTAACCATTTTCATAACGTTATTGTTCTCCCTACTGCTAGATAGTGCTGAGTGCAGTGCTAGGTGATAAGTATGACTATTCCCGAAAATTTAGGATAATCCCTTGCCTGTTTGTGAAATAAAGGGTTGTTGAGTTTGCAGGGCAAGGAATAATAGAATTCCTTGGATAACTGCGAAGACAAGGTCAACCAAAGCGATACTCAGAAATCCGAGATCTTGACCAAATAACAAGACAGCCGTTATAAAAAACGTAGCTCCACCACCTCGTGTGACCAATATTGACATCCAAGCTGTTGCTTTATAGC
>NZ_JAAHHX010000455.1:0-1859 GCF_010672065.1 Moorena sp. SIO4A1 | reverse complement strand
GGTTATTGTAGTTCTAGGATTATGGAGGCTACTGCCAACATATTAACATTATTAGTATGCTTGCATAAACCAGAACTAGTTGAACAGCGTCCTAGTTTAGAGTAAATTTTAGATCGCCTTAATGAACTGGACAGTGAAAAGTTTTTCAGCATCGGTGAGTGTTATTTGAACTAGCCAACCTCTGTAAGTAAGAAGACTCAGTTAAAGGAGGTTTTTTGGCCAGGTATTTTGGCAAAAGCAGAGTGGGTCTACTTCAAGGGTAAAATATCTTCAGCTTGATGCTGCAAAGTCAAGCGCACGATTTGCTCAGTGGGATAGCCGTGGGCTGGTACGGTGCGAAACCAACCTGGGAAGTGCAACCAAATGGAGTTTGCCATCTCCAGGGAGAGGAGTTGCAAAATACCCAAGGCAATGGCATTGAGATTGACTAAACGTTCAAAAGCTTCAACCTTGCGCTCCACTTGCTGACGAAACTGGGTCGGGTATTGTCCCAGCTGTAGATCTTGAGGCCACTGGGTCGCCGAAGGCATGGTCTTGAGCCAAAAGCGATAGCAAAAACCTCCGAGCAGATGTACTAATGTTCGGAAACACACTTCAATTTTGAAGCGCCAGCCATAGGCTTCAATCACCTCTTGAGCTGACAGAGTCAAATCGCTGGAAATCAAGATCATCTGTTTACCTCCTGGCAGCTGCGTCAGCACAAACTGCACCAACTCATCGGGGGAGTCCCAATGTAATTGAATCACCCAAGACTTCACCCTTAACCATCTACCATAGAGTTGAACGGTTTCACCGTTTAAAGCATTGAGTTGCTCAAACAGGTGTTGCAATTTGACCGGAGTGCCCCATTTGCGTGGTCTACCTCGACCTCGCTTGCCAGGTAGAGCACAAAAGGGAGCATGACCAACGCTGTTGATGCGGACGCGACTGATCAGATGCAGGTTATGTGCTCGCAACGGACCGAGCACCTTGCCTGAAGCAAAGTAAGCATCAAGGACAACGTAACTGCCGCTGGTCATGAACTTAACACACAACTGAGCCATTTTATCAACCAGGGTTTGCTCCTGGCTCTCAATGCTTTGGTACTCGGTTTGAGCCGCCTTTTCCGCCGCTGGTGATCTTTTGAGTCCATCTTGGATTTCCAATACCACAGGAATCGCAAACAGAGCCTCCCCTACTCCCAATAATAGGTTTAATGCCCCAAAGTAATGCCCTCGAATCCATTCTGGTTTACTGACATTCTCTGATTCTTGATGCAAACGTTTCACTCCAGGCATCTTATTTCCTTCTTTCCCTACCTTGATGCCATCACCGATATAAACCGGTTTGCCTCGCAGTTGATGCACATGGGGGTGTTCCCTGAGCAAGTTTCCCCATCCAAGACACAGTTCCTTGACCCTCCAAGCACTGGAATGAAACCAGTGCAGGGCTTGATGATAGTAGCCTTCACTGATGCCAATGGCATTGAGGTAACTGGTAACAGCGGGCGGTTGCGTTGATAAGAGCACTCCCCATAGCAGTAACACAAACCACTCGAAGGTGGCTTGACGGGCAAACATAGGGCGCAGTTCAACTAAGATTTGCTCGACTCGACGATATAGAGCCATAATCTAACTGGCTGAGTTTTGCTGATTCAGCCAGTTTGGAACATTCTCGTCGCTTTGGCGATAGGGGTGTTCTTTTCTTAGGGGTAATCCAACCACTCAACCGACCACAGAACTTCGCACTGTCCAGTTAGTAACTTGTTTAACTTCGGAACACTGCCGCCCAACGAAGAACTAAAAGCGAAGACAGCTGGTCGTAAGTTAAGCGACGTAAAATAATGGACTGAGTGAAGTTACAGTGCGGTTTGAGAGTAG
>NZ_JAAHHX010000454.1:0-1864 GCF_010672065.1 Moorena sp. SIO4A1 | reverse complement strand
ATCGCTAAAGCAGGAGTAGCTGTCAGTGCTAGCAATAAACTGGGTAATCCGACGGTGACTAAATTTAGGATGGTTTTCATAATTGTCTTGGTAAGATATTAATGGTTAAAGTAGGGTGGGCAAAGTAGTCTAATCATTAATACTCATTGGAACCAAACTGTCTTTGCCCACCTTACAAGCTGCTTGGGAGAGGGGGATTAAACTTGAGGTCTGCGAATTATCGTATGCATTTCATCTGCAACTACTAAACAACCTTGTAAACTTTCCAACGGTTGTTCGTTCAAAACTCGAGAAAGTAAATTCAGTACAGCTTGACGACTACGACGGCTTGGACGCAATAGTAAAATTCCTGGGTGTGTACCAGGAGGAAAACGGCGAACGTCAGAAAAGTCTAAATCAAGAGTAATGAAAAAACGCCCTTCATTACAAACCCGTTGCCAAACAATTTCATCATCTGCACCGGATAATCCTTGATCAGTTACGCGATGAAGCGTTCGCAAAGCGTGGCCAAAGGCCTCAGCTTCCGCTAAAAGCGAACGCATTGATAACCTGCGTCTCTCAAGAACTGGGCATGGGTATTGCTGAGATTCTCATCTAATTTGACTAGCATTATTGTGATCGCAGGGGGATAAGTTCTTCTTCTGAGGTTAAAGCAGCAGCATATGCAATCGCATTTCTAATGTTGTCCAGAGTTAGTGGTGGGTATTCAGCCACAATTTATTCTGGTGTCAAGCCTTCGGCTAGGTTATCTAGGATTATTGATACCATAATTCGAGTGCCTTTAATACAAGCTTTACCGTGACAGACGTTTAGGTTAGTGGAAATATCTTCTTGCCAATTAGTCATGTTTTAGTGGTTGCAACAATCGTTTCAGTACTGATATCTCTAAAAATGCATGTTGGGTTTAAGGATAGTGAAACCCAAGTAATGCTAGTGCCAATGTTGGGTAAAGTGCCTCAACCGCTCCCTACCCACTTTGCACCATTTTAGCTAAAGTAGGGTGGGCAAAGTAATTTAATCATTAATACTGATTGGAACCAAACTGTCTTTGCCCACCCGAAAATCTAATCCTCTTTAATCGCACAAGTTGCTCGCAGAAAATCGAGCGCCTGGTTCGAGTTGACAACAGCGACTAATTCCACATTACCTTCCTCATTAATAATCCAAGCATTAGCTTCCACTATCGGTGCTTTGGTATTAGTGTGTGCTTTACGATCTTCAGCTTCGGGTATGGCGCGCACTATGGATAGATCCGATATATCCCGCACATCCGATAAAATTTGGCCACCCCGTACCATGGCACTGGGATCTTGGGGTATGCCACCCCGTCCGGTAATATAAAAACTACTGGTGGCAGTCCAACGGCAACCTTCAGCGATTTGTTGAGTGCGATCGCTAGTATCTGTGGGTAGTTGAACTAAGCCATTAGCCGGATCGGCGTCAGGATTGTTAATGGTGATCACCCCATCTACCCCAAACTGAGAACTAGCGGTAATGGCACTATCTGGAAACACAAATAAGCCTTGGGTAGTAATGGCAATATCTCCACCATTGCCTCGATTAGCGTCGGCTTGGATCAAGCTGCCTTCCATCAGAGTAGACCTCTTGCAAAAGTAGTTTTCTGATAGTGTTTGCGTCAATTCTTGTCCACTGTTCCCTGTTCCCTGTTCCCTGTTCCCGACTTCTGCAAGAAGTCTAGTGACTAAATCGGAGTTAATGGTAATTTTGCCACCATCGCTATCGTTATCAGCTTCCGCAGTAATACTGCTGCCATTACGCAATAGTAAACCGTTTGTGATATCCAGCTCAATATTGCCTTTGTCCCCATCGAAGGTGGAGGCAGTGATACTAGCACCATTATCAG
>NZ_JAAHHX010000453.1:0-1865 GCF_010672065.1 Moorena sp. SIO4A1 | reverse complement strand
TGTCTTCTGGTAACTCCGATGACTGGTGGTGAGACAGGAATGGAATCAGTTGTGTCAGCAGTTGCTTCAGGGGTTGGGCAGAGGATAGCGATCGCCAAATAATATAATCAAACTCCTCCTGCATCTTTGCAAAGATTGTGGTTACCTGTCAGGGATTGGACTGGCAACGAGCCAAGTGGGGGAAATGGTCGAGTGGGTTAATTCGTTTGGGGGAGAGGAACGCGGTCTACTCTGCCCATGAGTTAGTCGTAGTCTCACAAGCACTCCAAAATTACTTTCTCAACACCTATAGCAAGAATACAATCAATATTCCCAATGCTCCAGGGATTTACCCAGAGTCAGACCCCAAATTTCCCTATGGTAAATTCCTAGGTCTAAACCCGGGGCGTTACATTCTGTTCTTGGGCAGGCTTGTACCGGAAAAACGACCTGATCTACTCATCAAAGCTTTCCAACGGCTCAAATCTAACGGTTGGAAACTGGTGATTGCTGGTGGTGATAGTGACACTCATAACTACATCGCCAACCTACATGACTTGGCAGGTACAAATCAAGACGTGTTATTCGTTGGTGAACTCTATGGAAGTAGCTTAGCCGAGATTGTTCGGGGGGCAGGGTTGTTTGTTCTGCCTTCGGATTTAGAAGGATTACCGCTGGTGATGCTAGAGGCAATGCAAGAAGGGATTCCAGTGCTCGCTAGTGATATCCCTCCCCATCAGCAATTGATTGGTGAAGAACGAGGTCTACTGTTCCGAGCAGGAGACGTAGACTCTTGTGTCCGAGCTCTAGAAACGGCGATCCGCCAACCTCAAAAGTTAGCGGACATGGCAAAGAAGGCACAAGACCATGTAGCTACTTACTATAACTGGGACAAAATTACTGCTGATAACTTGAGACTCTATCAAAAACTCTGTGCGTCGTCTGATGCCAAATTCAGTGTCACGCTCCCGTTTTTCAAGAACCAGTAAAACTACTGAGTTTCGTGAACTTTATGGACACAAGCCTTTCATCACTACCATTAGCCTTAAAGCGGCGGCTTTTGCCAGCCCTTGTTACCTTTACATCCGTAATTGGTGGAGCGATTGCCTATTTGGTTGTTACCCCACCAGTGTACCAAGTGAAAGCACGGCTGATGCTGGACAATAAAAAGGTGAGTGTATCTGAGTTGGGTGACAACCTCAGCCAAGTCCCTGCTAATACACCCGGTGGAGCTGACCCAATCGCAACTCAAGCAGAACTAGTGGGGTCAGAACGGGTTCTTCAGGGAGCACTTGACGAGATTGCTCTACTCGGCAGTTCACCAGAAGGACTGACCATATACAAACTCCGTGAGGATTTAAAGGTAAAAATTGTGCCTGCTACCAATATTCTTGAGCTGAGCTATCAGGGTCAAAATCCAGAATTGGCAACCACGGTGCTCAATGCGATCGCCAACGCAATGGTTACTGAAAGTGCTGAAGGGATTCGTTCAGAAGCTAAAGCTGTGCGGGAATTTTTGGAGAAAGAAGTACCATTACGGCGTTTGGAGGTAGCAGCAGCAGAAGCAGCGTTAAACCAATTTAAACAGACCACTGGTTTAGTTTCTCCCGAGGAACAAACACAACTCTTAGTCAGGAGTTTAGCTACTTTAGAAGACCAAGAACGTGCTGTGTCTATTCAACTCCAAGACGCTAAAACCCGTAGCCAAGAACTCCAGACAATAACCAGTCTGAATAATGCTCAGAATGCTTACATCGCCGGACGCATTGGTCAAGATCAAGAACTCCAAGCCTTACGAGCTCAGCTAGTCAACTTGGAACGGGAGTTAGCCAAAATGCGATCGCGTCTAACTGATCAGAATCCAGCGATGATATCACTGGTTCAGG
>NZ_JAAHHX010000452.1:0-1867 GCF_010672065.1 Moorena sp. SIO4A1 | reverse complement strand
ATCCACAACCGTTACTAACAACACCGGGGTTACTACCCTTGGCTGTGTTAGCACAAACTGAAGTGCCAGAAACCTTGCTATCCCAGGTAGCAGCCAGAATCGATATGATTGAAGATAGACAACAGCAACGTAACCTATCTGCTTGCGTGCAACTGTTGGCTGGGGTGAAATTTGATGAACAGTTAATTCAAGCTTATTTTCGGGAGGATATGATGCAGGAGTCAGTAGTTTATCAACGAATTATTCGCCAAGGATTAGAACAAGGATTAGAACAAGGATTAGAACAAGGATTAAAACAGGGATTAAAACAAGGATTAGAACAAGGATTAGGACAGGGATTAGAACAAGGAAAGCGCAATGAGCTTAATTTAATTAAGCGTCTACTTAGCCGTCGCCTAGGTGAAATCAATCCCCAATTACAAAATCAAATTGAGGAATTATCCTTTGACCAGTTGGAAGATTTAGGAGAAGCGTTGTTAGATTTTGAAACCGAAGTGGATTTGACCAATTGGTTGAACCAGTTTAGGGATAAGTAAAATTCGGTTAGGTGTAGTACCTAAAAGCAGTAGCATCGAGATCTGATAGAGTGGGTTTGGATTTGCCTTACCCACTCTATTATTACCCAAAATTCCAGACGCCTCCAAGGCCGCGAGCAATCCCTCGCTGCTTGGGTTCCACCTGTAGAATGGGCATCAGGCGTGGAACTGGCATCTTGCGTAGAACTGGCATCTTGCCAGTTTCCTCCTTATTTTCGAGCGGGCAGGATGCCCACTCTACTGCTATTCATTACTTGACTGACAGAACGCCCTTGATCCAGCTACTGCATCTTGACTCCCTACTCCCTACTAATTGCCTTAAAAGAGACTAGAGCCGATAGCCCTCTTAACCACTAATCCTAAGCCCAGAAAGCCCAGAGCCAGTAGACCCTGAGATGACATCGGCTCAGGCACTGGGACTGCCAGAGGCAGTGGACCATTACCTGTCCCGGATTGGGTATCGTTCTTAGCGGTGAACGTCCCAAATGGACCAATGGGAGGTTGTGTGGTTTGCCAAAAGAAAGAAATCGTTTCTGGAGTGTCGGAATTAGTACTCCAACCCGATCCACCAACAACGCTCCAGACTAGACTGCCATCTTCATCAAACTTGATTGAAAACTCCCCACTGGAACCGAGTGCCTGCTTCGCTTCCCCAAAGCTATAGCCCGCAACTCCTGTAAACCCTTCAGCTTTGAACTCCAACCCGAACTGATTGACATCATCAAACGCAAGTAAACCATCCGGTTGAGGAAAGGGGGGATCATTGGGAAAGTCCACACCAGGGATAACTTTGTGTATATAAGTGTAGATGGTTCCCGCTGGATTTTGGGGCGGCACACAAGTCAGAAAACCAACAGGACAAGAAACGCTACTGGTCAAGTCCCCGAGGCTATTTCCGTCACCATTGATTAGGGATGCATCTACTGTCGGACCCACTGGTCCTGTGATGGTTGCTCCCAGAGTCAGGTCGTCAAGGTTGATCGGGGTAATCGACGCAGCACTAACCCCTCTTGCCGAAAGATCAAAAACGCTAATTGCGATCAATGCGATCGCTAATTTACTAGTCATGACTATTTTTCCTCAGTAAAATTTTCAAGTAAGCATTAGCTGATAGCTTAAAAATGTACTTATCTATTTCAACGTGATGGCTGATTTTTATTGCCAAGGGTATTTTATCTGTAAATCCAGCCAGCTTTAGAACATTTAAATAAAATTCATTAAACTCTGAATTATGTAAATGTTTAGCAAAGGGAATCGGAAATCGGGAATCGGGAATCGTGAATCGGGAATCGGGAATCGGAAATCGGGAATCGGAAATCGGGAATCGGGAA
>NZ_JAAHHX010000451.1:0-1868 GCF_010672065.1 Moorena sp. SIO4A1 | reverse complement strand
TAGCATCAGACACATCCCCACTAAGAGATAATAAACAGATAACTGGCAACTGTTAATTAATTGCTATTTGTTAACAGTTGACGATTGACTGTCAACTATTAATCCTCAAGCGTCAATCGTCAACCGTGAACACAAAAGCAATCAACTAAACTACAGCGTTTTTCATAACTATGAGGTACACAAGATTTTTTCACTATTCCCCTCCTGGGAGGGGTTAGGAACTGCGCAAAAATAACTTTCCTATTTAAGGTTAGGAATAATTTGGTAATTCCATTCTCCATGAAAATCGGCTGGTTGTAGATTCACTTGAGACAGTTGAGAGTCACTAATACGTTGACCAATTTGATATTTACCCTGATCAAGTTCCGCATGAATAGTCAATCCCGTTTGAGTGGTTGTATTGGCAATTAAATTTACCACTACTTCTCGACTAATTAAGGGTCTACCTCTCCAATTTTCGGTAATTTTACAAAACATACGATGTTCTATTTTGTTCCACTTGCTTGTTCCGGGAGGAAAGTGAACTACCTTAATCTTAAGTCCCGTTTCATCAGCTAATTTTTGCAACTCAGTTTTCCAGAGGCGAAGCCGATAACCATTGCTTCCTCCAGCATCTGCTGTGATTAACAGTTCTTGAGCTCCTGGGTAGAGCTCTATGCCCATTTTTTGCCACCAAGTACGAATTGATTGAACCGCAAACTCAGCGGTATCATGGTCAATACCAACATTAACCCATCCTTGATTATTACTTACATCATAAATTCCATAAGGGATCACTTTGCCTAAATTCGGGTCAGCAAAGTCATGCATCTTTACTTTGACTGGCTCTTTTTTCCTTTCCCATTCCTTCCCTTCATTTTTGTAGTTTCCAATTAGTTCTTTTTTCTTTGTATCTACTGAAATAACGGGTTGCTCTCGACCTTGATACTCTTTGATTTCTTGATTAATATATTGAAATTGTTCGTCTCGATCTGGGTGACCTTTTCCCTCTGAACTTTTTCGATTACTCTGTAAACTATATCCTAGTTGATGCAGTAACTTCGCTACTGTTCTTGGACTAATTTGATGTCCGATTTTTCTTAATGCCTCGAGACGAAACCTTAGCATAGTGGAGCCTTAATCAAAAAGTTTTAACCCTTTTATGCATAACCGACTAACCATAAAGGCTCCACTATGCTTACGGTAACTTCAACAGCAATTTTTGATGTGCTTTTTGATGTCCATCGCAGTGGCGATTCCGGGTCTCCACGTGTGATTGGGTCAATCAACTCTTCTAAATCTTTGAGCAGTTTTGGCTTACTCTGCTCATAGCTCTTTCTGCCTCCTCCAGGTTTTCTGATCCTAGTTGATGGAGCAACAGTCGCTACACTACTCAACGGTTGCTGTAGCTCTTTGATACCTTCTGAGACTGTTTTGGCACCAATGCCTGTGGCAAAGACTACCAGCTCTATCCCATTTTCACCTAGTGCTACTGCTTCCGATGCTGCCCACAATCGTCTCAGCTTTTCATTCATGTAAGGCACTAATGCCTCAAACTTGATTCTGAGGGACTCGATGATTGACATATCCATGATTTGACCATTAGAGCGCACTAATACTATAGATGGTGCTTGAACTAAGTGATATCCCATCCCCCATCAGACACCCCAACTATTCTTAAATCTCTTCATAATCTAATTTACCACCAATGGAATTATTTATAACTTCTCTATTGGTAAGTTATTTTTGCGCGTGTCCTAAGCTAACCAACCAAACATTTCTTCCACTAACGCTCCTCCTGGTAAAGCAAATTCAATGGAATCAGTTAGCCGAGTTTTCTGGTCTTCTGGAATAAATTGATGGCGATGAACCCAATAGTCAAAGGGTCC
>NZ_JAAHHX010000450.1:0-1870 GCF_010672065.1 Moorena sp. SIO4A1 | reverse complement strand
TCTCCCTCCCACAGGTCAATGGTATTAGCATGACCTCCAACTCTATGACTTTTTTCATAAACATCAACCTCGTACTCGTCTTGAAGATAATAAGCGGCTGGTGTCCCAGAAATTCCCGAGCCGATAATTGCTAACCTCTCCATAAATCCTCCAATTTGCAGTAAAAAGTGAACAGTGAACAGTGAAAAATAAACCTTAAACTTTAAACCTTGGCCTTTCGGCCACGCGATCGCGTTCAACCGGTAACCTGTAACCTACCTTTCGGGAACGCCAAAGGCGAAGAACCTGTAACTTTAAACCTTCAACCTTCAACCTTAAACATTCAATTTTCAACCTTAAACCTTCAACCTTAAACCTTCAACCTTTAAAAGATTGGCTCAGGGTGGATGCCATTTCTTGCACACTCCGACAGCTGAGTAAGCCTTGGCGATCGACTTTACCGTAGAGCTTTTCTAGGTGGGTAACAATCCGAATTCGTTCTAGGGAATCTACTCCTAAGTCGGCTTCTAGGTCTAGATCCATCTCATCAGCGGAGATGGGATAGTGACAGATTTCTTCTGTTACTTGTCGCAGGGTTGACTCGATAGCGGTATTTGTTGGTAATGGCTGCTGAGATTTGGATGGCTGCTCAGGTTGAATTGTCAGTGAGACTAATTCCTCAATCTGAGCAATGTATTCCGTCATTAAGTTATCAATCTCGGACAGTGCAAAACAGTTGTAGTCGTAACTGGCAAACATATGCAGACGGCCATCGAATACCTCTTGTAAGATATCCAGAGTTCCAGGAGCATTTATGCCACCTGCTTGATAATCTGTTACATTAACAGAACCGTACTGAGTTTTAATGTGGGTGTGTCCTGTGTAAGGGAAATAGAGATTGGATTTCAACGCGCTCCGAAACATAGGTAAAGTATGTTCAGGAATTTGGCCATTTTCCAGAGCAATATTTTCTTTGAAGATCATGCCCATCTGGCGAGTCTGGGCGCGGTCAATACCACTGGCTATGCCATTTTGGATGACTTGATGAATCCGGTTTAATAGAGCTTGCCAGTCTTCATCGGGCTGAGGCGGAGTAAAGCTAAGGGCTAAATTTTGGGCAAAGCTGCTGACGACATTAGATGCATCTACCCCAGGATAGATTCTGCCACTGGTGGGAATTTGAATAATCGGGGATTTGGAAGGGGTAGAGTCCTCAGTGGTAGCATGAAAATTGTTATTTGTGCTTGTGACCCTAAGGTCATGGGAGTCTAGCTTGACAACTGCTCGCAGAAATGCTCCTAGTAGTAAGGAATTCACGGGCAATCGCCATTCAGCAGTTTTGGCAATGAGTTTATCTGTGGTCTCTTGGGTCAGGCAATATTTATGGCTGTAGAATTGGGAATTCTGGTAGTCAACAGGTTTACCTTTAGGATTCCAGATATAGGACTCTTTACCTTGGCTAGCAGTATACTCCGCAAGTGCTTGGTCTTCCTCTGGATCCTGCCAAGCATTCATGGCTGCTACCACTTCAGCGTAATCCTTGAGGCTGGTGGCTGGTGGGAGTATGGGCTCTTCACCACAACTACGGGCGCGATAAATTTCCATAAATTCCCGTAGAATGACATGATTACTCAGACCATCCGAGATCACGTGTTCGATGCCTAAAAAGAGCTGATAAACTGAGTCTTCAAGACGTATGACAGAAAATTGATGGAGTGGCCATTGAGTCAAAGACCATTCGTAATTTAGCCAGTGATCTAGTTCTTCTGCTACTGCTTCTTCTTTGGCTTCACTGTCTAAATGCTGGATGTCGATAAACAGGATTTCCGGGGGAGTGGGATTGTCAAGAATTTCTACCTGGTAGTCTTTGAAGCTAGTGGCACCACAAGGG
>NZ_JAAHHX010000045.1:0-53264 GCF_010672065.1 Moorena sp. SIO4A1 | reverse complement strand
AGAATTAAGAATTAAGAATTAAGAATTAAGAATTAAGAATTAAGAATTAAGAATTAAGAATTAAGAATTAAGAATTAAGAATTAAGAATTAAGAATTAAGAATTAAGAATTAAGAATTAAGAATTAATTCTGACAGACAACCTTCAACATTAAACCTTCAACATTAAACCTTCAACATTAAACCTTCAACATTAAACCTTAAACCTTAAACCTTCAACATATCAAGGTGTTCTAAAAAATACTGACGATATAAATTACAACAGAGTGTAACTTGATTTCTCTGAACACTCACCAAACCCATACTCTGTAACTTATAGATACTGATTGGATCGAGCTCAACTCCCCTATCTGCTGCAACCACCTGTTTAAGAGTAGTAGCTAAATCAGGATTTGCCCTAAGTACACTTAAGTGTTGCCGCAAATAGTCACTATAAATTCCCGTAGCAGTAGCTGCTTCAGCGAGTAATTGTTCTAGGCTAATATTATGATAAGCCAAGTGATACAGAGCAAGCTGCACTAATCCCGGATGTCCCCCCACCACAGCCATCAGTTTGCCAGCAGCTTCACTATTTGACCAATGTAATCTATAAAGCTGAGCTAACTGTTGGATTTGCTGTTTGTTAAACTCGGGTAACTTAATCGGTAATCCCACATTAAACGGAGATTGGGAAGTTTCCAGAGCAACATAAATTTCTGTCGAGTAAACCACAACAACCCGCAGCTTTCGCCACAGCGGTAGTTGTTTAGATTCCTCATGCCAAGAGCGCAATAAGGGTAAAAAATCTTTAGCAGTTTGGGTATGCTCAAACAACCGATGGACTTCATCCATTGCCAAAACTAGGGGATGGTCTATTTTTTCTAGGATATGTTCTTGTAAGTAACTCATACAGCTGACCTTACTGCCTAGGTCTTTATCCCAATAGTCATCCAGTTGCTGGGGAAGCTGGAGTTGGTAACTGATGTTAACACATAACCAGCGCAATAGCCGGTCTAAATTGCTTAAAATGGCGGTTTCTGCTTGGTTAAAATTGAGGTAAACTCTGCCATATTGTTTTTCTCTTGCCTGGTCTAATATTCGCAATAGCAAAGACGTTTTTCCTGTCTCTTTTGGTCCTGTAATCCGGAGTAAACTTCCGGGTTGGTGAATGGCTTGATAGCAAAGCTCTTCAATCGGAGGACGCTCTATATAAAGGTGAGATGGTAGGGGAAGTGCTCCACTAGGAAATTCAGCAATTTTACGTAGGCATTGACGGCGGTAATATTGCTGAATTAGTTCTTGATGGTAGGAAGTAATCGGGGTTGTTTCCAGGGTGTTCCGGAAATTGGTCTTGGTGATCGCTTTGCCAAAAATGTCTCCCAGTAATCGCCACAACTTATAGGCAGTCTTTCTGAGGTATTCAGGGCCATAGTGTGCTTCGATCGCCATATCGGTATAGGTTTTTCCTTCCCAGGCTTGGTGCAATATCCATTCCTGAAGTGGAGTTAACTTGATTTTCTCAACACTTTTGAGGATGTCAAGTACCTGATCAATAGTCATCACTAAGAGTTCCCCAATATCTCAAACGACACTTTAGCGGTTTCTAACAAGGCAGACAATTAATTTAGGTTGATGAGCGTGATTAAACTGGCTACACTTGCTAATTGACAAATACATACTATTATGTATAGTGCTAACATGCCTATCAAATGGGTGTCTTGGGATAGTTGACAAATCAATTATTTAATGATATTTATTGGTATTTAGGTAGATTGTCTAGGGAATTAGGGGTTAATTGAGTGGCTTAATCAGATAAATTTCCAGCAGATTGGGTCAATAGTGTAGCTAAATCGTAAAAGCAATTGGCTACATTTTGGTGTTGACTGTAGAGGGCACTATCGCCACAATACTATATGTTGCTCCAAAAAATAAAACTTGTCTGCTCAATCCATAGCTTGAGATAAGTGATTTGGTATTAATAAATAAAATATGTAATTTTTTTGTGGTTTACTGTTGATGGCTTACTGTTATTAATCAATGGTAAACAACTAAGAGTTTAGGGAATAATAGTTTATCTTTAATTCCACCAAATGATTTACTTCAATCATTTAATCCAATCAATTAATAAGCAGGCAATATTTTGTTATGACAAAAAAAAATATATTATAATAATAATCAATTGCCGCCAGGCATTTATTTAAATAATTCAAGATAATTTTGCAGATGATAATTTGCCATGACAAACCCATTAATAATTATTTGTATTGATAATGATCCATCAGTTCTCAATAACCTAAAAATATCTCTAGGTAATACTCTCGGCAAAGAAAATCTGATTGAAAATTTTGAAGGGAGTAAAGGGGTTGTAAAGTTAGTCGAAGAGTTGCGCAATGACGAGTATGAAGTTGCTTTAGTTTTGGCTGGTGCTGTTATCCCTGATCTGAAAGGGGATGACTTATTAAACATAGCTTATTTTTTCTCTAATCAAACTCTCAAAATTATGCTGACGGGTGATCTGGATTTGGAAGCTACAGCCAAGGCTATTCGGTATGCAAAGTTATATCGTTACCTAGGGAAGCCTTGTCCATCTGAAGACCTGAAATTGACAGTCATAGAAGCCATACATACTTATCTTCTTGAGGAAACACTGAAGGCACAAAATCGCCAACTTCAGGAACTCAATCAGCAGTTGGAAAAAATCATCTGTGATCAAGCAGCACAGATTTCAGAATATACTACAGCACCAGAACAAGCTAATCAAGAGTGGCAGCATCTGAGTGCTATAAACCGTCAGCAAACTGTCCTAGTTGACGAACTGCTAGAGAACCAGTATCAATTGACCCAGTTTCTAGAAAGGATGCCTGTGGGTGTGGCTGTGTTTAATGATAAGGGGGTACTAGAATTCCTCAATTATAAGGCGCGGCAGTTATTCGGTAAGGGAGTCGTGCCATTAACTACAGCTGAGCAAATGCCAGAGGTTTATCAACTTTATGTTGCCGGAACCAATCAGCTATACTTTGCTGAAAAATTAGTTGCTGTAAAGGCATTAAAAGGTGAAAACGCCACCCTGGATGATCTGGAAATCCACCAAGGAGAAAAAATTATCCCTATAGAAAGTTGGGGAACACCTATCTTTAATGAATTGAGCAACATTGCCTATGCTATCGTAGCTTTTCACGATATCACCCAACGCAAAAAAGCAGAAGCAGAACACCTACGCTTGAAGCAGGAATTCTCCCAAGTCAATCAAGCTTATGCAAGCTTTGTCCCTCATCAGTTTCTCCAATTATTGAACAAACCAAGCATTACCGATGTTCAATTAGGGGATCATGTTCAGCAAGAGATGTCGGTGCTATTTTCCGATATTCGCTCCTTTAGCACCCTATCGGAAAGTATGACACCTGAGGAAAATTTTGAATTTATCAATACCTATCTTTCTCGTATGGAATCTGCCATCACTGGAAATCATGGCTTTATTGATAAATACATGGGGGATGGGATTATGGCTCTGTTTAACGAAAGTGCTAATCATGCGGTCAACGCCGGAATTGCTATGCTAAAGTCCCTAGCTGACTATAATCAATCTCGGCGAAGCTCAGGACACCCAGCCATCACCGTTGGGATTGGCATCAATACTGGTTCGTTGATGCTAGGAGCAGTGGGAGGAAAAAATCGGATGGATAGCACTGTCATCAGCGATGGGGTCAATTTAGCGTCTCGTTTAGAAGAATTAACGAAACGTTATGGGGTGCCGTTATTAATCACTCAGCATACTTATTGGAAGTTAGATAATCCCTTAGCTTATGCCATTCGCTTGATTGATCGGGTACCAGTCAAGGGGAAATCGGAAATGGTGACAGTTTATGAAATCTTTGATGCCGATAAACCTCAACTGCGAGAAGGGAAGTTAATTACTCGCAGCAAATTTGAACAAGCCTTGGTACTTTATAATCTCCATTATTTCTCCAAGGCATCAGTTCTGTTTCAGGAATGTCTACGCTTGAACCCAGGAGATAGTGTAGCACAAATTTATCTTGGACAATGTCAACTTCATACTCGTCTCTCTGGAGTGACTAAAAAGATGGGTTTCAAGCCCCGTCCTTCTAGGACGGCTTTCAAGTAATGTGCTAGAATAAGAGAGTGGCCTAACACAGACAGGATTCGTCGGTACTGTCATAATTTCACGACGTAAAGCGATGTTAGCACTTGAGGCGCGAAAAACCTCATTAAAAACGTATGGATCCTAACAGATACCGACAACCAGTAAAGCAAACTTTGAAAACAAAAGTACCGTGGGGCACACGGAAACTGAGGAAACTCAACGCTTAGGGAGACAAGCCCACTGGGGTTAGTTAAATTAGGCTAGATGTTTGGTTTTTAACGGGCATTTGGCTTAAATATTGCCTTTGACGGATAGCTAATTTTAAGGCATGTCGAGGAACTAAGAATCCCCGTTCTTACTTCGGCGCGGAGTGTCAATAAAATCAAGCAACACTTAAAATCTAGTTGACAAAATTTTGATTATGATTTAATACACAAACCTAACAACACACTGTTGTTTTCTAGTCTGCGCTTCAGTTAGAGTAAACCCCAGATAAGGCAAGGCTTTTAGCTAAAGGCGCGAGAAGCCTTTAGCTAACTTGGCATCAAGTTAAAGATTCACCGTTGGATGTAGAAGATGCCAATTTTTCCAATTGCTCCTGCTGGTCTTGGCTAATGCAAGATTGAATCACTCCCTCCAAGTCCCCCTCCAGCAAAGGAGCGAGGGAATAATTTTGACCCAGTCGGTGATCGGTGACCCGATTATCTTTGTAGTTGTAGGTGCGGATTTTCTCAGAACGAGCCCCTGTACCAACTTGGGAACGCCTCATCGAGGTCACCGCTTCCTGTTGTTCCTGTAACTTGATCTCATACAGCTTAGCCCGGAGAATTTGCATGGCTCGCTCTCGGTTTTGTAGCTGAGATCGTTCTTCTGTACAAAAAATGCGAATTCCTGTAGGTTTGTGGTACAAATCAACTGCCGTTTCTACTTTGTTTACGTTCTGACCACCAGCACCACCAGAACGGGCTGTAGAAATTTCGATCTCCTTGGGGTCTATGTCCACATCCACGTCATCAACTTCTGGCATCACGGCTACCGTTGCTGTTGAGGTGTGAACTCTACCGCCAGCCTCAGTCACAGGTACTCGTTGGACTCGATGAACCCCAGCTTCAAACTTTAGCTTGCTGTAAACTTGCTCTCCCTGAATTTCTAATATCGCTTCTTTGAAGCCTCCCATATCCGCCAGAGACTCACTCAATAACTTTACTCGCCAGTTTTGACTTTCGGAATAGCGTGAGTACATTCGTACCAAGTCCCCTGCCCAGATACTTGCTTCATCGCCACCAGTTCCTGCCCGAATCTCTAGCATGATATTCTTTTCATCATTCGGGTCTTTAGGCAAGAGTAATATTTTAAGTTCTCTTTCCAGGTGCTCTAGCTTGGTCTGGAGTTCCTCAACTTCCAGAGCTGCCATTTCTTGCAATTCTGGCTCACCAGTGGATTCTTTAAGGATTTGCCGTGCTCCTGCCAACTCCTCTTGGGTTTGCTTCCAGTTGTCGTAGGTAGCAACAACTCCTTCTAGGGAGGAACGAGCTTTTGCCACTCGTTGCAACTCATTGGGGTCAGTGGCGATATCTGGATCAGCCAGACGCCTTGTTAATTCATGGTAGGTTTGCTCGACAGAGTTTAGTTTTTCCAGCAGGTAGGTTTCAGCCATGGTTTATGCGATCGCTCTCTTGAAATAGCCTCAGAAGTTAGGAAGGATGAAGTATAAATTTATGAATTATGAACTGGGAAGTATTAAGTGGGAAATTTAACTCCTAACTGTTTATCAAGTTTTTAGTCAACCTTAAGTTAGCCATCGCTAAACCCATTTCATCCTTCATTCCTCCTGGTTCATCTTTTCTCCTTCATCCTTCACCCTTGAACGTTAGGAGCTATTTCTTTGTCCCATCAGAGCTAGCTGTATTTTCTGCACCATCCAGCATCCCATATTTCCGCATAAAGCGTTCAACTCGCCCTTCCGTATCAATAATTTTCTGGGTTCCTGTGTAGAAGGGATGATTACCAGACCAAACATCTACGTGAAGTTCTGGCTGAGTTGAGCCAACGGTCATCACAACTTCCCCGTTGCAATAGACTTTGGCTTCTGGGTACCACTCTGGGTGAATATCTGGTTTTGGCATAGTTCCTCCTTTGCTTTGTATTTTACTATATAATTAGCTAATTTTACATTGCTAATTGTTAAATTATGGTAATGATATGCGCTACACCACAGGCTAGAAGCCTGTGCCGTACGCTACTTGAGGTGCTATCAGCCCCTTAGCAGTCAGCTTTTCAATCCTGTCAAACTTAGGCATGTGGCTTAATATTGCCCATACATTAGCTATTGTGGACAACCCTTAATCAGCTAATTTATTAGCTTATTTATTATTGCTTTTAGCTAAACGTTTATTCGGAATGGCTGATAGCTAATAGCTAAGGTCTGAATGCTTACAAATTTTTAATTACCATGTTGAATTTTAAATTAGCCAGCTGATAATTTATCGCTTCGAGTATTGGGGGGCTTTCCGAGCTTTTTTCAATCCATATTTCTTGCGCTCTTTTGACCGTGGGTCACGAGTCAAGTAGCCTTCTATTTTAAGAGGTTGGCGGTTTTCTGGGTCTAGTTCGCACAAGGCTCTAGCCACCCCTAGACGCACAGCATCAGATTGTCCCGTTAAGCCACCACCGTGGGCATTGACTAGGATATCGTACTCATTTTCCAAACCTAAGGTTTCCAAAGGTGCTTTCAGGCTGGCTAGGTACATGGGGTTAAAGTTAAAGTAAGCGTCCCCTGGACGTTTATTAACAATCAACTGACCGCTACCGGGAACCAAACGCACCCTAGCAACTGATGACTTACGACGACCAGTTCCCCAGTAAACAGCGCGACCTGCTTGTTCTTCTGCTTGCATTGGTTTTAGCCTCCTGGAATTGTTTTAATAGTTAGTTCTTGGGGTTGTTGTGCTTCATGGGGATGGGTCTGACCAGTGTAAACTTTCAGCTTCTTGAAAAGTTGGCGACCCAGAGAGTTTTTAGGTAGCATACCCTTGACAGCTTTCTCGATAATTCTTTCGGGTATACGTGCTTGCAATTGGGCAAAGGTTTCTGTCTTCATACCCCCAGGACGACCGGAATGACGGCGGTATAGCTTTTGTTCGCGTTTTCTGCCAGTGACCATAACTTTTTCGGCATTGACAACAATCACAAAGTCTCCAGTATCCATGTGGGGGGTGTAAGTAGGTTTGTTTTTACCCCGCAGAATGATGGCAATTTCACTGGCTAGTCGTCCTAGACGTTGGTTGGTGGCGTCTACAACGTACCACTTTTTTTCGATTGAGTCTTGAGTTGGGATGTGGGTTTTTTCCATCGGTTCAATTAATATCAGGTTTACGGTTGGGTTGAAACGTTGTTCGCGTAGCGTGGCCTTTTGGCCAAGCTTGACAGGTTGTTCTAGCCCAGGGATCCCTTGTCAGTTAGTAGGTTGACAGGTTAAAAGGTTGACTATTGACAGATTCAGTGACCTTCAACCTTGTTACCTGTAACCTTCAACCGGTCAATTGAGGTAGTATAAATTTGGGTTGGGTATCATACCATATTTCTGGCGGGAAGGGGCATTCTGGGTAGCCAACCCTTAGCAAGCACAAGCCTTTGGCTGGGGAAGCGTATTTCACCTTGTCCCGCTGTTGGTTAACCCAGATGTCAGTAAACTGTTCTGGGGTTAGCTTCCCTATTCCCACTTGTACTAGCATTCCTACCAACAGACGCACCATACCATATAGAAATCCGTTAGCTTGAATTTCTATATGAATAAATGGTCCATTGCGATAACATTCGGCTGCTTGCACATTTACCCAGGAATGCGATCGCCCCGAGTTGCTTCGGTGAAAGGCTGCCAAGTGATGCTTACCCAGCAGTGGTTTTAAGGCTGCCTGAATCAGGGATTCATCAAGGGGAGCTTGATAATAGTGCCAACAAAAGGGTTGCACAAACAAGTTAGGGCAGGCGTCGGTATAGATTGTGTATCGATAACGACGCCAGATGGCACTAAACCGAGCATGCCAGTCTGGTGATACTAATGCTGATGCTCGGACTAAGATATCCTCTGGCAGTCTACTATTGAGTATGGCTGCCCAGCGATGGGCTGGTATGGGACCTGTGGCATTAAAATGAGCGACTTGGGCAGCAGCGTGAACCCCTGTATCAGTACGACCAGCACCATATAGGGTTATGGCTCGCTGTTGCACGGTGGACAGAACTGTTTCGATTTCCGACTGAACACTGCGATGCTTTGGTTGTCGCTGCCAGCCATAAAAGTTATTACCCAGGTATTGAATAACCAGGGCAATTCGCTGGATAGCTTTAGCATCGTTGGCAGACATCATGGATTAACGATTAACAATTGACATTTTTAATGGTTAATTGCTTTAATGGTTAATTGCCTCAGACTAGTTCAATAATAGATATTTCAGCATTATCACCACGACGCCGCACCGTGCGCAGAATTCGGGTATATCCGCCATTGCGATCGCCATATCGCTCGTTCACTCCAGCAAAGAGGGAGTGAACTAACTTTTTGTCGTAGAGATAGGCAATTGCCCTACGTCGGGATGCCAATGAACCATCCTTGGCCAGGGTAATGATTCGCTCCACCTCCGAACGAATGGCTTTTGCCCGAGCTTTAGTGGTAGTGATTCGACCATGACGCAGTAATTCAGTGGTCAGGGATCTCATCAGAGCCCGACGTTGATCTGCTGGCTTGCCCAGTTTTGGCACACGACGCCCGTGACGCATTTTTTAGCTTCCTCCTTTTTTTTGAACAAGATTTGCCTTTATTCCTAGGGTTTAGACTAGCTACTTGCGTGCTTCTCCAGTCCCTTAAGTTTAATTGTTGTGGTTAAGTCTTAGCGGATTTTTCGTGGGGCAGTGTAATTCCTAGACGTCGTTGCAGAGCTTCAATCACTTCTTCAGCCGACTTTTGACCAAAGTTTTTGATTTCTAGGAGGTCTTCCTGACTATAATCGAGCAAATCGGATACAGAATTTATCTGTGCTCGTTTCAGGCAGTTGTAAGCCCGAACCGAGAGTTGTAATTCTTCGATCGGGATTTGGCTGGTGGGATCGTCATCATCACCATAGTCATCTTTAATAGATTCTAGATTAATCTCCTTAAGAGGATTGAACAGATCGACCAGGGTACCAGCCGCTTGAGATAGAGCTTCTTGGGGAGTTATACTACCATTGGTCCAGACCTCTAAACTTAAGCGATCCTTTTCCAGAGCACCATCAATGCGAGTATTTTCAACGCTGTAATTTACTTTAGTCACCGGCATGAACACAGAGTCAATCTGGAGGAAATCTACCGCTGTTGATTCATCATGCCCCCGTTCCACAGAGCGATATCCTGTACCTTTTTCGATGCGGAACTCCATTTCCAGCTTAGCCCCTTCTGCTAAGGTAGCAACATACTGACCTGGAGCAATAATTTCCACCTCCGAGGGCAAATCAAACTGAGCAGCTCTCACAGTGGATGGCCCAGTAATCATCACTCGACCTATCTGAGGTTGAGAGGTGTAGCTTTTTAGGACAACTTCCTTCATATTCAGCATAATTTCCAGGACATCCTCTCTGACTCCCTCAATTGTGGCAAACTCATTGTTTACGCCAGCAATCCGGACAGCCGTCACTGCTGCCCCTTCTAGGTTGGACAGCAAAACTCGTCTGAGGGCGTTGCCAACCGTTGTGCCTTGACCACGTTCGAGAGGCTCTAGGACAAATCTGCTATACTGACTTTGGTTCTTCAGTGTTTTGGATTCTACACACTCAATCTGAAACTGCGCCACAGAGTGACCTCCCTCTATTCATAAGACCCCTTTAACCGAATACAGGTTGAAGGGATAGTAAGCCAAAGGGTAAAAAGGGTAAGAAGTTCCTGATGAACCTCCTCCTTTCAAGCTACTTTCCTTTCAACCTAACGGTCGCAAAAAATATACTCTTATACTCGACGCCGTTTGGGTGGACGGCAGCCGTTATGAGGAATTGGAGTTACATCCCTGATTAGGGTGATTTCCAGTCCGGCTCCTTGCAGGGCCCGAATAGCGGTTTCTCGACCTGCTCCTGGTCCACTCACCATCACTTCCACCTGACGCATACCTTGGTCTATGGCTCGTCGGGCAGCACTGTCAGCAGCGGTCTGAGCAGCGAAGGGAGTTCCTTTTTTTGCCCCCTTAAATCCACTAGAGCCAGCTGAAGCCCAAGAGACTACATCCCCTTTGGTGTCAGAAATGGTAACGATAGTATTATTGAACGTAGACTGGATGTATGCTATTCCATTGGGTACATTGCGTTTCTGCTTTTTTGTACCACCTTTTTTTGTTGGTCGCGCCATGTCACTTGACTTTACTCTATGGGTGATTGATTATCTTGGGGTTGAGTAACCTGTACAATTTTTTCGAAAGTCTTTTGTCCAAAGTCCTTTGTCCAAAGTGACTAACAGAAGGTCTCCTGGCAGTTACTTTTGACGAATGACCAATGACAAGAAAGCTGTGGTGGATAGTTGGGCTGACTAGAGCTATTACTTCTTAGCCGGTGCTTTTTTCTTTCCAGCGATAGTCACTCGTCTACCGCGACGGGTACGGGCATTAGTGCGGGTTCGCTGTCCTCTCACGGGCAGTCCCATGCGATGACGACGTCCGCGATAGGTACCAATATCTACTAGGCGCTTGATGTTCATTGACTGCCAGCGCCTTAAATCCCCTTCCACCTGATAATTTTTTTCGACAGCTGCTCTGAGGGCAGCCACCTCCGCATCGGTCAAATCCTTAACCCTCGTATCTGGGTTAACTCCTGTTGCTGCTAAAATGTCTTTAGACCGCGACAGACCGATTCCATAAATGTAGGTCAGACCTATTTCTACACGTTTATCGCGAGGTAGGTCTACACTGGCAATCCGAGCCACGCTTGGTTCTCCCTTGACTGAAGTTTTGTGCTACAAATTAAATGTATGGATTAAGTGTATGGATTTGAGATTTATCCCTGACGCTGTTTGTGCTTGGGATTGGGGCAAATTACCATAACTCGACCGTGGCGTTTAATTACGCGGCACTTCTCACACATTTTTCGGACAGATGGTCTAACTTTCATGTCTTTTTTTTCTGGACATAATGCAGTTGGTTATTATATCTTTTTTTTGGTTGACTTGTCAAATTTAACTGATTTTTAATAAAACAGAAGTCACTGCTAGTTTTACTTCTTACGCAGGCGGTAGGTAATCCTACCTTTGGTTAAATCGTAGGGGGTTAGTTCAACTTTGACCCGGTCTCCAGGCAGAATTTTGATGTAATTCCGACGGATTTTACCGGAAATATGAGCTAGGACATTAAAGCCATTGTCCAAGTCAACCCGGAACATGGCATTCGGCAGGGATTCGGTCACCGTGCCTTCCATTTCAATTAAGTCTTGTTTAGCCAACGTGTTTTAACCTCAATACAACTATCCCCCTAGGTTCTAAATTTTGATTATTTAATTCAGGGAGTCTTAACATATTTTATCAAATCCAAAATTATACCAACTAAATGACTTTGCCACCAAATTTGGAGTAGCGGGGTGAGGGAAGCATTTTTCCCGTGGGCTAGCTCAAAGCATAGGTTACACCGGTCGAACCATTATAAGAACCATTAGTCTAAATTAGTCGTATTAGGCTAATGGTATTAGCTACAATAGGGTCAGATGATGGCTGACCTGCCGGACGCAGGGGGTTTTACGAATTTACACGCTAACCGGTTTACCCTAAAATCATTACCCTAGAACCTGTTTAATCGATTCTGTGACTTGCTCTAAGGAGAGATCACCATTAATCGATTTTAAAGCTGAGTGTTCTCGGTAAAATTCCACCAAAGGAGCTGTTTGATGGTTATAGACCTCAAGACGTGTGCGGATAGTTTCCTCATTATCATCTGTACGTCCCTCCTTACGACCCCTTTCCAATAGTCTGTCGATCAAAACCTGATCTGGAACTTCCAGGTTGATGGCACCATCCAAAGTTTGGTCAAGCTCCTGCAACAGGTCATTCAAGAAATGGGCTTGGCTGACGTTACGGGGAAAACCGTCTAATATCCAACCCTTTTGAGCATCGGGTTGATTTAGGCGATCGCGGATCAGATCTATGAGCAACTCGTCAGGCACCAATTCTCCCTTATCCATATAGGACTGAGCTTTTTGACCCAGGAGGGTTTGAGCACTAACAGCACCTCGCAAAATTTCCCCGGTTGAAATGTGAGGAATCCCTAGTTGTTCAGCCACAATTTTGGCTTGAGTTCCTTTACCTGCTCCTGGAGGTCCTAAAAAGATTAATCTTTTCATGTGTCATGTGTCATGGGTGATGTGTCAGTTGGTTTTTGTCCTAGGTAATGAACAAAAACCAACTGACCCGAAAATTTGAGGTTCATTCACCGAAAAAAGCTGCTGCTTCCAAAGCCCAATGATTTTACTGCTTGACCATACCTTCGTAACGCTGGGAAATCACGTAGGTTTGAATTTGCTTGGCTGTATCGATGGCAACTCCCACCAAAATCAGCAACGATGTGGCACCTAATCCTCTAAATGTGGTTACACCAGTGGCGCTTTCGACTGCAGTTGGTACTACAGCTACCAGTCCTAGGAAAATTGCTCCTAATAAGGTCAGTCGGTTCAAAACTCTCTCTATATATTCACTGGTAGCTCTTCCTGGTCGAATACCAGGGATACTTGCCCCCATTTTCTTCAAATTCTGGGACATATCTACTGGGTTGATAATCAGGGAGGCGTAGAAGTAGCTAAAGAACAAAATCAACACTAAATAGACAGCAACATAGACCCAAGGAGTTTGACCATTGGGGTTGAGATAATTGGCAATCTGAATTAGGACTTGATTGATTGGGGCTAACAATCCATTGCTATTATCGCCACTAGTTATTCCAGCTAGAGATGTGGGTAGGATTAAGACGGCTGAGGCAAAGATAATTGGCATCACGCCACCTTGGTTTAGCCTTAGGGGCAAATAATTTTTCCGCTCCCGGTAAAGGCGCTTACCAACTTGACGTCTGGCAGTAATAATCGGAATGCGTCGGCTGCCTTCTTGCACAAATACAATACCGACAATCATGACTAGGAAAACTAACAGCAGCACAATTACCTTACCCACGGTTTCTCGACCCCCGGTCTGAGCCAGTTCAATGGTTTGACCCAAGGTGCGGGGCAAAACAGCAACAATATTGACAAAAATCAACAGTGAAGCTCCGTTGCCAATGCCTCGTTCAGTAATTAACTCTGATAACCACATCACGAACATAGAGCCAGCCGTGAGGGCAAGGACAGTTTCAAACACGAAGAATGCGCCTGGTTCAACAGCAAACCGCTGTGCCCACAACGATAAGCCAATACTTTGAATCACAGACCAGCCTAGGGCAACATAACGGGTAATCTGACCGATTTTTCGACGCCCTGCTTCACCTTCATTTTTCTGCAAATTTTCTAAAGCAGGAATTGCTGCGGTTAGCAGTTGTAGGATAATCGAAGCATTAATATAAGGCAAAATTCCCAAGGCAAAAATCCCTAGGGCGGAAAAACCACCACCAGAGAAAAAGTCTAAAAGACCGACAAAGGGGCTATTCTGCAGTTCTGCTGAAAATCTGGCTCGATCAATTCCTGGTACAGGAAGAAAGACACCCAAGCGGGCTAAAATCAACAAACCAACGGTGACAAGCAGCCGACCTCTAAGGCCAGCCGCTTGAGCCATTTGCATAAACGTCTCTTGAGCAGTTGGGGCTTTGTCTCGACTGACAGTCATTTAAGGTACCTCTTGAAGATACAGGAGCATAAGGGCTAAAGGGGTTACTTAGCTATAACTTCCCAGCTGCCACCAGCCGCCTCGATTTTTTGGCGGGCACCACTTGTAAAGGCAGCAGCTTTGATATTGAGTGGCACATTCAGCTCCCCATCACCGAGTAGTTTCAATGGACCATCATTGGTGGTGACCAAACCTGTCTCCAACAAGGATTCCAAAGTTACCTCAGTATTGGCGGGAAGTGATGCCAACTTACCTACGTTGATTGTAGTGTAATGTTTGGGGTTAATGACCGTAAAGTGTTTTAACTTGGGAATACGGCGATATAAGGGCATCTGACCCCCTTCAAAACCAGGTCTTGTCCCTCGACCTGAACGGGATTTTTGACCACGCATTCCAAAACCGCAGCTAGCCCCTTGACCAGCAGCAATGCCACGACCTACACGGCGTCGGCGCTTTTTGGAGCCTTGTTTGGGGACTGCATCATTGATTCTCATCGTTTTTTGTAAGGATAAAAATGTTTTTTTTTGATTGACGGCTGACGCTAAACCGTCAACCTTGAGCATATTACTTTTATTTCTACCTACCTGGTTTTTAATTTATGCATAGATTTGTTCAAGGGGAATATCTCGTTCTTGAGCCACCTCTGAAAATGTGCGCAGGGAATCAAGAGAGTTGATTGCTGCTCTAGCATTATTGAGGGGGTTATTGGAACCAAGCTGTTTAGCTAAGACATTTTTAACTCCAGCTAACTCAAGTACTGTGCGCACAGCACCACCAGCAATCACCCCAGTTCCTGGAGCAGCAGGTCGCATGATCACTTTGGCTCCTACAGCCCTACCTCTAGATGGGTGAGGAATGGAATTAGTTTTGGTTAAGGGTACATCAATGAGTTGCTTTTTAGCATCAGCAACTCCTTTACGGACAGCACCAATTACATCACTGGCTTTGCCTACACCAACCCCCACTTGACCTTTTTCATTACCTACAACTACGATGGCGCGGAAGCTCAATTTTTTGCCCCCTTTGACCACCTTACTAACGCGGCGGATTTGGATAACCCGCTCTTGCCAATTACTTTCTTTTTCTTTAGAGCGGTTGTTTTTTCTCCGATTTGCCATAGTTCGCTATAGATTAAATCATGAATGATAGTAAGTAATCAAAGATTAGCTAATTTATCGCTGCTAACTCTTAACTAATTGCAATTGTCAGTTCTCAATTTTTAATTAGCATTTACTAAAAATCTAGCCCTGCTTCACGAGCAGCTTCTGCTAAAGCTTTGACACGACCATGATATAGGTATCCCCCACGGTCAAAGACCACTTTCTTGAGACCTTTTTCTAGTGCTCGCTGGGCCACCAACTGACCCACTTTAGCTGAGGCTTCACAAGTGGCTCCAGATTTGAGTTCAGATCTCAGAGCTGGTTCTAACGTTGAAGCTGCCACTATGGTATGTTGCTGATTGTCATCGATAACTTGCACATAAATGTGCTCATTAGAGCGAAATACAGCTAATCTTGGGCGTTCAGCAGTACCACTGACTTTCCGGCGTACCCGCCTATGTCTGTGTCGTATAGATTCTTTTCGAGTAAGTTTCATAGTTTACTTCTTACCTGCTTTACCAGCTTTACGTCTGACTACTTCACCGGCATATCGAATGCCTTTACCTTTATAGACTTCTGGGGGTCGAACTGCACGAATTTTTGCAGCTGTGTTGCCTACAACTTCTTTGTTGATGCCACTGACAATCACGTTGGTGTTGTTTTCAACTTTGACTTCAATCCCCTCAGGAGGAACGATCTCCACTGGCTGGCTGTAACCAACGTTTAAAATTAGATTTCGACCTTTCACTTGAGCTCGATAACCGACTCCCTGAATGTCCAAACGTTTTTCAAAGCCTTTGGAGACTCCCTCAATCATGTTGGCAACCAGAGTACGAGACAAACCATGACTTTCACGGGCGGTTCGGGTTTCTTCGCGCCGGGAAACCTCTACAGTTTCACCAACTTGCTCAGCTTTAATTGTATCTGGCAAAACCCAATCCAGTTCACCTTTGGAACCTTTGACCTTAACCTGTTGACCGTCTATTGTTACAGTAACTTTACTGGGAATTGGTATAGGGCGCTTGCCAATACGTGACATAAAATAATCCTCCTAACTAAAGAAGTATGAACTATGAAGTATGAAGTATGAAGTATGAAGTATGAACCATGTCATGAATTGGTTAATCAGCTAATCCGATCAATCCTAGGTTGTTATCGAACCGTTGGGCATATACTGATCTGGCTGCTCGAACTGATGCTCTAAGCTACAGGGGCTTTCAGCTGATAGCTGGCAAGCCTAGATTTTTAAGTAGCGCGTCAGCTGACGGCTCTTAGTATATCCTTCATCCTTCATGCTTCATCGTTTACCATACGTAACACAGAACTTCACCACCAATTCCCCGACGCCTTGCTTCCCTGTCGGTCATGATGCCATTAGAAGTAGAGATAATAGCAATCCCAATCCCTCCCAAGACTCTTGGCAGTTCTTTACGGTTGGAGTAAACTCGCAATCCCGGTTTACTCACCCGCTTCAGGGCTCTGATAATTGGTTTGCGATTGTTGCCCTTGTATTTTAGGGAAACAACTAAGTATCTTTTGACCCCTTCGCCTGCTTCCTCAAAATCAGTAATAAAGCCTTCTTCTTTGAGTACTTGGGCAATCGCCCGGGTCATTTTAGTTGATTGTACATTTGTTGTTTGATGCCGAACCAAGCAGGCATTTCTAATGCGGGTCAGCATATCTGCAATTGTGTCGTTTGCCGGCATTGTTCCTTCCTATGATTACAGGCTTATTTCTCCCGGAAAGGCATTCCCATCTCTTTGAGTAAGGCGCGACCTTCTTCGTCAGTGTTGGCAGTGGTGACTATGGTAATATCCATACCACGAATCTGATCGATGCTGTCGTAGTCTACTTCTGGAAAAATGAGTTGCTCTCGCACCCCAAGAGTGTAGTTACCACGACCGTCAAAGCTTCTAGGGCTAAGACCCCGAAAGTCCCGAATTCTTGGTAGGGCTAAGTTAATTAGCCGCTCTAGAAAGGAGTACATACGCTCTGAACGGAGGGTAACCGTGACACCAACAGGCATCCCAGCACGGATTTTAAAACCCGCGATCGCTTGTTTTGCTCGTGTGACCACCGGTTTTTGACCAGTGATGATCGCAATTTCGCTTACCGACGATTCCAGAGCCTTGGCATTTTGAGATGCCTCTCCTAATCCTCGGTTAAGACTAACTTTGACTAATTTCGGTACTTGATGAATGTTTTTGTAACCGAATTGCTCTTTTAATTTGGGGACTATTGTTTCCTGGTATAGGATTTTTAACCCTTTTGTCATAGTTTTTTTCCTTTGATTTCCCTGGGCTTGGTCAGGGCAATTGTGATTAGTTATTAGTCATTGGTCATTGACCATTAGCCATTAGTAACTGCCAATAGTAATTTTTTTGTTACTTTTTTGATTACTGAGGACTAAGGATTAAGGACTAGGGACTAATTAGTCAATAATCTCACCAGTTTTTTTGAGCATCCGCACCTTACGACCCTCATCGGTAAAGGTATAGCAGATGCGGCTGGCAATTTTTTCTTTATTCGAGTAAAGCATAACGTTGGAGCTATGGATTGGAGCTTCAAACGTAGCAATTTGACCTTTCTCACCTTCCTGTTGAGGCTTGACATGCTTAGTTTTGACGTTAACTCCTTTGACTACTACCTTGCTAATTTTGGGTAGCGTCCGCAAGATTTCTCCAATTTTGCCTTTATCTCGACCGGCAATCACTTGTACCGTGTCGCCCTTTTTAACGTGCATTTTGTAGCGTAATGGGGTATCTTTTTGTGCCTTCTTGCGTTTACTTGCCATCAGAGCACCTCCGGAGCAAGGGATATAATTTTTGTGAAGTTTTTCTCTCGCAGTTCCCGCGCTACAGGGCCAAAAACACGGGTACCTCTGGGATTACCATCTGCGTTTATGATTACTGCTGCGTTGTCATCAAAGCGAATACTCATACCGCTTTCCCGACGTAGGCCCTTGCGGGTGCGCACAATCACAGCCCTAACTACATCTGACTTTTTGACCCCCATATTTGGAATGGCATCTTTGACCACACCAATAATTACATCACCCACACCACCGTAGCGCCGATTTCCAGCACCAATAACGCGGATGCACATTATTTTTCTGGCTCCACTGTTGTCAGCAACGTTTAGGTAGCTCTCTTGTTGAATCATCAGTGTTCCTCCTCTAATAGAGTAATCAGTTATGAGTTAAACGAGTTATGAGTTAAACCTTGGTAAGTTTCCAATTCCGAAAGGATTTTCTTCCGAGATCTCACGCACATTTGTAGGTCGTGGAGAACCCACATCGACTATGGTTAACTCGCTATTTTGAGGAACTACTGACGATTTCAGCAACCATCCAGCGTTTGGTACGACTCAGTGGTCGTGTTTCTCTAATCCGAACGCGATCGCCTTCTTTACATTTATTTTCCTCATCATGAGCTTTGTATCGCTTGGTACGCACAACAATTTTGCCGTACTTTGGGTGGGGAGACCGATTTTCAATAGCCACCACCACAGTTTTGTCCATTTTGTCGCTGACCACCAGGCCAACTCTCTCTTTTGCTGCCATAATCTTTCCTATTCGTCTGATTCTGATTGTGGGGTATCACTTTCTTCTGATTGTGGGGTATCACTTTGTGAGGTATCTGTTGATTCTTTCTGAGCGAGTTGGCGTTCTCGTTCTACTGTCATTAGCTGAGCGATTCGGTGCTTCAGATGCTTAAACTGGTGAGGTTTTTCTAAGCGTTTGGTTGCCTTTTGCAGGCGCAAGTCAAACAACTGACGCTTAGCTGCTAAAATTTCCTGCTCCAGTTCGGCATCGCTCAGGCTTCTAGCATCTTCTATCTTGGGCAGAGCCATAGCTTATACCTGTTCCCCTTCACGAGAAATGAACTTCAATTTAATCGGAAATTTGTTAGCAGCCAGACGCATGGCTTCGCGAGCAACCTCTTCGCTTACCCCAGCGATTTCATAGATAATCCGACCGGGTTTAACTACTGCTACCCAAAACTCTGGGGAACCTTTTCCAGAACCCATACGAGTTTCTGCTGGACGCATGGTGACTGGTTTATCTGGGAAAATTCGAATCCAGATTTTGCCACCACGACGAACGTAGCGGGTCATTGCCCGACGACCTGCTTCGATTTGGCGGGAGGTAATCCAAGCTGGTTCTGTGGCTTGCAGCGCATAATCACCAAAGTTAATGGTACTGCCACGAGTGGCCATACCCTTCATTCTTCCCCGGTGCTGTTTGCGAAATTTTGTTCTTTTTGGACTTAACATAATTTGTTCTTTGTTAATTGAAAATCGAAAACTGAAAACTGACAATTAACAAGCAAGCAATTTTAAAATGACTAGTCATTAGTAACTAGTCATTTGACCGGTCTTCAAACTGCTGGCGGCGTTTTGGCTGACGGCGACGAGGTTGAGCTGTGTTAGGGGTAGGCTTTTCTTCTTGACCGGGAATCACTTCCCCTTTGAACACCCAAACTTTAATGCCCAAAATTCCATAAATGGTTTGAGCCGTTTTGTAGGAATAGTCAATATTTGCCCGGAGGGTATGGAGGGGAACTCGTCCTTCACGAGTCCACTCGCTTCGGGCAATTTCAGCTCCATTTAACCGACCACCTACCTGAACTTTAATGCCTTGGACATCAGCCCGCTGAGCCCGCTGAATTGCTTGACGAACCACTCGTCTGAAGGAAACTCGGCGCTCTAGTTGTTGGGCAATGTACTCGGCAATTAGGGTAGCATCTGCATCCACCCGCGATACTTCTACAACGTTGATGCGAATTTGACGACTGTTGTGCAGGGCTTTTTGCAGACCGACACGCAAAGACTCAATACCACTGCCACCACGACCAACAACTACCCCAGGTCGAGCTGTATGAATTTCTAAATCAATCTGGTCAGCTTTGCGCTCAATCCGGATGTCAGAAATTCCAGCATTATTGAGGTTTTTCTCAACATATTGTCTGATTTGGTAGTCTTCCTGCAACAGAAGCGGATAACGCTTTGAGTCGGCAAACCAGCGAGAGCGATGCTCTTGCGTGATACCTAGCCGAAAACCAATTGGATGTATTTTCTGTCCCACTGTTCTTTTCTTTCCCTATTATCGAGCCATAGCGCTATTAGTGTTTGCCCTTGGTAATTCTCAATTAACTCACTAACTAATCATCTACTTCTGGAGAAACAGCCACTGTGATATGACAGGTTGGCTTGCGAATCTGATAAGCACGACCTTGAGCCCTTGGTCGATATCGCTTCAAGCTTGGTCCCATATCCGCAAAAGCTTTAGTGATGTATAAGCTAGCCGGGTCAATACCTGAATTGTGTTCAGCATTGGCAACAGCGGAGCGTAGTACTTTCAATACTGGTTGGCAAGCCCGGTAGGGCATGAATTCCAGAATGATCAGAGCTTCCCGATAGGAACGCCCTCGAATTTGGTCAAGTACTCGCCTGACCTTACTTGGAGACATTCGAATGTAGCGTGCGATCGCTTTAGTTTCTGCTGTAGTGTCTATCGCCATCGTTCCATCATTTGCTTTCTTTATAGCTACTAACTACTGAACTAATCACTTTAACGACGGGCCTTACCATCCTTAACATGTCCCCGAAATGTTCGAGTCGGGGCAAATTCGCCCAGCTTATGACCTACCATCTGCTCATTGATAAAAACTGGTACATGTGTCCGCCCGTTATGAACGGCAATGGTGTGACCTACCATCTGCGGCACAATGGTTGAGGCTCTTGACCAGGTTTTAATCACCTGTTTTTGGCCTTTAGCATTCAAGGTTTCAATCTTAGTCAGAAGACTATCGGCTATAAAAGGACCTTTTTTTAATGAACGACCCATAATTCAACGCTCGTTAGTTTTTAGTTGTTAGTTGGTAGTTAATAGTTGCTAGTTTGTAGTTAGTAGTTGCTAGTTACAACCTTTAACCTGCTAACTTTAACGTTCAACTCCTTAAGAATCGCGACCGCCGCGCCCTCGCTTCGAGGATTTCCGCCTACGCCGGACAATTAAAGAACTACTTTGCTTTTTGACCTTACGAGTTTTGGCTCCCAAGGCTGGTTTACCCCAGGGGGTTACTGGACCACTTCTACCAATCGGAGCTCTACCCTCACCACCGCCATGGGGGTGATCTACCGGGTTCATTACACTGCCCCGTACTTGGGGACGACGGCCTCTATGTCGATTGCGACCAGCTTTGCCTAAACTCAAGTTTCTCGCTTCAACATTACCGACCTGTCCAATAGTGGCGTAGCATTCTTTACGCAACATCCTGACTTCACTAGAGGGCAGCTTTAGGGTGACATAGTCACCTTCTTTTGCTTGCACTTGAGCAGTTGCCCCGGCAGCACGAACAATCTGTGCTCCTCGCCCTGGGATCAGTTCAACGTTATGCACGTTTGTGCCTAAGGGAATATCCTTTAGGGGCAAGGCATTGCCTATTTCGATGGGAGAGTCAGGCCCAGATATGATGCTTGACCCCACTTCCAAACCCACAGGATGCAAGATATATCGCTTTTCCCCATCTTGATAGTAGAGGAGCGCAATCCTAGCATTCCGATTGGGGTCATACTCAATTGCTGCCACTTTTGCTGGAATATTGTGCTTATCCCGGCGGAAGTCAATTACCCTGTATAGACGCTTATGTCCGCCACCGCGATGGCGACAGGTAATAACACCGCGATTATTGCGACCTTTTTTACGATGCTTAGACTTGGTTAGGGATTTTTCTGGCTCAGTCCGAGTAATCTCAGCGAAGTCTGAGACAGTACCCTGACGAGTGCCTGGGGTGTATGGTCTATAGCTACGGATGCCCATAACAAGTATTTTTTAATTAGTTTGTCTTGACTAGTTTGTCTTAACAATTGACAATCTACCAATTGGCAATTAACCAAATTAATAATTAGCATTTAGCAATTAGCCAGTTTTATACGTCTGGGAATAGAGTAATGGAATCTCCTGGAGCTAGGGTAACAATCGCCCGTTTGTACTGGGGTTTGTAACCTACAAATCTTCCCACTCGACGCTTTTTACGTGGCGGACGTAGGGTATTTACTGCCACCACTTTCACTTCAAAAAGACTTTCAATCGCGGCTCTAATTTGTGGCTTTGTCGCTTTGATAATCACATCAAAGACATACTTGTTCTGCTCCATCAGTAGGGTCGCCTTCTCAGTCACAATTGGGCGAATCACCAAATCAGCAAGGTCACGGGGGTTATACTCAGTCATTGTAAACCTCCTGAATTTTGGTAAGAGCCGTGTTAGTGGTCACGATTTTATCAGCGGCTAGGATATCATAGATATTCAAGTTGGTGGCATAAATCAACTTGACAGTTGCTAGGTTACGGACTGACAAATAAACCTTTTCTTCTGGCTGAGCTAGGATTATGAGAACTTTTGACTCAGGCTCAATTCCCCACCGACCAATTGCTGCCACCACATCCTTGGTTTTGGGTCGTGGTAGTTGCTCAACAAATTCCTCTACCACAATCAAATCCTCGGCTCGACTCATAAACGCTGTTCTTAGAGCCAAGCGACGCTCTTTGCGGTTCATTTTCTGGCTATAGTCTCTGGGTTTCGGACCAAAGATCACACCACCACCACGCCATAGGGGTGAACGATTCGAACCAGCACGAGCACGACCGGTTCCCTTTTGTCGCCAAGGTTTGCGTCCTCCACCTCTAACTTCGGAACGAGTTTTTGTACAAGCATTGCCTTGACGAGCATTGGCCATTTGTCTAACCAGTGACCGGTGAACAATGTGGGCAGCGTTTTCTTCTTTGGCAACTCGCATCTGGAGTGTTGCCTGCCCTACTTCTTCCCCTTGCCAGTTTCGCACTGAACAATCTACCATTTGTTCTCTCCTTCTTAGGGACCAAGCATTTAGCAATTAGCTGTTAGCTTTTCAGCACTCAGTGCTAGTAGTAAAAATAAACAGTTACATATACATCAGGCTTACACCTAACGATGAGGGAGCTAATTGCTTTTTCGTTCTGACTAACGTCCGACTTTATTAGTTGGTGCAATGCTCAATAGTGTCCCTGGTTTACCGGGAACTGCACCTTTAATCAGTAGCAAATTGCGCTCTGCATCTATCTTGACTAACTCAAGTTTGCGAATTGTCACCTTGGTACCGCCGTAACGACCAGCCATTTTCTTACCTGGATAGGTACGACCAGGGGTTGTCCCTGCTCCAGTGGAACCTGGGAGGCGGTGGTTTTTGGAACCATGAGCCATCGGTCCTCGCCTGAAGTTGTGACGTTTCTGATAACCCGCAAACCCGCGACCAATGGTTTTACCGCTGACATCGACAATTTGACCAATACTGAACATATCGGTATTGACTGGCTGACCCAGTTCAAACTTACTGGTATCATCCACGCGGTACTCACGTAGGTGGCGTAAGGGTGGGGCGCTAGATTTAGCCAAGTGTCCTATTTCAGGCTTAGTAATTGCCTTTGGCTTGACTTGGTCATAACCAATTTGAATGGCATTGTAGCCATCTGTCTGGTTAGTTTTTATTTGGGTCACAGTACATGGCCCTGCTTGGACGATGGTTACAGGAATCGCTCTTCCTTCATCATCGAACACTTGGGTCATACCGAGTTTGGTACCGAGGATACCGACAGACACTGGTTTCTCCTTTGTAGACATTGCAGCAGTCTGGCAGCAGGGATATTCACAAACCTGAATTCCCTTTGTGCCACAAACCTGGTCATTATAAACCTGGTCACTATTTATAGTGGATAAACCTCTCCTCAAAAAATAAGCAGAGAGCCCACTTTTATCTAGCTCGGCATGATGGTCGAGCTAGATTCTCGTTCAATTGCGTTTACTGGTCAGAAAAGGCTATTAAACTTGCCTGACTTCGCTGGGACTTAAGTTGTTAATGACTCAGTATCCCTTGATCCACGAAAGTGTAAGCACTGATTGACCTAAAGCAGACCCAAGAACTGATGGGAGTTGTTTATACCTAACTGTCTTTGACCTACTTTAGCCCTGATGCCAAACAAACGCCTGGTATGCTGTGTATATTGTCTTGCCTCGAACCTATTTCTCAGCCCACAGCACACGCAGCTATTCAGTTGCTTAATAAGCAACTGTCATAATGCCACTATTGTATAGTATATAGTATTTTGCTAAGGGTGTCTAGTTATTTTGAGAATTAGTTTGAAAAAAATTGCCTTCCTGTATGGATTTATCTGAAATCGGGGGATTCGGGTCTCGAAGGATGCGTTCGCGTAGCGTAGCCCTTCGGGCTAATCGCATAGTCTCGAAATCAAATAATTCAGTCCTCATCCCATTCCCCAGACAACAACACACAATCCCCCACCTGCAATACTCCAGCTTCATCCACCGGATTATACAGTTTCCCTTGTCTACGCAACGCCTGAACTATGACATTGTATTGATTCTGGAGATCCATTGGCTTCATACCCACCAAACTTGAATTCTCTACCAAAGTTACCCAATGCTTAGATCCCTCACTAAGGAAACTGCGACTTTCGATCCAGTCTCTAAACGCTGCTAATTCTTCCGGTTCCCCAACAACTAGCAATCGATCCCCTGAACGCAACGTCATCTTACCTTGTGGGTAGTGGACTATATCATTACCTTGTTGAATTGTCAAAACTGTTACCCCAGTCACGTTACGGATATCTGCTGCTGCCAGAGTTACCCAATCTAGACGGGAAGTTTGACTCAAAGTCACCCACTCACTGTGGAGTTCTTGGGCAACATCAGTGATGTCTTGCTGCTTTGAATAGGTAGCTTGTTCAGGTCGTACACTCAAATAGCGGTCTTGGTGAATCCGATTGATGACCGACTGAATCATCCCTGGGGTTTCTCCCAATGCTACTAGCACATGGGCTCCCATTTCCAATGCTGCCTCAAATTCTGGTTGCACTACTTCCCGCGCCCCTAACTGGGTAAGTAGGTCAATTTCGCTATTTTTGTGAGAACGAGCCACAATATCCAGTCCTGGGGCAAACTTGAGGGCACGTTTGAGCAACAAGCGGGTACTGCCAGGATCGGGCAGAGCAATGGCTAGGGCTTTAGCTTTTTCTAGATGGGCTTTTTCTAACACCAGTTCCGAGTGAGCATCCCCAAACATATAGGGAATTTTTTCATGTCTTAATCGTTGAATAGCAGCTTCGCTATTTTCAATCACTAGTACCTGATGCCCTTGATTGCGCAGGATGTTGACCAGTACTCGCCCCACTCGTCCATAGCCAGCCACTACCACATGATTACAAATCGTTTCTGGAATTGACAAAGCTTTAGTGCCCTGAAACTGACGCAGGTAGTTTTTCAGAAACGGCAGATTTACCAGGTGGTCTGCTATTCGGGGAGACCATCTCAGCCACATGGGTGTCAGGACTAGGGTAATGGCTGTGGTTCCCACCAGGAGTAGATACTGATCCCTAGTGATAAATCCTAACTCAAAGCCAACCACTGCTAATACAAAGGAAAATTCTCCAATTTGATTGAGACCAAAACTAGCAATAAAAGCAGTTTTAAAGGAATAGCCAAATTTCAGTACAATCGGTAGGATAATGGCTGCTTTGCCCCCCATGACTAACATCACTAAACCGATGATTATGCCGAAGTTTTCGAGCAGCACTTCCGGCTCAATGAGCATTCCTATGGATGCAAAAAATAAACATACAAACGTATCTTTAAGGGGAATTATTTTGGCAACTGCTTGGTCAGCATAATCAATTTCAGCCATCATTAAGCCTGCCACAAATGCTCCCATTTCAACGGATAGACCAAGTCCAGCAGTAATCAAAGCAATCCCTAAACACAGGGCAATTACTGTGATCAGAAATAGCTCACTGTTTTCAGTGCGGGCAATATATTTAATGAGATGGGGAACTATCCAGCGACCGGCGGCTAGAGCAGCAGCTAGAAACACCAAAGCTTTGAGTAAAGCAACAACTAAAGCTGAGCCAATATCTGAGGGCTGCTGAAGGGCGGGGATGACGGCTAACATCAGACCTAAACTAAGGTCTTGAGCAATCAAAATTGCCAGCATCACTTGACCATGAAGGGTATTGGTTTCTCCTCTCTCCATCAGAGTTTTAAGAACTACTGAGGTGGAGGAAAGGGAGATGATGAATCCGAGCATTATTCCCGGAGTAAATCCATCAACCCAACCAAGTCCATTGGCTAAAACTGCAACTAGGGTAATAGTGAGACTAATTTGCAGTAAACTCCCTTTAAGGACAATATCTTTAAATCGTTTAAGCTGGGATAGAGAAAACTCTACCCCATAGGTGAATAACAAAAAAACAATCCCAATTTCAGCTAGGGATTTGACTTGTTCTAATTCGCCTACGAGTTTAAGACCAAACGGACCAACCAATAAACCACTGGCTAAATAGCCTAAAAGTACAGGTTGACGTAGCCGATTGGCAAGGTAGCCTCCCAGAGCAGAAGCCCCTAGAACTGTGGTTAGATCCAGAATTAAATTGTGTCCTGAGGCCATGATTAGGAATGGGTAATCGGTTATTGGTCACAGGCTTCATACCTGGAGGTTTTCCCTTGTGCCCTGATTTTTTTGTAACCTACCCACTTGAACTAAGCAACTTGGGCATCAAGGAGTTGGTAAGGAAGGTTCAAAGTACTCTACCCACCTGATAATTTTTTCAGTTATCTTATGACGGTAGAGATTTCCAAGAACTATGACTTTAGAACAGTGTAACGTTTGTGGGTCTTTAACCAGCACCAACGATGAAATTTGCCTAAGTTGTGGTTATCCAGCTAAAGGTCGGCCAAAGTTAGTTTTTTTCAAGTGGACTGCTATCGGTGTTGCTGTAGTATTTGGTCTCTTTCTCCTACTAGGGGTCATTAACAGAGTCGAGCAACACCTCAACTCTCAACCTTCGACACAGATAGACCGATAAGATAGACCGGTAAGATAGCGTTGGGTTATCCGTGTATCTGTGTATAAGGGAAACCGTGCCAGCACGCAGCAGACACAGCGCGCAGCAGACACAGATACACTTAGTTAGAAGTCGGGGGAGTAATCAGACCATTAGCTGCACCAAATAGATTGATGGGATTTTTGCCATCGGTAATCAAAACACTCTGGATACCAAGTGCTTCTAGAAGTCTTGCCTGCATTTCCGGACCTGCTTGTGCGATCGCTTGAATGGTTTGAGGACCAATTGCTTCTACTTTCTGTCGGTATTCTTCACTCTTAATGTGAGCCATACGCTCAGCTTTGGCAATCTCTAGGTTATTCAAACTCTGTTGATGGGCTAATTCAGCTTCCTGACGTGCTTTGAGTTGAGCTAACTCGATTTCATTGCGAATCCGAGCCGCCTCGGCTTCTTGCTGAGCCAAGTTAACTGCTAATTGTCCTTGAATCTGAGCCGCTTCAGCCTTAGCTCTCGCTTCTGCTGTTGCCTGACCTGTAGACTCAATGGCTATATTTTCTGCTTGTAATTCTAGAAGTTTTTTCCGTTCTGCTTCTGCTGCACTTTGATCCAAAATCACTTGCCTTTCCAACCTGGCTTTCGCTTCTTGCTCAATCCGTTCCGCATCTTGGCGTGCAGCAGCTTCTTGAGCATCAGTAGTAATTTGAATCGCTAGCTGCACTGACTTTTGCAAGCTCCTTAAGGTTTCTTCATCCACTGGCTCCACTGACTGAATGTCAATATTGGTAATTACCAGGTTATTCGCTCGAAAACGAAATTCATCTCGAATATGACCTTCTTGATCAGTGCCAAACACGGCCTGACGGATAATCCGGGCTGAATTGCGGTGAAATTCATCAAATTTTTCCCCTGCTACAGCACCCCGCACTCGGGATGCGATCGCTTTACAAGTATCTCCCACAAAATCAGGTACTTGAAACAATCTAGCTGCAGTCTGTTCATCGTGTCTGTCCACATCAAAGTACCAGTTATAGGACAGTTGTAGCTGCAATCTGGTATGGTCTGCTGTCTCTACGGTAAAGATATCGGTCATGAAATCAGGACCGAGTAATAAGGCTAAGGATTTGATGACATTAGGTCGTTTGGGCTTGCTACCTGACAAAGAAAGCACAGTAAAGGCTTCATCTGGTTCGAGCATCACCAAGTCCGGTCCAAATACAGTTCTTGCAGTTCTGTTTTTATAATCATGGAGCTGTACAGCAGCATTTTGAGGAATATGAAACACAACTGCTCTAGTCTTATCCCGTTGGGATAGACCTTGGCGTACTCCTGATTTTCCCTCCGACTGATCCCCTCCAGCTAGAGAATGCTCACCACGCCCAGATAATGGGTCTATTTTTTGCATCAACAGTTCCTCAACTACCGATGGCAGTTCTTTTTCCCAAAGCTTCTCATAGGGAGTGAGCATATAAGCCTGAGGACCACCGACCAGCTTGAGTTCACCAGTCTGAATGTTACGCACATAGATACCTTCATTCTTATCGAGGGGAATGGCTTGACGCTTCTCAACCACTTCCACTTCCACAGGGGGAATATAATCTTGTGGCCCAGCAATCATCCACAAATCCCCTGGTTGATGAGTAATGACCTGGTCACCTTCCCCTTCATTAAAAGCTTCTTTGGCTCGAAGCAATAGTGATTCGAGCTCACTGAGAACATAGATGTTTTGGATACCATTCTCCAAGGACTCACCAGGATGCAAGAAAAATGATGTTCTCCCCTGGCGAATCTCTCGCATACCCAGCTGAGGTTTACCAGACTCATCAATCGGGTCAAGCACAATACACCATTCGTGATCGCTCAGGGTAGTAATGGTGACTTCCCCCACTACATCTTCATAAACATCGGGAATATGAATTTCTGCATCTTCAAAGGTGACCAACCATTCATCTCCAGCTTTACGCTGACGACCAAAAATATCAGTAAAGGTGCGTTTAGCTTTCAGATGTAATGCTTTTTGTTCTGTCAAAATGTAAGCATTAATAATGCCAATTACTTCTTCATCCACACCAGGTAAATAGGCTCCTTCTTCTCTAACCAGCCATTCTTCACCTGCTATACGTCTATTCCTTTGACGATCGGTGCAATTCTGCCGTGCTAACAGGTGTAAGGCTTGGTTAGGTTTAATCACCTCAGCTGTTACTGTCTCAACTACTTCAACCTCCACTCGGGGAATATAGGTTCCAGGTCCTTCAAATAGCCATTCATCACCTGCTAAACGGTTAATTGTTTCAGTCTGGGTTTCTCCATCAACTATTCTCGTAACGGTATCGGTAAAATCCCGAATTGCTCTCAGACGCAGTGCTTGATTGGTCTCGACTACTGCCAGTTGGGTGACATCCCCTACTAGTTTCTCGTTTGGATAAAGGGGAAACGGATCTTGCGCGAAGCGAATTTCCAGATCACCGTAGCGCAGTCGAATTTGACCATGCTGATCAGCAATGGGTTGACCGTCTTCATCCCGGAGTAACGGATTAGCAACCACACAATAATACCGAGGCGGCACAATAATCATCGGTTCAGGTTTTAAGATCAGCCGCTCGTGATCGCGAAGGGTAATGGTTTGAGGACCAACCTCCAGTCGGGTAACACCAGTGTTGTTGTCTAGAACATGAATAAACTGTTGGGGCTTGATGCGAATCACTTCACTAGTTGTCCTAGGCACTTCCATTTTCTTCTCTGTTTTACGCTCAGTTGTAGTCATAGTCTTGGTCTAATCGAACTGGATTACTAAGTTGCCTTCATAGGTCGTAAGTAGTCAGACACAATTAAAGCAGAATTTTTTTACAAGGTAACTTCGGATCAGGAAATTTCACGATTCATGTAGGATTACTATAGTTCATGGTTTATCCCTAAAGCCTAATCAACAATCAACTATTTTGTAACCTGACAGCAAATGAACTCCCTATAAAACTAACCTAACCTTTATTTTTCTGTTCTGCTAAAATAACCAAAACTCGTTATGACTACGTCAAGTTTATGGAGTTGGGAGCAATTTCATCTGCTGATCGGCACATTAAGGATAAAGGATCAGGGATGAGGGATTAAGAATTAAGGATTAGGCACCCTTAGATTATGCTTGATACCATTAAGTACTAACAACTATTAACGATTAATCATTAACCCAACCCATGAAAATACTAATAATTTTTTTTTACGATATAATCAGGATGATTACTATCTAAGATTAAACAAATAAGGGGCATACTATGAATCGTGATGAATTCCTAAAACGCTACGAAGCCGGTGAAAGAGATTTTTCTGGTATTAATTTTAAAAAGGCTAACTTGAAAAGTACTAACCTCAAGGGTGTTTGTCTAAATTATGCTGACTTGAGTAATGCTGATTTAGAGGAAGCTAGTTGGGATGATGTGGATCTAAGTCATGCTAACTTGAGGAATGCTTACCTATATGAAACCACTATCGAAAATTCCAACCTCACTAAGGCTAACTTGAGTCATCTAGTAGCATCTGAATCAACCTTGGAAAACTGCGACTTTAGTGGTACTGATCTGAGCTATGCTGATTTATCTGTAATCTATATGGCTGGTAGTAAGCTCACGGATGCCAATTTTACTTATGCTACCTTATGTGACGTTTACCTAGGTGATTCTGACCTGAGCAATGCTAACCTCAGTTATGCCCGTATGCTAGGGGTTGATGGCTGGAAAAAAGCTGACCTTAGTAGTATAAATTTTACTAAAGCTATCTATACGTCATGCACTGAGTTTCCGACTGGATTTAACCCATCAAAAGCAGGAGCAATCTTTATTTGTGCAGAGGCTGACTTAAGCGGTTTAGACTTGAAAAATATCAACCTTGGTTATGAGGAAATGTCTGGCGCTAACCTTAGTCATGCTAATTTGAGTGGTGCAAGACTGTATAATAGTGACTTGAGGGGCGCAAACCTAAGTTATGCCAATTTAGAAGGTGTTGACTTTCATGATGCTGATTTGAGTGAGGCTAATTTTAGCCATGCTAATCTTAAAAAGGCTAAATTAGCTAAGGCTGAATTAAATGATGCTATTTTCTGTAACACTATTATGCCTAATGGTAGGATTAGAAATAATAAGTAATTGTTAGCTAGATCAATTTAGCTCAGTGAGAATATAATTCTTGGTAATTGGTAATGTGTAATGGCTAATGGCTAATTTTGGTTACTCCCGTACCATTGGCTTTCCTTATCAAAGCAGTGGTTTTCTTTTGATTATACCATTCCTTGAAGCAGCAACTCCTCTCCCGGCAGCGTTGCTTAATAATGGAATGATTTGAAGACTTTTGTGGAATGGGCATCTTGCCCGTTCCTGACGGTGCGACCCGTGGCGAATTTAATTCTTAATGGGTCAAGCGCACCGGATCTTTTTGGGCAGGCAGGATGCCCACCCCACTCATATTCATCCGAAGATTCAGCAATGCCACACCAAATTTCTCAATTGCGCAGAATCAACCGTTGCCGATGAACATGTAACAAACGAAACTCCTGCTGCGCCACCTGGTCCAACATATAAATAATATGCTCTGGTCGCAACATGGTGCCATCATTCAAACAACTCCCGACATACCGCAAAACCACCCCAGACTCCGCAACCTCCTCTTCACCATCTTTGGGTTTTTGGGGTTCCATCACCTCGAACTCAAATAAGCGATCGCATAAATTCACCCACTGCTTCTTACCCGACTTCGTAAACCGCTCCCACCAAATTTCCTTACTACCCTTAATTGCTTCAATCCAACCCTGCCACTCTTCCCAAGACACCGATGACATTGCCTCAACTCGAATCAAATACTCAGCCTTTTCCAACAGCTGAGTTCCAGCAGGTTCCTTCAAATCCACTGCTTCAACCCCATACACCGGAATCTCTATAGGCAACTCAGACACCAGCCTTTCCCTAAACTCCTCAACTGGCATTTTCTCAGTTAACTCAAACTCCACAATCTCCCCACTACTAGACGCTCCCAAGGGCAATGCATTAGCAATCATAATCCGAGCATTAGCCCGAAACCCCCCACTATAGCGAATTGGTAGTGACGCCCGTCTTACTGCTCTCTCAAACAGACTTGCCAAATCCAGATGACCCAACAAGGTCATATCCCCCAACTTTCCAAACCAAACCCGCAGCCGCTGATCCTTATTAGTATTGGGTTTAAAGTGACCAGTAAATTGCGGAATCTGTGGCGGGTCAATCACCACATTATGACCAAAATCAATCCCACACACACCACAGTGAGAACACCCATCAAAGGAACAATCCGGTACCGTTGCTGCATCTAACGCCCGTTGTAAATCTTCCTTGAGCCAATTCTTATCAATTCCCGTATCAATATGATCCCAAGGCAAGGGAGCATCAAGGGCGTTAAGGGTTGAAGGTTGTTCGCGTAGCGTGGCCTTTTGGCCAAGGGTTGAAGGTTGTTCGCGTAGCGTGGCCTTTTGGCCAAGGGTTGAAGGTTGTTCGCGTAGCGTGGCCTTTTGGCCAAGGGTTGAAGGTTGTTCGCGTAGCGTGGCCTTTTGGCCAAGGTTTGAAGGTTGTTCGCGTAGCGTGGCCTTTTGGCCAAGGTTTGAAGGTTGTAGGTTAGCTGGTTGTAGGTTAGCTGGTTGCTCTGAACTTTCAACCTTGGCCTTTTGGCCACGCTTCGCGAACAACCTTCCAACTTGCAACTCTTCTACACCCGCCATCACGTTCCATTCGCCATTTTCTACTTGGCGATATTTCCAGGTCAGACCTGATGAAGCGATCGCATTTTCCCAAGCAGCAAATGCCCGATCCAAGCTTTCCATCCAAGCATCCATCCCTGCCCCCAATTCCCAAGCACGGCGCACCACCGCACTTAAGCGTCTGTCACCCCGTCCGACGAAATCTTCCATGGCCGAAATCCGAACATCGGTGTAATTAACCCTCACCCCCCTGATCTGACCAAATACTTGTTTGAGCAATTCCTGCTTGCGTTTAAACTCCGAAGTCGATACGGAATGCCACTGGAATGGGGTGTGAGGTTTTGGGGTAAAATTAGAAACAGTTATGTTAAACTTAAGGGTTTTTCTCCCTTTTGCACGGCACTCCTGCTGCAACCAACGGACTGTTTCTGCAATCCCCAACACATCCGCATCCGTTTCACCGGGCAAACCAATCATAAAATAGAGCTTGACTTTCTCCCAGCCTTGCTCAAATGCCGTCTTTACTCCCCTGAGCAGTTCTTCATTAGTCAGTCCCTTATTCACAATATCCCGCATCCGCTGAGTTCCTGCTTCTGGGGCAAAGGTCAAGCCACTCTGGCGATTTCCCCCTAGGATATTGGCAATATTTTCATCAAAGCGGTCTACCCGCTGACTCGGTAGGGACAAGGAAATATTCTGATCCTTAAGACGATTTTTGATTTCCATCCCCACCGCTGGTAGAGCCAGATAATCCGAACAACTCAGGGATAAAAGGGAAAACTCGTTATACCCTGTAGCACGCATCCCTTGTTCAATAGCTTCCACCACTTGTTCCGGTTCCACATCCCGCGCTGGTCGAGTCAGCATCCCAGGTTGGCAGAAGCGACAACCCCGAGTACAGCCCCGTCGCACTTCGATCTTGAGTCGGTCATGAACCGTTTGGATATAGGGTACTAGTCCAATAGCATAGGCAGGCATCGGTGTAGCCACACGCCGCAAAATCCGCTTCGGCACATCAGGGCGGTTGGGTTTAACTGAGCCATCCTCAGTCATATCATAGAATTGGGGGACATACACCCCTGGTATCTGAGCCAAATCCAGGAGTAACGCTTCTCGACTTAAGCCAGCTGCTTTGCCCTCTTCGATTACTAAGCCAATCTCTGGCAACAATTCTTCCCCATCGCCAAGATCCACAAAATCTAAGAAATCAGCATAGGGTTCAGGATTCGATGTCGCCGTTTGTCCACCTGCAAAAATTAGGGGGATTTCCGATATATCAAACTCAGCACGGTCTTTCCAGGTAAGGGGAATTCCTGCCAAATCCAACATTTCCAAGATGTTGGTTGCCCCTAATTCATAGCTAAGGCTAAAGCCAATAATATCAAAATCTGTCAGAGGTCGCCGATTCTCGACAGCAAACAGAGGGGTTTGAGTGGAACGCAATTTAGCTGCCAAGTCTGGGGCGGGTAGATAGGCGCGATCGCATAACTGCCTAGGTTGACAATTCAATATATTGTAGAGGATGATATGGCCTAAGTTAGAAGCGCCCACTTCATAGATTTCTGGATAAGTCAATACCCAGCGTACCTCAGCTTCTTCCCAAGGTTTATGGACTGCTCCCAACTCGTTACCTAAGTAACGGGCTGGTCTGTTGATGTCTGGTGTTAGTATTTCCTCTACAGTGATTCCCATAGAAACTTTATTACTGCTTTCAATGCAGTTAGCCCTGATCCACCATTCATTTTATCAGTACTCAGGGTAGAGATAGGGTTGGGTGAAGGTGGATGAAGTGAGGGAGATAAGAACCACCATACTTCTTGACTGGTATTTCCCTATCTCCTCCCATCATCATCGCTGTAAGCACTTAATCTTCCTTAGATTTCCTATTATTTTGCTGCACTCAGAGCCATTGAGTTAGCTTCCCAACCTACTCCAACCCCCTAGAGGGCTGTAGCAAAAGCCTCATGGCTCTCAAAAATCTCAAACACCCCATCTAATTTAGTTAGCTCCAGCATAATGCGAATTGAAGGAGCTACGGAGCAAAGACCAAAGCGCCTCTCTAGACTTCTTGCTAGCTTCAGGGCATGAATTAAGGCCATTAAGCCAGCACTGTCGAGAGACTCTAACTTATGCATATCAACCAACAAAGCCGAATCCTCAGCAGCCACCACAGCTTCTGTCAACTGACTTTTAAACTCAATTGCATTAGAAGCGTTAATATGACCGGAAGGTTGAATAATTCTTAATTTTGCACTCAGGGTCGCCTGTGTCATGAGCAGAATCCTCACTTGGTCAAATCCAATAAAATTTTCTAGAGAATATATTGAAGATAGTATGGAATTTTGCTAATTCCATACCACTTCTGAGATACTTTGCCGAATCTTTACAGATGGCTAATGGTTTTTGAAATCTTCATAAAACTTACCATCAACAAAATGTATCATATATTACTTTTTTCAAGTTAAGTAATTTATTTATTTTTCATTTCCGATGGTCTAAGTCGCTAAGAGCATCGCTCAGTTCATGCCTATAAGTAGGGATTAAATTTTAATAATTTTTGTTACATTCACTAAATAGAGCTGCCCTGACATAGAAATATAAGACTTTTTTTATAGGCTTGAGCCAAATGTTTAGCTTTAGATAAGTATAACGTTAACTAGGGTGTAGAGGCAAGTAGTACTAAGCAGTATGTCCTTATAACTGCCTTAGGTGCGCGCCTCCAAGGGCGAGTAAATCGCCCTTGGGTCGCACCTTTGGGCAAAGCCGACGCTACGGGAACGGGTCGCACCTAAACTTCAATACCTCTAACCCTTGAAACGGCATAGCTTCTTACGTTCAGGTTAAGCTTTATGAGTTAAGTCCAAAAGGCTTATAATATGTATTTAAGAGAGTACCAATCCACCTTATCAGTGATTTAGATCACATACCAATAAGATAAAGATCACTATAGTGGCTAGTAACTTCAGAAGACAATAAATTTATATGGAATTTTGGGTAAGTAATTGTGAAAACTACCTTTGTTATTCGTCAACTAGTAGAAAAAGCCCTCTATATTAGGCAGTTGACTCCTGATATAGAGAATGCAATTAACTACGAACTAACTCAAACGGGTTACATCTCTGATGTGGATTACGAAGCACTGGAATTATTAATGTCTGAGATGGATGCTGGTCGTGTACAGCTAGTTCCGAGTCACTAGAAAAAGTGGTTATAAACTAAGGCTAGACCAGCTCGGAGGCTTGGTAACTACTCCATGACTTTTAGCCATGACTTTTAGCCATGACTTTCAGGGTTGGGGCAAGCTCTGACAGCTACATGTGGCAAAACCCCTACAACTTTAGTTTACTCTCCTAAGGGGTCTGACTTGCTACTGCTTGAGTCGTGATCAGATCACCATGGAGTTGGCAAAGTCCTATGACCGATTAACCATTAACAAAACTTAAAACTTGTCTGGATAAGCTTGCCAAACTGCACAGATAAAATAACTTAGTTGCTGGCGAGCATCAGGGTCACTTTCTACATTGACATCAGGGTCATCTAACCGAACCAAGAGGGGAATTACTTCAGTGTCTAAGGCTAGTCGTAATAAACTCGCTGGCCAAAGTAAATCCGGTCCAGAGCGTAGGTCGTAAAGAGTAAGCTGTTCAGGGGGTTCCACTGGCACAGGCTCTTGACTATGCAAGGTGACCAATATCATAGAACGCACCCAACACATTTGTCGCGATGACACAAATTCGATAACTTCAGCGTATAAACGAGTATTGTCATGCTCTAAGCAAATAATCTGATGAGGCTGGAACTCGTAAACCAAACTCCTTGATACGTCTTTATTCACCAGGCATCAATTCCTAAATTGAGTCATTGCGATATAATACACTGTTCATATTACCAGTTTGGTTAACGGTGCTATTAGACCCAGATTTGGCATGACTGCAAGTCAGAGGCTGTCTCACGTAAGAAACAAAGGTTTCGTCTCCGGGATGAAGCGGCATAGCAGTTTTAACCCCAGTAAAGTATAATAGATATAGGTTGAAATTGGCCAAGGCACTCTTAGCTCTGGAGAAAACGGCTAGGCCAGTAGGTTAGTATCGGCGAGTGATACGTAAATCGGAGCAATGTTGAAGAATCAAGAATCAAGAATCAAGAATTCAGAAATACCAATTCTCAATTCTCAATTCTCAATTCTTAATTCTCAATGGGGTCGTCCGGGAATTGACTCGGTTGTAGAAGCTACGGGTTTCCGTAGAGTAAGCAGACCTAGAGGTTCAGCCCTTAACCCTTAGGCTCAATTAATTGGGAGTCTAAGGGCGTTAGTTAGCTAGGGGTACTGAAAACCAACGCGCCTGTTGCCTGGGCGAAAGCCCCCGTGCTATGCCTGGCGGCAGGCTACGCCAACAGCCCGGGGTAAGCTTACTGCTCATCTTTGCTATGATGTATTAATTCAAATCGGTCTCAATAGATTGAATAGCATAGCATAGATTATGAAAGTCCAAGTATCCGTCGTCTTTACCAATCCCGTGGATTTCGTTAATTTTTCTCATCAGGCACTGCCTCGATTTTGCGTGGATCTACCTTTTAAACCTCGCGCTATCCCAGTTGAAGAACTGTTGCCCAACATCCCTATGATTAATAGCAATTTAGACGATTGGACAACAGACCTGCCCTTCGAGCAAATAGAATACAAGGAAGAAGGAGCAGAGGAATATGCCAAAATGGTAGTAGTAGTGGGAATCCCACAGGATGATATGCCCTTGTTTGAAGATGTAGTTAAGTCCTATGGGGGAAAGGTTATGCCATCAGAGGGGTTGGATGTAATGGACATGTAGTCGAAACCCCATGTCTTACCGATAACCTGGCTTGTAGGTCATAGAAATTCCTTGTTAATCTTGATCCAAAATTTAAGACTATCACAAAATATGTTTGAAGGAAAAATAGTCTGGAATACACAAGGAATGAAATGACCTCTAAGCAGGATAAACCTGAGGTGGCTAAAATCCTCGAACCATTCAAACCCGCATTGGCGGAACATCTGATCAACCCTGATGTTATCTTAGACGAGGTACTGGCATGGACTGGCTCTCAGCCTTTTTTGACCCAGAAGCTTTGTCAAGTTATCCTTGACTTTAAATCTCCCATCCCTGTTGGTGAGGAAGCTCTTAAAGTCGAAGAACTCGTCAAAACTCACTTCGTTGAAAATTGGGAAACTCAGGAAGCCGCTGAACTTCTGCAAGATATTCGTAGTTTCTTGCTCGAAGAACAATTCCTGCGGCTGTATCAGAAAATTTTGCAGGGAGCCATGATGGCAAATGACAGTTGGGAACAAAAAGTGTTGCTCAACTCCGGTGTGGTGATTAACCAGGGGGGAAATTTAAAAGTTTCTAACCGTATTTATGAGGCTGTTTTTAATCACAGCTGGGTAGCTCAAGAGTTAGCACAGTTGACCAGTACAGACTATTGGTTGGCATCTGAGCTGACGACAGATGCTACTGATCAAGCCATCGCCATGGCTTTTCCTAACCTACCAATCACCCCAGTTACTCAACACCAAGATCTCACAACTGACCAGCCTAAACACCCAGATCTGACAACTGACGAGCCCAACCAATCAACTGTAGTACCTTTAGAGCCAGACCAAGCCACAACCTCGGCTACCCCATCAACTAGCAGAATCCCATCACCCATTAGTTTTTGGGGTGGCTTGATCGCCTTGTTTCTAGTCATTACCTTTGGTGTATTTCAGTGTACTAGTGCTAGAAGAGCAGACGATCAACTAAAAAACCTTGTTCCTCAGGACATATGCAGACGCCAATTTATTACCAGAAAAGAACAAATAGAGCAACTTAGAAAGATAAAGAGTCAAAATAAGGCTTTTCCCAAGCTATGTCAGTCAATGTTAGATCAATTGCAGTTTTCCTATGCTATAGAAGAGCTCGCTAGTCAAGGTGAATTCAAGCAAGCTACGATAAATCTTTGTCAAGTATCAGAGCGTTACTACCAGTTTAAACAAAAATCTCTTCCACGTTTTTTCCGTCGATGGGATAGGAATAATGAGAATTATGCTAATTGGTTGAAAAACTATCTAATAAAATATGATTGTCCCGGTTCTAAATATTTGGGGTAATCAATTGTTAAATTGTTAAATCAGTAGTCGTGGAAACAGGGAACAGGGAACAGGGAATAGGGAATAGGGAATAGGAAATGTATGTAGGGATTTTTAGTAATTAAATAACTAATTAATATATATAATTTAATGTAATGGTTTTATTCAAGACAACTTTCTTTTATTTCCTACTTTTTAAGACTTAGCTATTTACTGATAATCCAGATTTTAAGGATTATAAAAAACTCCATCGCTACCACTTATTTCTTCTTCCAAAGATACCCTAATTCCTCGACGAGCAATTTCAAAAATAGTTAATATAAATTCTCCCAATTGAAAATATTGGGTTTGACGTAATTGTTTCCTATGGCGTTGTTTGCCGCTAATCCGCTCATTGATCTGGCTTGCATAATATAAAATTAGGCTAACTAATAGCCAACCTACTAAACTCAATAGAGCTGTTACAATGATAATAATCAGCCAGCCTAAGAACTGACACAACACTTGTAGTAATGGATTGTCATATACATCAAGTTCTGAGTACAACAGAGAACTATTGCTACTAAAGATTCCTAAGGCAATCGTTCCCCAAAATCCACAGAAAAGGTGAACAGGAATCGAACCTACGGGGTCGTCAATTTTCCAAACTTGTATAAAATATTCGCCTAAAAGGACAAAAATACCGCTGATAGAGCCAATTATAAATGCACTTCTGATATCTACAAAAGCAGCTGAAGCTGTAATTCCCACCAACCCACCTAAAATGCCATTGATAATTGAGGCTAGACTGGGTTTTCCTAGGATAATTGGACTAAAAAATACGCTGGATATTCCACCAGCTGCTGCTGCCATCATGGTAGTTGTGATGGTATTGGCTACATAATCGAGATCCTTTGCTGAGCCACCATTAAAACCAAACCAGCCCAGCCAAAGAATTAAACAGCCTAAGGTGGCTAAACCCAGATTATCGGCAGAGAACTTTTCAGTTTCGAGACCTTCATATCTATCTGTTCTTAAATTGTAGCCAAAACGACCTTGTCGTGGCTTTAGTAGCCAAGCACCTACCAAGGCAGCCATACCACCAACACTATGGACTACAGTTGAACCCGCAAAATCATGAAATTTTAGCGCCTTGGCTAGCCAACCATAGTGTCCCCAAACCCAGTGACCGGTTACGGGATAGATAAAACCAACCAGGAAAAAACTAAATAGGAGAAATGCCCAGAATTTTACCCGTTCAGCAACAGCTCCTGAAACAATAGTCGCTGCAGTTCCAGCAAAGACTAACTGAAATAAAAATAGAGACGCAAAGGAGTGATTAGACCAATCTTGATTGAGACAATTAAATCCTGATTCTGGAAAGCCCAGATTTCCAAATTGGGGAAAGGGAAGATTAAAAAACAAGCCCTTTTGACCCACTAAACTTAAACTAGTATTTTCTCCTGGAACACAACTGTAAGTAATGCCATCACCAAACATTAAGCCAAAGCCAATTAGCCAAAATGCTAAGGCTGATATACAGAAAACTATCAAATTTTTAGCCAAGACATTAGTCGCATTTCTTCGTCTACATAACCCGGCTTCTAACATGGCAAAGCCAGCATTCATAAAAAAGACTAGAAAAGATGAAACTAACAACCAGATAGTAGACAGGTTAGTGAAATTATTCGTGTTACTATCTTGTGCTGCTGCTACACCAACCCATCCCAGCAGGATGGTAATAGCAAAAGATAGGCAGAAGTACCAACGGCTCGGTACCGAGGTGATTTGGTGTTTTAATCTCTTGTACTTATGTCGAGACATCAAAGCAAGCTTTCTAGTTTTACAGTAGAAGTGAATTTCCAACTGGTAAGTAGGTTGACATACTTACATAACACTATTAAATTACACTGTTAAATCACACTATATGATGTTTCTTGACACTCCCCACAGCTAGAAGCTGGGGGATTCTTGGTTCAACGAGGTTACTTGCTTTTCCAGGCCGGAGCCAAGAAGAGTAGAGGCACCCTCTCCCCAAGCGTTGATTAAAGTTCCGGTGTGCCCCACCGTACTCAGTGCTCTAGTTAGGATATTTTTGGCGGCATTGTGGTCTCGATCTAATTGACAGCCACATTGGCAAACGTGAGTTCGAGTCGATAATGACTTTTTGACCATCTCACCACAACTGGAGCAATTTTGGCTTGTATAAGCCGGATTAACTGCAACAGTTATTCGGCCAAACTTTTGGCCAAAATACTCCAACCATTTTCTAAACTGATACCAACCAGCATCGTTAATAGACTTGGCAAGACAATGATTCTTTACCAGGTTTTTAATTCTCAAATCTTCGTAAGCGACCAGATCGTTAGACTGGATTACGCAACGCGCGAGTCTCTTCGCATGTTCTTCACGTTGCCTACTTATTTTGAGGTGTGTCCTGCCTAGATCATTAATTGCTTTCTTACGGTTAGCAGAGCCTTTCTTTTTCCGGGAAACCCGACGCTGATAAAATTTCAGACGTCTTTCGCTTTTTCGATAGAACCTTGGATTGGGTTCTGAATACCCGTCTGAGTCCGTATAAAACTCTTTCAGTCCTACGTCCAAACCAACAGTAAAGCCGGTAGCTTCTAGTTGTTCGTGATTGTCTAATTTGACACAGAATTGAACGTAATAACCATCCGCCCTTTGGACTATTCTGACCCGCTTGATAAGTTTTTGGTCGAAACGCCATAAGTCCCAGGTACCTTTGAGTTTAACCTGGCCAATCCCTTTATTGTCGGTGAATTTTATCGACTTTTTATCTGGCCATAACTTCCATCCAGACTGCTTGTATTCGACCGATCTAGAATGTTTTTTAAAACGGGGGTATCCCTTTTTGCCAGGAACCTTATTTTTGCAGTTGTCATAAAACCGCTTGATAGCCCGTTCTACATTCTCAACGGACGCCTGGCATGCATGACTATTAAGGTCTTTTACGAACTTGAATTCTTCGCGTATTTGGGTGTTGTAACGGTACAGTTCTTTCTTGCCCACTCCACGGTTGTCCATCCAGTACCGAAGTACTTTATTTCGGACAAATCTTGCTGTCCTAATTGCTTCGTCTATTGCTAATTTTTGAGGCTCTTTTAAAACCGCTTTAAATTCCATTACCAACACCCAGTATCACCTCCTTGATTGGCTTAGTTTGCTTACTATTATAGTCGGTATTTTAAAGGAAAAGTTACAGCTATCTGTTAGGGAATAAATTCCTTTCGGGCTAACCCCATGAATAGAATTCAGGGGCTTGCGCCCTCAGACTTTTCGGTCACATCATTAACTGCTTACATCCGAGCCTTATACAAGAAAAGGGATTTACGCGAACCTGTTGACAGCAGAAGCTGAGCCATCTTCTAGCTTTGAGTTAAAAGCAAGTTGAGCCTCTGAGTTCGCTAGTTCTTGAAAATGAATAACTTCTTTACGGGGATCAGCGTGACTGACTTTGACGTGTAAGCGATCGCCTAATTGAACCGAACGCTGGAAACGCATGGGCAATTCTAGACCTAACTCTTCTAGGAGAATGTTGCCCTTATTCTCGTTTTCTCGCCACCAACTGAGTACTAATACTTGCCAAACCTGATTCGGGTTACGCCGTAAATATTCCAATCCCCAATATTTGTTGGTATCACGTTCTACTTCACTAGCGTCCTTAGCTGTTCTGGTTACACTCTGCATCGTTTCGAGCAAATGTTCAGCTTCAAAGGGTAGGGGGTCACCCCGTAGATGAGCTTTCAGCTGGAAATGAGTCATTAAGTCAGTGTAGCGGCGGATGGGAGAGGTTACCTGGGTGTAAGTTTCCAAAGCCAAACTAGCGTGGCGTGTTGGGGTAATGCTCATTTCGCTTCTAGGCATACACCGACGCATGGCACAGAACCGCACTGGACCCGCTGGCAATAGCAGCAGTTCTTCTTGGGAGGGAAGTTCTGGCTGGGGTTGTCCTCGGAATGGTAGGGGAATTTGATGCAGTTGACCATAGCGTCCAGCCACTTCACCTGCCAGAATCATCATTTCTGCCACCATTTGCCGTGATGGTGAATCTTCTAACACCTCAATGGTAATTTGCTCATCATTTCCCACCTTGATTACCGACTCTGGCATATGGATACTAATCGCCCCTTGAGACTTGCGCCACTTTTGCCGACGCACAGCCGAGTTAGCGATCGCAAACAGTTCTGTTTCTGCCTGTACCCCTAACTGCAACATTTCATCTACATCTTCATAAGTCAGGCGATAGGTGGGTTTAATCAAGCTGGGGCGAATCTGATAGTCATAGATGGCACCATCTTCATCCAATATCACGCCAAAACTGAGTGCGCCACAGACTTGACCTTGAACCAAACTCATTGGACCAGTTGCCAGTTCCGATGGGAACATGGGAATCATGCCTGTGGGTAGATATATGGTGGTACTACGCCGTCTTGCTTCTAGGTCAAGGTTATCCCCTGGCATTACCAAGCGGGTTGGGTCAGCGATGTGAATCCACAGACGCTGAGTGCCATCCTCTAGATCTTCTATACTCAACCCATCATCTATTTCTTGGGTACTTTCATCATCTATGGTGTAGAGTTTCAGATGAGTTAAATCCAAGCGATCTGAATCTGGGTCAGTAGGAGGATTTGCCAGGTATTGCTGGGTCAATTCGAGTACCTCACGACGAAATTGAGTTGGGATTTTATGACGCAGCAAGTACTTTTGGTGAGGATGCCACAAACCCAGATTTACCAACAAATTGAAGGCATTTTCTGGGTTTTGATGGCGTTTTACTGCTTCCAGAGTTTCCTGAACTGCACGAGAGGGTTTATCTGGTTCACTAACGAACCGTTCTAGAGCATCAAAGCGAGTGCGATCGCTATCAAGCCACTCTACTTCCTCACCCCCTAGCTTTTGTTGTACTCGCTTCAAAAATTCTTCTTGTTCCTGGTGCTTTGATTGAGCCGCTGCCAGTTGATGCTTGATTTCAGCCACCATGCTAGCGGAGCGGGGTTCATAGGTTTGTGCTTTGTGTTTAAAATAGATTTTGTCTTCAAACAGAATACAGTGTGCAGCATAGCACTGGGGTGGACTTTGCTCAGAAAATAATAACTGTGCCATGTCAGCACAGGTAACCGCCTCTCCTTCTTCCACCAGTAATTCCCAGGCTAATTCTAAGCTATCTGGGTCTAGATACGGTTGTACTCGAGCAAGAAACTCTGGTATTTGTGATGGCTTATAAGTAGAATCCGCCACTGTGTAGGTGACTTGTCGAGGATGGAGCTTGTGCAGTTTCCCCCGTTGATCCAAAGCAATCAAGTGGTTCTTGCCCTCTGGACGATCGACAACGGCGAGATGGCGTTCTCCTTGTAAGCGAAATTCGATTAGTGTTCCCTTTTCCACCAGTTCTGATAACCCGGGTAGCGTTTACCAAATCCACCTCCCCCCAGTCTATCCTGTGTTGTTGAGATGCCCAACTCAGCAGAGGGGGTCAAGTCTAAAGTCTGAAGTCTGAAGTCTGAAGTCTGAAGTTGTCAGCGCTCAGTGGTCAGCGCTCAGTGGTCAGTGTAACTCCTGGTTGAGTCGCAAGTTTTTAGTTAACCATGTCAGCCATGCAGAGCGCGAGTGGCCTCCCCATGAGGCCACTGCATCCCACGCCTGAGCCATCGATCACCCCATTTCATACTTCATACTTCATCCTTCATCCTTATTATTTGATATTTCATTCTTCACACGGGAAATATCCCAGAGGAAGACCGTGATTGTTCACCTTAACCTTCTTTATTAATATAGGGTAGCAAAGCCAAGAACCTTGCTCGCTTAATGGCTGTGGTTAGCTTTCGTTGTTGTTGAGTCGTTAGATTAGTAATGCGGCGGGGTAAAATTTTTCCCCGTTCAGTGATAAACTTGCGCAGCAACTCAACATCTTTATAGTCAATCGGTTCATCGGGTTTGATCGGAGAGAGACGTTTACGAAAGTAAGTCATGATTGGTTATGATTGGTTATTGGTTATTTGGGTTACTGGTTAATGATTATAGTCATTTGTTCTTTGTCAATAGTCCATTTTGAATTAAAAAATTCAATTCACAAATGACCAAGGACCAAATCTACTTGATTTCTTTGTGAATTGTGTGCCTGTTGCAATTGGGGCAAAATTTCTTCAGTTCCAGACGTGATGTTGTGTTACGGCGATTCTTCCTAGTGGTATAGCGGGAAACACCAGCCGAACGCTTATTGGAGTTACTGCGACATTCCGTACATTCTAGAGTAATAACGATTCGGACACCTTTCTTACTTGCCATAGTTTTTTTTCTAAGAACTCAAATATTACAATTAAACACAATTTACTATTATCTCATGGGATGCCCCAGTCTATCAAGTAGATGCAAAATTTCTCAAGTCTCGGGAAAAACCTCACGCCTTGTTGACACGATCATAGTGCAGCGCGATCTCGTCAGTGGCTAGGGGATCCCACGGCAGTATCCTTGAAATGGCTTTAGATAGACCAATTTTTCAGCCAATCCGAAGCGCTTTAGTGCAGCGAAGCCAAGCATGGCCTACCATTTAGTGATAGTTAGTATAGCACTACCCATTAAGGTGTTTGACATTCCTAAACTCAGCAAACTTAGTCATAGCTTACTTTTGACTTCTGACGCAAGAACCTTGCTGACTTGCGCGTAGCGCTATAATAGTAAGACTCCCTTAACTAGCCAGACCAAGACCTTTTGGGCAAAGCCCGAAGCTGCGCGAACGGTCAATCCCACAGCTGCTCCATTGAAGTATCTGATTCAGCAACTATAGCGCTAATTAAAATTGCTCAGATTAAGCGGCTCCTAACTATAGCGCTAGTTTAGAACTTCAGTCCAATTACTCCACTATTGGAAATTTCAGCAATTTTGGATATGATAGGATGCTCCTGATCAGCCGCTTTGGATCAGCATTCCCTGTAGCCCTAGTTAATCTGAATTAACAAAACTTTACATCCATGGCTACCACCTATAGGTGTATAATAACTAAAATTATTCTTTCCAAAAAGAATAACAGTCTCAAGCCATTATGAATCAAACTGATTAGCTGTTACTAGGTTAATCAAAACTAGGTTAATTAATACTAACGTAATCGATGGCAAGAAATTGATTAACCTTAAGTGCCTAAGTAAAATCACCCGACCCAGGATCAGGAGAAACCATTGCCATGGCATTAGATGTCTTGAAACGGTATAACACTCAGTTAGGGTTAGCCCTATGTTTAGCCATTAGTGGAGCGTACGCATTTTCAGCTAACCAAGCTCATGCTCAGATTACTCCTGATACTACCTTGCCCACAGGGGAAAGATCGCAGCTAGACCTGGGCTCTGGTGATGTAAACGGGAAAATTGTTGATCTAATTAAAGGAGGAGCAATCCGGGATATCAACTTGTTCCACAGTTTTTTAGAATTTAATGTTGAAAACGGGCAAAGAGTTTATTTTGCTAATCCAGCTGGGATTGAAAATATTCTGTCTCGGGTAACTGGTGCTAATCCCTCCAATATTTTAGGAACCTTGGGTGTCGATGGTGGAGCGAATTTGTTTTTGATTAATCCCAATGGGATTTTATTTGGGGATAAAGCCAAGCTGGATGTATCTGGTTCATTTGTGGGCACCACTGCTGATGGGATTGGGTTTGGGAATCAAGGAGTGTTTAGTGCTTCTAATCCAGAGCCTCCTTCGCCATTGCTGACGGTTAATCCTAATGTGTTTTTCTTTAATCAAATTCCGGGGAATATTACCAGTCAAGCCAAGTTAGAGAAGCTGGCAGTTGATAACCTATTGTTACTTGGTGGTGATGTTGAGGTTAAAGATAGTAAGATTAGCACCAATCAAGGTGGGAATATTCTGTTAGCGGGATTGGGCGCACCAGGACAAGTAGCATTAACTAAAGACGGTAACAAGCTAGGTTTAGATTTTCCGGATGGCGTCAAGAAAGGGAATGTTGTAATTACCGATAGCGCTATAGAAACTTTCGTAGCAAAAGATAGTAATGTTGATGGTGGTGAGATTAGGATTATTGCTGATTCTTTGGAAGTAGAAACCTCTAATCGAGATCAGGGTATTTTTACTAAAACTGAGAATAATGGTCATAAAAGTGGTGATATTATTATAAGTGCTGATAACTCAGTATCGGTTCGCTCTACTTCTCGCAGAAGAGGAGATAATGGCATCTTTACCATGACCAATCAAGAAGGTGGAGAAGGCGGAAAAATTACTATCGATACTGGCTCGTTGACAGTAGAGACGGCTCGAAGAGAGCAGGGAATCTTCACCACAACTAAGGGAAATGGTCAGAAAGGGGGTGATATTATTATTACCGCTGATGACTCAGTTTCGATTATTGCTTCTAATAGCGGAAATCAGCATGGAATTTTTACCTTAACAACTGATGACAAAAAAGGTGAACTAAAAGGTGGACCAGGAGGAAGCATTCAAATTACTGCTGGCTCCCTGGTAATCGAATCTAGGAGACAAAACCCAGGAATTTCCGCAATAACAGGGGGAGATGGTGATAGCGGCAGCATTACCATCGATGTGACTGGCGATGTACTCCTGAAAAAGCAAGGTACCATTAAAACAGAACAACGTAATTCCAAAACAAAGGGCAGTGTCGGCAATATCTCATTAAAGGTCAATGGCAATGTTACCCTGGCTGATAACAGCAGAATTAAGAGCCAAAATAGCGGTAAGGGAACCGGAGGAAAAGTTACGATCTTGGCTGGTGGAGCAGTTGAGGTTAAATACGATAGCAAAATTGAGAGTATCGCTCAAGATAAAGCTGAAGGAAATAGCGGGAGCATTGAGATTGAAGCTGATTCCCTATTGCTTGATGCTCGCAAAGATCCCAGCAATCCTGAATCGGAAAGAGGTCTAGTCCAAATTACAGCTAGGACTGACTCAAAAGCTGGGGGTGACGGCGGTTCCATAGACATTCGTGTCGGGTCACTGACGATGATTGGATTAGGCTCAGATAAAAATCCAAGGGGTGGTTCTGATGGTATAACTGCTAATACATCAGGAAATGGAAACGCGGGCACGATCGACATCAAAGTTGATGGAGAATTTATCATGACAGATCGAGCCCAAATTGAAACAAGATCCCAAAGGGGAGTTACAGGCAATGGTGGCGAGATAACCATTAAAGCTGGCTCACTATTCTTAAGCAATAGAAGCTCGATCGATGCTCAGACTACAAACAACAGTCAGGGAAATCCTGGAAATATCGAGATAACTGCTAAAGATAAGATTGAGGTTACCAATAGCGACATCCGAACTGCCATAGGGCGTAACGCGGGAAACCCAGAGAGCGCGCAAAACTCCCCAGGAGGCCTTGGTAACATTACCATTACAGCTCGCTCTCTATCCCTCAAAGATGGAGGGAAATTAGAAGCTTCGACTAATGGCAAACTCCCAGCAGGTAATATTACAGTCAATGCCACCGATTTTGTGGAAATTTCTGGGGTTAAAAGAACCAGTAGCATATCCACTGCAACTAGAGAAGGAGCTGAGGGTAAAGGAGGGGGTATTGACATAACAACAAAGAGCTTGAATCTATCAGATGGTGGAGTTTTGAATGCCCAAAGCGAAAGTGACTTTACCGGTGGTGATATCAACATTGATGCCGATGAAGTGCAACTAACCGATGGTGCTGAAATTATTTCCACTGCCAAAACAAGTCAAGGTGGGAACATAACCTTAGATTTAGACATCTTGACGGTAAACAATAGCGAAATTTCCGCTTCCACTAAAACAGGGATAGCAGGAAATGTGACTATAGAAACAGATAAGCTAACTGTCGAGAATGGAGCACGAATAGCAGTAAGCGGTGTAGAATTAACTCAGAATGGTTTTCCAGAAACCGATGTGGATGAGAGCGAGGGAGGAGTAGCTGGCACACTAACCATTAAGGCTGAGTCTCTAACCCTAGACAACGGCCAACTTGTAGCTGCTACTGGCAAACAAACCAACAACCAAGAAGCAGCAACTATCGAAATCAATGTACCGGGAGTGATCATACTCGATAACAACAGCCTAATTTTGGCTAGCGCTATAGGTAATGCCAATGGTGGAAATATCGATATTTCTGGTGGAGTATTAGTAGCGCTACCTCTAACTAATGATGAGAAAGGTAGCGATATATTTGCTAATGCTCAGCAAGGGGATGGTGGAAAAATTAACATCACCCTGCAAGGCTTATTCAATATGAAGGTACTCGAAGATGACCGTGCATTTAGGGACTCATCTGGAAATATAATCGAATCCCTAGCTTTTGAGAATAATAATAGTGAAATAGCAGCTCTGAGCTTTAGCGGTGGTCAATCTGGGACTGTGACCAGGGATATTACCGGCTCAGCACAGGATCCTGAAAACTTACCAACATCACTAGTTGACCCTTCAGCATTAATTGTTGCTAACTGTCCCAGTAGCGGAAAAGTAGCCGTAGATGAACTGGGTGAATTCATTGTTACTGGACGAGGTGGCTTACCCCCGAGTCCCCTAGACCCAATCAATCAACAGTCTGTACTGGTAGATTGGATCACCCTTGATACTGAAGAAGAGAAGATCGAAGAAGCTACCTCTACTCCTACCCCTGAGGTCAGTTACTTGCCCATGAGAGGGAAACGCCGCACTGCCGAGACTCCTACTCCTTCTCGTCCGAAGAAAATAGTGGAAGCTCAGGGTTGGACTGTTGGGGAGGATGGTACAATTATCCTGACGGCTGAACCGAATACTGTTACACCTAAGAGTAATTGGTATATTCCTAGGTCTTGTGGTAGCAAGGGTTGAGGCAGTTGAATATCAATTCCTTTAGCTGGAGTGGTGTTGCCCATCACTTCTGCTGATCAACTGTGCCTTGGGCATCAGCAACCGAGGATTTTTGATAATTTTCCCTGATCGGAAATCTCAGGCGCGCGTTCGAATGGGCAGGTAAACTGCCCTTGGGTCGCTCCTGCTGATCTGACAGTGATACAGTGATGAATGCGATCGCGTGGGTGCAGTATATGCGATCGCATTCATAGCGTGTATGATGTCACTCATCCGTAGCATTTCTCTGCTGGGATAGAAAACAGGCTAGTCACCATTTCATTCATCCGGTTGACTCACAACTAAGTCTAGTTATCCTGGTAGTGCAGCCAATATGCCTGCACTACGGTTCACAACTGAATTACAATTGCTATAGTGATTGTTGCGATTTTTGAAACCCTTGGACTTGGATTCACCTCGGATTTGAGATAAGGGCTAATAATTCGGTATGATAGACGGTTTAGGAAGATTCGGATACAGGACTATTAAATATAGTTGCTGTGTAAGGTGTAGATTTGTTTCCAAATGCCTATTGATTCTGGTCGGCTTACTGAGCTGCTGGTATCTACTGGGAACACCATCAGCATTAGCAAGTTTCGATGATGACAGCTTTGATGGTAATATTTTTGCTCTGTATGCTGGGAATGGCTCTATAGTCCCACCACGAATTACCTTAGAAGATTCTTTGCGCAGGAAAAAGCCAGCTTTGTTGGTGTTCTACGTAGATGACAGTAGGGATTGCAAGCTATATTCTGTGACTATCTCTAAGTTACAGGAGCCTTATGGTAGGGCAGCGAGTTTTATTCCAGTCAACATCGACACTTTGTTAGCCGATGCTACCTATACACCCACAGAAGCGGGATACTACTACCAAGATTTAATTCCCCAGACAGTACTGATTGACCAAAAGGCAGAGGTAGTACTCAATGAAATTGGACAAGTTGCTTATGAACAGATAGATGATGTGTTTCGGGAAGTGTTTAACTTACTACCCCGTTCAGAATCTGTAGAGTTAAAGCTGCGCACTGTCAATGATATAAATGCTCAGTTAACATCAGAGTGATTTAATTGGCTTAGTGCTGAGACATCCATCCAATCAAACTCCCACAACGTAACATGAAGACAATTGTTTTAGTCATGAGTGAACTGCCATTGGCGTTTACCCTATTTTTTTGTCACGTTTACGGGTTAAGCTATTTGTAAGTACAGTTAACATCCGTGCTGATGTCCAAGGTTTACAGCACACAGGAGCTAATCGAAATTTTGGCTCAAGAACGTCGTTCGTGCATGAATGGGCAACGTCTTAATCTGTCAGCTTCGGTGTCTGGTAACCCTGTGATTGATCGCTTTCTGAAACCGGAGGGAATTCAAAAGTTCAGTGCTTATAACGACTTTAAAGCCGCAGTTCACAGCTACCAACGGCAACACCAAGTTTCAGGCATTATTTGGCGCGAACTGACTATGAAAGGAAAGACTCTACGTTATCCTGCTATTGACGAGCAGTTAGCCGCCCTAGAGAGTGACCTGAAAATCCTTAAAGCTGCCAAAGCTGACCTGTTCGAGTTTTGGCATAGAGGCATCCAAGGTATGGACTTATACCTAAGTATTAATTTTGGTAAAGACTATCAAAAAATTATGCCCAATGATGTAAAAGAGGTCGCCCAGAAAACGGAATGGGCAAATCTCTATGAATATAAGAATTACAACTTTTGGGAAATTATATTGCAGCTAGGTTGGGGGAAACCTGAGGAAGCATCCTATAAACGGGGATGGCCGACATCAGGAAGTGAGTACATTCATGCAGTTAATCCAGGCAAGCGCCCAATTTGTTGACCGCTATCCCCAGGTCGATGGGTTGTGGGGTGCATAAAGCAGTATTATAAATAAACGAGGAGCGGTCAAACATGAAGGAACAAACTATTAATCAAGTTATTGATCAACAAATAGAAGAATTGGACTATTCAATTCGACAGGAATTAACCAAGCTTGGCAATCAAGCCGCAAAGATGGGTTTAATTGGTGGACATGGTTATTACTTAGGAAGGTACGAAATCCTATGCAAAGGTCAAATCTTCACTCTTTCACCAGAAGAAGCTTACTCTTACCTAAAAAAATTGGTAGCACAACACCAAAGATAATTGGGAAACTGTAAACAACTCACCGCTAAGTATTTCGGCGTAGCCGACGCTGCGCGAACAGACTATAGCGGGAGCTTTCAAGCTCAAAGTTTACCAGTCTAAGTTTTTATAGAACTACGTTATTTCTAAGAGTTCAAGTTCCTACCTGGGGATGCGTAGCTAGTCCCCAGCTCTAGAACCCGGTCGTTAAACAGGTGTAGTTGAGTTAAACCAGTGCGATTGGGAAAGTACCGAGAAATAACTTTGACTAAGCTAACTTTACCCTAGCGATAGGAGAAAACACAGTTATGCGTGTATTTGTACTTAACAAAAATCGGCAACCTTTAGACCCTTGCAAACCGGTGAGAGCTAGAATTTTACTCTCAGCAGGCAAAGCCAAGGTCTATCGTCGTTATCCGTTTACTATAATCTTGACGGAGGAAATAAAAGAACCAACAACTCACGGGTCACAAATCAAAATAGATCCTGGGGCAAAAACAAGTGGCTTAGCTATCGTCCAAGGGAATCGAGTGGTTTGGGGAGCCGAGCTTACTCATAGAGGTTTCCAGGTAACAAACGCTTTAACCTCTCGTAGGCAGTTAAGGCGTGCCCGACGCCACCGTAAGACTCGATATCGTCAGCCCAGATTTCTTAATAGAACTAGACCAAAAAGTTGGCTAGCTCCTAGCCTGACGTCTAGAGTTCAAAACATTTTAACTTGGGTTAAAAAACTGACTCGATTATGTCCTGTTACGGGCATCTCTCAAGAGTTGGTCAGGTTCGACACTCAAAAACTGCAAAATCCTGAAATATCTGGGATCGAGTACCAGCAGGGTACACTTTACGGTTACGAACTTCGGGAATATTTGCTTGAAAAATGGAATCGTAAATGCGCTTATTGTGGGGCAACAGATATTCAGTTAGAAATTGAGCATATCAAACCCAAGTCTAAAGGCGGATCCGATCGGGTTTCTAATTTAGCTATTGCGTGTCGCCCATGCAATCAAGCTAAATATAATCAAGATATTGAGCTTTTCCTGTCTAAGAAACCTAGTATTCTCAAGGGTGTATTAAGTCAAGCTAAACGTCCTTTAGCAGATGCGGCTTCTGTTAATTCAACTCGTTGGAAGTTGTACCACGAACTGAAATCAATTGGGTTACCTGTTGAGGTTGGTAGCGGCGGATTGACTAAATTCAATCGATGCCGTCAAAGCCTTCCAAAAACTCATTGGTTAGACGCAGCGAATGTCGGAAAGGTTGAAACATTGATGATCGAAAACTACCAACCTTTGATGATTGCTGCCAAAGGTCACGGAACTCGTCAGCTTTGTCGAACAAACAAGTATGGTTTTCCTGTCCGTCACTGTTCAAGGACAAAAATTCATAAAGGCTTTCAGACGGGTGATATTGTCCGTGCTGTGGTAACTCAAGGCAAGAAAATCGGTACCTACGTGGGACGAGTTGCAACTCGAAAATCAGGATATTTCAATATCTCAACTAAATCAGGACGTGCGGCTTGTTCTAAGTAAGAGCCTCCTTTACCAGGAGGGGTAAGACTTAGGTAATTCGCGGGGACAACCCCGAAAGATTACAACTATTCATCCGGATGGCGGTGCAAACCCGACCCCTAGAAGAG
>NZ_JAAHHX010000449.1:0-1870 GCF_010672065.1 Moorena sp. SIO4A1 | reverse complement strand
AGATTGCCAAGAGGCAGTTTTAGTATATCCAGCTCCTTTAACTCAACCCCTTGATGTTAAAATTCGTGATATTCGAGTCCGCAGCTTGACGTTTTCTCTGGATGGGAATTTGGAAGAAGCTGGTGAATTATTTTTAAAGAAATTAACAGGATTTACTTAGAACTGGGAAGCACACCCTACAGGTAGAGTGAGTGACATACTCCTACACTGACCTTGCAGGTTCAGTGTAGGCTTCTTACCAACACCAGCTATTGCTTCGGTTACTCGGTAAGCTTTACTACCGACGGGATGCCCCACCGCCAACTTCAATATATTTTTAGCCGCATTCACATCTCGATCTTCGGCATAACCACAATGAGGGCAAGAATGGATGCGGTCTTTTAGCTTCTTTGGTACTTTTACTCCGCAGTTGGAACAGTTTTGACTGGTGTTCCGAGGATTCACTGCAACTGTTTGCAAACCAGCATTTATGGCCGTAGGCCACGCTACGCGAACGGCTTTGTTTGACAGTATTGACAGGAATTGCCCCCAGCCAGCATCAAAAATAGATTTAGCCATTTTAGTCCTGGCCAAACCTTTAATATTTAACTTTTCGTGAGCAACTAAATCGTGGTTGTTTAGTAGAATTTTAGCAGTTTTAAAATGAAAATCTTTTCTGGTGTCAGCTACCTTTTTGTGAGCCTTTCCAAGTTTACTGACAGCCTTCCTTCTGTTGTTACTGCCCTTTTTAGATCTACTGACAGCTTTTTGGATTTTCTTTAATCGTTTCTGAGCCTTTCTGTAGTACTGGGGAATTGGGACTTCTGAACCATCAGACTTGATCAGGAAAGATTTGAGACCCATATCTATGCCGACGGGATTGACGGCACTGTCTACTGGGATAATATCTGGGACACTATCATCTTGGATTGACAACGTAACGTAATAGCCGTCAGCCTTTCGGGTTATAGTAGCTGTCTTTATCTTAAACCCTTCTGGAATAGGTCGGTGATAAATCATTTTGACTTTACCAAATTTTGGAAGAGTCAATACATTGCCACTTATAGGATTTTTCCCAAGAGAGGGGAATGTAAAAGATTTGTATCTGTTTTTTCCTTTAAACCGAGGTCTTCCGCTTTTCTTTCCATTACTATCGCCTTTCAGAAACCGTTTAAAAGCTAGATCGACCCTTTTTACACAGTCTTGGAGAACTTGAGATTGAACTACACTGTACCAAGGTCTGTCCTTTTTTAGCTGAGGAAGGGTTTTCTTTTGGGAAAAATAGTCAGGATTATTTCTTAGGTCTGGTAAATGACAAACCAAAGGACAGGAGTTGATGGAGCAGCGATTTTGCTCATACCACTTGAATCTATCAGCAAGCAAATAATTGTATTGACAACGAAGCATGTCAAGCCATGTCTCTATTTCAGACTCTTGGGTTTTGGTTAGCCTTAATCGGTATTGATACGCTGCTCTCATTCTTGTCACCTACTGTTTTTCGACCTACTATTAGTATAGTATACAGCTAGTCAAATGGCAAGTCAGAATGAAAACTATAAAAATGACGATACGGTTAACCGAATACGAAAAGAGAAAACTAGAGCAAGAAGCAGATAAGAGAGGAATGAACCAGTCAGAGGTTCTTAGGAGTTTGATAGCTCGTTTCCCTGATCCCAAAGACTCTGTGTAAAATTCATCCCTGGAGACGAAACCTTAGAATAGTGGAGCCTTTATGGTTGGTCGGCTATGCGTAAAAGGGTTAAAACTTTTTGATTAAGGCTCCACTATTCTTACGGTAACTTTAAGCACTCATCCTTACGGATTGAGACGTGGGGCTTCTTTTACCGGACAGCTAATAATTCAACAGACTTGATATCATTCATCATTGGCA
>NZ_JAAHHX010000448.1:0-1871 GCF_010672065.1 Moorena sp. SIO4A1 | reverse complement strand
TCCTCAATAATTCCTAGTATTGGTTTCCAGACCTCCCCATTCCAGTAAGACCAAGTGATTGGTACTGCTGCTAACCCAACTGCATTAGGAGAATTAATAGTTACGGTGAGAGTTTTCGATTCAGGTAAGGTGAGCAGGTGGTCACAAGCCAAATAGAGGGAATGTTCAATGGGCTGATCCCCTGCAAAGGTTAGAAAAGCAGCATCGTCTTGACCCGTCCCTTGCTGTGTGCGATCGCTATAGCGGTCTTGTTCCGGTTCCCGCACAAACACTGCTTGCAGCTGCACATTGGTCAAGACTAAATCACGCTCGGTCTCGAAAATGACCTCTTCTTCCTCTCCTTCTGTGGGCGGTGCTGCCACCTCCGTCTGAGCCGGAACCAAGGCTTCTGTGCTACCAGTTGCCAAATAAAAGGTCAAGGGTACTCGCGCTGGTTGGGGTGGTCCAATGCTAGTGCCAATCAAATCCAGAAAGGCCAGGAAATTTTTATCCGGGACTTGATTAAGGCGATCGCCGACAATCGTTGCCAGATGACCAAAAATACGAATTAGTGACCGACCACCATCCGGCTTGTTATCTGCCAAAGGACGCCACTCTGTGAACGCCTTAGCACACGCCTCCGTATAGGCAACGATGTCTTTATAGCTACGTTGATCAATCTTTGGAGCTTGCATAAGAAATTAGGGAGTAGGGAGTAGGGAGTAGGGAATCGGGAATCGGGAATCGGGAATCGGGAATCGGGAGTAGATGTAGGGTGGGCAGTGCTTGAGACTGATTGATTTGGTTGCCATCGCATTTGTTGGCACTGCCCACCAGACGATTAATCACTGGGTGGGTTTTGGATCAATCCACTAATCCCCCGTTGGGATCCCCCTCCCGTCCCCCTTAATAAGGGGGAAGCTAGAGGAGTAGTTGATGTAGGGTGGGTAGGAGTGCATCAGAGTGATTAATTTGGTTGCGATCGCGAAGCGGTTCCAAAGGAACATCGCGTTTTGTGGCACTGCCCACCATCCGATTAATCACAACTTGATCTAGATGTAGATGTAGGGTGGGCAGTGCTTGAGACTGATTGATTTGATTGCGTTCGCGAAGCGGTTCCAAAGGAACATCGCGTTTTGTGGCACTGCCCACCATCGGATTAATTTGATTGCGTTCGCGAAGCGGTTCCAAAGGAACATCGCGTTCTGTAGCACTGCCCACCATCGGATTGATTTGGTTGCGTTCGCGAAGCGGTTCCAAAGGAACATCGCGTTTTGTGGCACTGCCCACCATGGGATTAATCTGGTTGCGTTCGCGAAGCGGTTCCAAAGGAACATCGCATTCTTTGGCACTGCCCACCATCGGATTAATTTGGTTGTGATCGCATTCTTTGGCACTGCCCACCATCGGATTAACCGATTGATTAATTTGATTGCGATCGCGTTTTGCCTTTTGCCTTTTGCCTTTTGCCTTTTGCCTTGCCCGTAGCGCCTTACACCCCACACCCCAAATTAATAATCTAAATAGAATGGATAAACTAAGTTAAAGCGATTATTAGTACGGCGCACCTGGTAATTTATTTCTATTAGGAGACGATTAAATTGGGTCTCATCCGGGTAGACACCTACATCTAGAACTTCAATCCGTGGTTCCCACTGGGTCAAGGCTCGGCGTACCTCCACTGTTAATTGTCCAGCTGTCCCAGCGCTGTTGCTGGCAAATACTAAATCATGAATACCGCAGCCAAAATCCGGGCGCATCAGCCGTTCTCCTGGAGAAGTACTCAGAATCATCCAAATCGACTGGCGGACACTATCCTCATATTGCGCCATTTCGATTTGTTTATTTTGGTCTAGTACTACCGGGAAATTCCATCCCACTCCGAGAAAATC
>NZ_JAAHHX010000447.1:0-1871 GCF_010672065.1 Moorena sp. SIO4A1 | reverse complement strand
TTTTGTTTGTTTAGGGTGTTTTTGAATATATTCCCAAGTAGAATTGCTCATTTTTCCAGATTATCTATGACTAATTCCTTCCATTATACTCTATTTTTAGAATTTTAAGGTATTATGGAGATGTCTTGTTGATACGTCAACGTCACTATTTTTGCTCTCCACTACCAAAATCCACAACGGGATAGCTTGTTGCCCTTGTCTGTTGACAGCAACAATATCGAAGCGCCCAGTGATGTAAGTATCCTCATCTTCGATGTAGATTCGGGCAATTTCTTCCTCAACATTGAGCTTAATGGGAGGGCGATGAAAACCTGCTAAACGTAACAAGGGCGCAACTGATACCAGGCGTACTTGTCCTTCGGAAACCTTACCTTCGAGCCAATAGTTCCTAAATTCATCCTGAATGTTAACAAGTTCCTCTTGTTCAGTTTCAGTAAGGGGTTCAAGGGTAAGTAGTGGTGCAAATAAGCCGTTGTACAGGGGTTTAATCCCTAGCAAATGGTGAACATCCTTCAGGGAGAGTTTACGGGCTTGTAAGGTTGTCATTTTTGATTGTTTATGCCGTATAAGCTGATCAATAAAGCGGGTATCGCCATTTTTATGATAAGCTTTAATCTAACAAGTTTAAAATGACTAATAACTCTTCACCCCAAACCATAAAAACGCATAGGATTATCCCACAGGATCTTTTGCACTATCTTCTGAGATAGCTTGTCCTGAAGTCCTACCATTTCTTCAATAATCTTGGGATTGTGGTCTATGTGAGGGTAGTCAGAACCAAAGATCAAGTTATCAGAACCGATGTACTTGATAATATCAGCTAGATAAGGCTCATCTGGCTCAATGGCAATGAAGCACTGGCGACGGAAATACTCTGAAGGCTTCATCTTTACATGGTCTTTCACCTCCCAGGCCAGTTGATCGTACTCTTCATCTAGCCGCCACAGCCAGTAGGGAAGCCAACCGCAACCGGACTCAAGAAACGCTACTCTGAGATTGGGGTGACGCTCTAATACTCCCCCTTCGATCAGTGCCAACATTGCCATCATCTGTTCCATGGGATGAGAGCAAGCATGCATGGCAAAACGGGTATTAAATCGATCTGATCCAGTGGTCGGTAATCGAGCATGGCTACCCTCATGAATGCCAACTGCTATGCCCAGCCTCTCACACTCCGTCCAAAATGCCTCATAGGCCGGGTCACTGAGCAGTCGTCCTTTAACCGGATTTGGCCGGACAAAGACAGCTTTCCAGCCAAACTCTGCGATCCGATGTAATTCCGACACCATGTTGCTGGGGTCGTGTAGACTAATCGCTCCTACTCCTTTCAATAGTTGCGGGTCATAGCTGCAAAAGTCTCGTAACCAATTGTTGTAGGCACGGGTGAGTGCTGCTGCCAGTGGCGGATCCATAGTATCGATCGCCAACATCCACAATCCTGTAGTTGGATACAGAAAGGAAATATCCACACCCATCTGCTTCATGGCCTTGACCTGAGATTCTGGGCCAGAGCCTAGGTTTTTATTATAGGTAGCCTTGTTCCGGATTGCTACCTTAATTCCTTCAGCCCAGACAGCGTCGGATATCTTATTATAAATTGTCTCACCTTCCACTCTCATATACTTAGTTGGAGGGGAAAAGATATCAATTTTCACAACCCCATCCTTTTGGGAGGGTTGATCTCGATAGGGTGCATAACTTTTAAATGCAGGTTCCAGGTACTTCTCCCACATATCTATCGGTTCATTCACATGGCCATCGGCATCAATAATTTGATAGTCTTTCAGCATTGTTCTTCTATTGAAGGTTGTCTGTAAGAATGGAGAATGGAGAATGGAGAATGGAGAATGGAGAATGGAGAATGGAGAATG
>NZ_JAAHHX010000446.1:0-1872 GCF_010672065.1 Moorena sp. SIO4A1 | reverse complement strand
GTCATCGTAGTTAGTCACTAGCGGGCTATGATATGTCTTTATTTTTTGAAAATCATCAATACTGTTGATAATTTTTATATTATGGGTGTTTGAAAATATATCTTCTAGTTTGAGACGTACAAAAAAGTTCTTATGAGGACGATCGTGCATTTCGATCACAAGATGGCAATTTTGCAAATGTTCAGCAACTCGACGATCGAACAACTCAAGTTCATAACCTTCACAATCACTAAAAATTAGGCCACCAGACGATAAATCCATAGCCAGCAAATCTTGGCTCTCACATGCTCCTCTGACGGTGAGTCTATCCGATACTAAATTCTTAATTGCCATTGACTTTGTCAGGTTGCGTGCCTTCTCAGAAATATCATAGGCAAACACTGATGCATTAGGGAACATAAGTGCCAATCCAATAGCATAGTAGCCTTCAGCACAGCCAATATCTACAATAATTGGAAAGTTTTGTTCCTTCCAAGAAAGTATAGTTGATTGAAGCTCTGCTTCATAAGTTCCTAGTAGTTTGGGCAGTAAAGTACTGCAATGAGATTCAAGAATAGCATAGTGTAAGCCTTGAAATGGACCAGCATTGACTGCTGTATCATCTCCAGTTTTCAACCTTTTCAATATTTCTCCATAAAGAAAATTTTTCCTAGCTTGTCGAATGACGATTGCCGGTTTCCAAATAAGATGATAGTAAATTTTCCATAGGAATAAATTTTTCGCAATTAAACTAGCAATAGTCCTTAACATATTTATGCTTTTTATTAAGTTGATATAGCAATCCAGTTTGGGTTGCGGTCTGCAAAATCAGCAATTTCTTCAAGAGTTGACTCTACGGATATTGCTGGCTGCCAATCCCAAACACGAGTAGCCAGAGAATGATCGAGAACAACCCAGGGCAAATCAAATTTCCGAGGTCGTTCATCACTACTTACATCGATCGCTCCCCATCGCTCCGCACACCACTCACTCAATAGCCGCAACGACCGAGCCGATTCAAGTCCACCTGACACATTTACTGTTTTTGGCTTACTCTCATCCCAACCTGCAGCTATTTGGTTTAACACCAGCGGAGCCAGATCTCTCGGATGTAAACAATCCCGCACCTGATGCCCCATACCATCAAACCCGATGTATTTTAGCGATCGCTTTTCTCGCCAAGAATGCAACCAGAAGGCAAAAATTCCTTGATCAGGTTTCCCGAATTGACCTGCCCCTGCCAAGACACCACAGCGGTTAATCCACACCGGAAACTCAAAAGTTAATCCATACTCCAGAGCCAGTGTTTCTGATGCTAGCTTTGTTGAACCATACAGAGAAATCGGTGGAGCCGTCGAAAACGCTTCACTAATCCCCTGCTCACTCAATCCCACTGGCCAACTAGACGAGTCAGCTACACAAGGTCGAAAAGCCCGGTCATGCACCTCTACCTTTAATTGTGCCAATGGTGGAATCGAATATACCCGGCTGGTTGAGAGCAGTATGAAACCTGCATTCCAACGTTTGCACGCCTCCAGCAGGTTAATCGTACCACCCAAGTTATGCTCAATCAGTTGACGACTACTCGATTGACCATCAACCCCTGCCAATACACTAGGATTTGCCGCACAATCAATCACCCAGTCAAAGGGACCTAAAGCTTCTAAGTCACTGGCATTACGAATATCACCATGAACCACCTTCACCCCTTGTTTAGTCAAAATCTCACGATTGACCCAAGAGCCTGACCGAGATAGGTTATCAATACCCGTAATGGATAAATCTGCCTTATGGTCAAGTAACGCCTTAGTCAGGGTACTGCCCACAAAGCCACAAATTCCTGTAATAAAAAGTTTCATAAAATTCCTTAGACCATTAGACCTCTTGCAAAAA
>NZ_JAAHHX010000445.1:0-1875 GCF_010672065.1 Moorena sp. SIO4A1 | reverse complement strand
TTGAATAAAGCTTTTGGCTACACCAAAACGTTGAGCTAAGTTTCGAATTGATAATTTTTCTTTGTTATGAATTTATCTAATTTTTTGGCGAAAGTCAAGAGAGTAAGGTTTCATACAAAATTTTGATAACTAACTATTTAATCTATTTACAATTGTACCTTATAGCTATGAGAAACGCTATAGACAAAATTAAAATTACTACATAAGCTATTCATATAAGCTTCCATGGAGTCAAAACATGAAGTGATTTATAGCATCAACTCTGTTAGCAATATCTATACTTATTAAGGTAAATTATAACTAATAAATTTGTGGGTTATTAAACTATAAACTAGAGGTAAAACATACTCATAATCTTGAATAAATCAGCATTTTATTCAAAAGTATTTGATCCAATTTTTGCTTGGAAACAATATCTATGAAATTTGCCTATTATTTAAGAAGATGACCGTTGAACCCTTTTGCCATGGTACCTACCAAGGAACGGAGTTCACCCCAGTCACATTTGAAATTGCACAGAAGCAAAAAGTTGCCCTTTGCCTGTGCAAGGGTAAAGGGAATGCCCATTTCTTCTGTGACCGTGCCCATACAAGTATATAGGAGTATCAGCAGATACCATGTCTCAACCCATAAAAATTCTGGCTTTTGCTGGGAGTGCCCGCATCGAATCTTTCAATAAAAAGCTGGTCAAAATTGCTGCTGAGGAAGCTAAAGTGGCTGGAGCCGAAGTTACCTACCTAGACCTGCTGGATTATCCCATGCCTATATTTAACGAAGATTTGGAGGCTCAAGAGGGACTGCCAGATACAGTTCTTCAGTTCAAAGCTTTGCTGAGAAGCCATCAGGGATTCCTAATTTCCTGTCCAGAGTACAACGGCTCAATTACGCCCCTGCTCAAAAATGTCATTGACTGGGCCTCGCGCCCAGATCCCCAGGAACCATCGATGGCACTCAGTGGCTTTAAAGGCAAAGTCGCAGCCCTATTAGCCACGTCTCCAGGTGGCTTAGGGGGAATGCGGGGATTAGTTCACGTTCGCGCAATTTTAGAAGGGATTGGCGTCTTCGTGATTCCCGATCAAAAGGCGATTCCAGGAGCCTATCAGGCCTTTGATGACCAGGGTAACCTCAAGGATGAGAAGCAGCTGAAGGCTGTGCAGGCGATCGCCACCAAACTCGTTGATGTAACAGCTAAATTATCACAGTAGTGATTAGGATGGGAGGAATACAGGAGTAACAGTAGCACCTTCCCATCGAATTATTACGGCTATTCTAGAAAAATCCAGTGATGGCTGGATTTTTCTCAGGGTTCAAAATACTAAGATTTATGCAAAGTCAGGTTAGGTTCCTTTTCACTATTCTTAGTTAGAACTAGAAATCGTGATACAAGTTTTTGACTAATTTAAACATAAACCTGCCGTCGTCAATGGCAATATCAACCTCCACTATCGGATCGGCGGTGAAGGAAAACCAGTCATCTTACTCCATGGATGCCCTCAACATTCACTCATGGGGCATACCGTTGCACCATTACTTGCCTTAAATCACCTTAAATCAATCAAAATCATCAAACTATTAGAGGTCTTTCACCATGAGTAAGATTGAATTACTCACACCGGAAAATTCTGTTCTTTTATTTATTGATCATCAACCTCAGATGGCCTTTGGAGTTGTGAATATTGATAGTCAACTCTTGAAAAATAATGTTGTCGCCCTTGCCAAGGCAGCGAAAGTATTTAATATTCCAACCATTCTGACCACAGTTGAAACAGAAAATTTCAGCGGTTACATGTGGCCTGAATTGCTTGATGTTTATCCTGAGCATGATTTGCTAGAGCGCACCAGTATGAACTCCTGGGATGACCCAAAGGTTCGAGA
>NZ_JAAHHX010000444.1:0-1878 GCF_010672065.1 Moorena sp. SIO4A1 | reverse complement strand
TGCCATCAATCCCATTTCGCGGTTGACAGGCCAAAGGTAATCAATCTCTTCACAAAAACGCCGACTATTTGATAAGAGATTTTGGTAGTTTTTAAGAGCCACATGAAATCCCTCGTGTTCCTGACATAAACACTGCTGCATCCAATCAAGCGCTTCTCTTTGGGACATACCAAACACAGGTGATTTCAGGATCTTATAAACAAAATCAATCGTAGAAAAGTTATCTTTAGACATCAATACTGGTGATGCACCAGAAATTCCATTATGGAAATTTTTCTGAATTAAATAGATTGTCCAATTAGCGACAAGTTTTTCGTAGGCCGTTGGTTTTGATAATTCTTTGTACAAGTTTCTACCAAGAAAAAGGGACGTTGTGGTGTGAAACGCTTCATCCAACAAATGATAGTAGGAAATGGCTGTTGGACTTGGGATAAATTCACCTTTTTTTTGCAATTTTTGGAAATATTTATAGATAGTGAGTTCTACATTTTTGACTGCCATATTCGCAATGTAGCGCAAGGCATAGTATTGGCAAGCCATAAAAGGGGAACCTCCCCAGTTGAAGGTCAAGAACCGTAAGCGAGAGTCTGGTGCTAATCCTAGTCCCCAAAATCCCCCAGCAGACCCTGGTATTGATGGGCTTTTCTGCTCTAATTCCCTCAAATACTGAGAATAGTATTGTTTTGAACTGCTCAACATCCCTTTAGCGATGAAACCCAAGGTTTTATCTCGGTACTCTGACCAGGGCAAATTTTTCAGACTCAAGTATAAATGTTGTGAATCTGAAGACTTTGAACCATTAGCTAAGCCCCTTTTTCTCAATTTGTACGATTTACCTTTGAGGGGAGCTTTAAAGGCATCTTTCCCTAGTAACGTTCTAGTTGTTAAAAATCCGATTTTGTGAAAGGCGTGAATGTGAGAACGCTCCTGTTCAGTTTCGAGATCCAACTCCTGGGATATAGTTTCGTAACCGCCAATGGCAGCAAAAACACTCTCAGTAACTTGATTATAAGTAATGACCTCATTTTCCCCAGCAGCAATATTATGGTATGCCAAAAACCAATTCAGGTGATTGAGTGCTATTTTTTGAGAGGGAGAAGCAACTTCATACAGGGGGGTGCCATATAATATGGATTGTTCCGGTTCGCTCCAATAGTGATCGCTATTTTTATGGTAGTTAAAGCTTTTCTCGAGTTCTTCTATTTTTTCTGTATAGTTTGATTCTAAGTTACTGCGACATGTTTTTTCAATTGCGGTTAATGTTTTATTGCCCCGTGAGAGCGTTTTTTTTTGGTTTAATTCGGCTGTTTGCAACTGTTGTGCCATTATTTTTTTATCCAGAATGTATACTAACTATTACAACTAAATTCCATCTGAAAATAGTCTAAGTTTGACCGTGGCGTACTATCCACTGCCCCAGAAAATGATGATGGTATCTAACGGAAAAAATCGAGTAGTTTAGGCTACGGACTTAGCAAATTGTTTAAAGCTTTTTATATTTGCTTGGATAGCCCGGTCAATGTTAGCTGCTGAGTCCATCAGGCGCATTTCTCGATTGACTGGCCAGAGGTAGTCAATGTCATTAAAAAAGCGCCGAAGATCAGACAGTAACCGTTGGTGGTACTTGAGGCTGACGTGAAATGCTTCATTTTCTTGACAAAAACTTTGTTGCATACTATTGAGTGCTTCGTCCGAAGACATCCCGAATATCGGCGATCGCAGTATTTTGTAGCACAACAACATACTTAGCGACTCATCTACCACGCACTGACCGGGTAATATACAAGAAAGTCCGCTCAAAACATTACGCTGCATCATGTAGATCGCCATATTGGCCACAAATTTTTCATAGGCCGTTGGCGGGGAAAAGTCTTTGTA
>NZ_JAAHHX010000443.1:0-1878 GCF_010672065.1 Moorena sp. SIO4A1 | reverse complement strand
TTACCTTTTAAAGCAGCTATATAATCCTTGCCACTGTTGACGATCAATTCACAAGTTTTTTTTGGGTATTAATAGCATCTATGGCATTGACAACTCCTTTTAGAGCCAGTTTCGTAAAGCTTCTCTGGTAAAGCTTTAATTTCGTTGGTTTTGGCATCAACTTCAAAGGGTTCTAAAATCAAGCCCCGCTCAACAATGTAAGAACTGACCAACATAATTGCTGGGTGGGAGTCGGAATTGGGATTATCGTTTTCAATCTGATATGAACCTTTAAGGACAAAACCCGTCTAAGCCAATGGTTTCTCCACAAGCTGGTTGTACATTGAAGAATGCGCGCAAGGCACATCGAATACTCTTCGTAATTAATATACAATAAGACACGACGTACAGTACGCCTAAGTTGGAAGCCTGTTTTTCGGAGGTAAGAGATAGTCAATTAACTCCTCACGGTAACTTTACATCCAATCTCCAATTGCTAAAAATCCTTTATTTCCTGCGGCGTTCGCCTTTGGCGGCTCCAAAGGAGCATGGCCAAAGTAAATAGCGCTAGGCACAGTGGAAGAGTGTGGCGCTGTCCGGCACGACGACGAGGATCTTCTAGTCAAGCTTTGGCTTCTATAATTGCGATTTGAGACACGGGAGTAGATGCATTAAAGGGAATTTGCGCGCTCTTTATACCATATTCCGATTACAATTAGAATGAAATAGCCCTGCCTGAGAGGATGTCAAAATAGTCCGGACACTTATAGTAAAGTAGCTGTAAGGCTTACAGGGTAATTATTTGCTTGATAAAGCAATCTTTGGTAATTTAGCCCTGGGTAGACAATTAAAAAAATTAAGGCAAGTAGCCTGCAATCCTTGCATTGTCTTCGTTCTGGATTCAAAAAAATTTCGGGAGTATTGAACTTAATGATCAAGAAGCATAATTTGATCATCAAGAAGCTAGCAACTATATTTGTTGTATTTATTACTATCCTGTCCATGGCAGTAGTTCCATCGGCTCAGGCTTGTAGTCGGTTAGTCTACCATGGGAGTTCAAACGGACCAATTACTGCGCGCAGTATGGACTGGTTTCAGGACCCCGATGCTAACCTCTGGGTCTTTCCGAAAGGCATGAAGCGTAATGGTGGGGCTGGTACCAACTCAATCACATGGACTTCGAAATATGGCAGTATCGTTACCTCGAGCTATGACATCGCCACCGTTGATGGTATAAACGATCAGGGTCTCGTTGCCAATCTCCTCTTTTTGGAAAAGACGAAATACGGTGATATTGAACCAGGTGAGAAAACCTTGTCCCTTGGAGGCTGGGGTCAATATGTCCTTGATAATTATGCAACCGTTGAAGAGGCAGTTCAAGGGCTGGAAGCACAACCCTTACAGATCGTCACAACCACCTTTAATGAGCTCGTGTCGGAAGGGCTTCTCTCCCCGCTGCCGGAACCGCTTCAACTACTTATGGGACAACTGGAGTTTGCACTTCACCTGTCGCTCTCGGATCCAAGTGGGGATTCAGCGATCTTTGAATACATTGATGGTGAACTAAAAGTCCATCATGGTCAGGAATACAATGTGCTGACCAATGACCCGACCTTCGACGAACAGCTTAGGTACAAATTTATGGGTTTTTAGGGAGCAGGGAACAGGGCGCAGGGCGCAGGGAAGAGGAAAGAAGGATAAAATCCTGTGTACTTGATAGTTATGCAAACCGCCGTAACTTCAATATGCTGGCAAGTACTCTAGTTTTATATTCGGTAATGACAATTCTATTTTTTGTGATTATTTCGGCTTTTTTATCCCAAATTGCTATCTTTACTATATGCTTGCTAAAGTCTCATTAATGCAAATCCCTGAGACTCTTTTTTGCAAGAACCCAGA
>NZ_JAAHHX010000442.1:0-1879 GCF_010672065.1 Moorena sp. SIO4A1 | reverse complement strand
GGTTTAATCAGTTTAATCAATAGGAGGAAAACCCGCTTTTTCTAGCAGTTTTTTACCCTCATCAGTCCGCAGCAAATCGATGGATGTAAGCTTCTCCGGCTTTTTGTTCTGCTTTCCCATTTTTTTTGACAATCACAAATAGTTTCCGAGTAATTGGATAGGTACCCTTTTTAAAGGCAACACTATTCACCTGGTTGTGGTTGTCTTCCTTACACTCACTTGGGGGAATAAAAGGCTCCTGATAAGGCGCAATAAACCTATGATTGTTTTTTCCTTTAAGAGGCAGAGGCTTAATGGTACATTGGGGGACAATATCTGCAGCAGAAGCGTAGTAAATCCCTCCAGGATCCTTAGCAACTTTTCGGATTGCTTCCGTTGTATTGTAGGTAAAATCGACAGTTTTGCCAAATTATTCTCCGTCTAAAATAGTTTCCATAAAATAGTTCACGGTTCCCCCAGCTTCTTTTTTTATAGAATAAGGAATTATGGACAAGTTCGGACCACCAACCTCACTCCAGTTGGTAATATTACCTGTATAAATATCCTTTAGCTGACTAATTGTTAAACCCGGAACTTTTAAGTTAGGATGAACGGCTACAGCAATAGCATTAATGGCGACGGGTATTGCTCTGATAGTAAACCCCTTTTGTCTGGCCTGGTAACTTTCTTTATCTGTGATTCTCCGAGAGGATTGAGCAAAATCTAACTGCCCGTTTAATAACATTTTTATTCCAGTATCAGACCCCGGTGAATCAGTTTCATGGTCAGTGTATTTCAATTTTAATTTTGGCTGCACCCTTTGAATCCGTTGGTCTACATCTCTGCGGATTTTTGCCCAAGTTGTGCTACCGCCATATCGTCATTCTCTTTGAGTAGGAAGGCCGGATAGATAAGCCAGACATTTTTTAGGGAACAGTCTTTTCCAGATTTGTTGTCGGAATTCTAAGAAAGAACTTTCTTTGGTAGGGCAAGACTCTGGAATCAAGCTCAAACTTACTATGACTACTCCCTCAATTAGCAAGCCAGCGAATACCACAATTAGCAAGCCAGCTAGTAATTTCAAAATCCGAGGTGGTAGCTTAATGATTAAATTTACGAGTTCATTCCATGTGAACCGTGTATGTAATGCTGATTCTCTGATACAAAGTGTTGGCAGCCACGTAGCATTGGGAAAACGGTCATTAAAATGCTCCAGACGTTCTCTGGCAATGTGGACAGAGGTAAAAAGAGATTTGTTTTTGGTGAACTCCTCGAAAAAATGCTCCAAAAATTCTACGGCTACTTGATCAGGTACTAATTCTCGCATGACGATACTGCGAGGGAGATTCAACTTAGCTAGTTGTTGAGCTAATCCCAGACCATCACAGGAATTGAAAATAGCTAACTGCAATCCTTTAGCGATCGCTTTTCCGAAGGCTATTTCAAAATCCTCTATGCTGATTCTGTCTTGCTGGTTTAACTCAAGCCAGTTAATTGGTGTCTGGTGATCACAGCTACTGTGACCACTAAAGATGAAAATATGGTAGCCTGGTTCTTGCCAAAGTGCTTCCGATAGTTTTTTTTTGGTAGGCTGAAGTAATACGGTAACCTCTGCTCCTTTTTTCTCTAACTTTTTAACTATCTTGATATCGTTGTTGGTTTGGATGTTGTCACTCCTGCCCACAACCAGCAAAATTCGGACTTTCCAATATTTTTGAATGGGAAGAATTGTCTGACCCGGCTTACCATAAAGTCTTAAAGCTATTTCAGAGTCTGAGTAGTAGTTTTTGAACAAATCCCACTCTTGCCAAGGGATGCGACCTAATTGAATAAACTTCTCCTCGGGAAAATCAAGGATGATGTACATTTCTTCTTTTTTAGCAGGCTGCCATCGGCTTCC
>NZ_JAAHHX010000441.1:0-1879 GCF_010672065.1 Moorena sp. SIO4A1 | reverse complement strand
AGTACAGGGGGATAATTTGAGCTTTTTCCTGGACAGCTTGATAGAGTGGCTCATGGTCATGGATCCGTAAATCGTTGCGATACCAGATCACGATAAGTTTTTGATTCACAGTGGCTGAGGTCGGTTCTGTTTGATTTCGCCAAAATCCACGAAAGCTCAAAAATGACATTAAGCCGTAGCCCTGATGTCATGTGGTTTGTGGTGCTTTTTGTAGTTGCAGATTTTTGTAGTCCGATTGGATGGCATCCCGCAACTGCTGTAGGTGTTCGCGCTTTAGTGAGCTTTTTCACTCTACCAGAGTAACCCTTGCTGAGCAATTTTTCTACTGTGTCTCGGCGTTCGAAAAACAGAATATAAGACCAAAACTAGATTTTGACAATCTATGATTCAGAAATGGCGATAAGTTTGGCAATTTTGCGCTTAGTTTTGGGAAACTTCTGAAGTAGTTTCATCGAGCCAAATCCAACAGTAATCAGATCTAACGATTGGGTTTTATTGATGATTTGGTTGAGATGAGTGCTGTGTCATAGCGATAGCTGGGACAATGTCATCTAGTGTGATGTCGAACATAAGGGTGAAGCGAGCATCTGGTATTAAGCAGCGCAGTGCTTGCAGATGGGCTTCTGCTTGATTGCGGCGGCGAAAGCGAGCGACAACGATTCGCTGGCATTTAGGCAGATGGCGGATGATGCGCCAAGGAAATAGTTCATCTTTATAGCTCATTGATGCACTCCTATTAATTGCTTGTTGTATTTTAGAAAAAGTTTTGTAGTCCCATCTTCATCGAATAGACTGATAGGCTACTTACAGACTTAATTCCACAGACTTAATTCCAATACATGGTGTAATTATGTTAATTAAGTTATCAAGTGTCTATACTTAAAATAAGCTTCTGATATAACTTGGGTGTGTAGGCGATTAGCCCAAGGAATGAGAAGCATACAGATAACACAAGGAGAATAGAAAATCCTAGTCAACAAACATGCTAACGCCGAGCAGCATTAAGAAACTAGACAAATTGGCCAAGAGGTTGAAGAGCAGTCGCAGCGAGTTGGTAGAGCAGTTTGCTAGAAGTCAAGATGATCCTAGTCTGGTTGCCCAGACACAAATGCTGGAGGAGCGACAATCGCGGGAATTTAATTCTTAATGGTAAGAGCCCACCTAGGGTATTTTTGACTGAGAGATCCAATCAGGTTGGAATCCCACGGCAGAAGCGGAAGTAGACATTAAGGAGCTCGAACTGCTATTAGAGGAGTTGCACAAACGACAAACATGCTAATTTTGCCAACAATCCGGAAGTCTGCGGTGACCTTAGAAGATCATTAGTGAGATGTATCTAACGCGATCGCATACCCTTTCCATCGTATATCGCTCCAGGTTGGCAAAAGATGCCTTAGGTGATCCTGTAGGCATGAACGCTCAACTAAAAAGTGCTAGCCCACAGCATATTTTAAGTCATTTCATGGTACAGTTTCGCATGAATAAACTCTTCCGATGTCTTGGTGCGCGTTCCCATGGCGAGGGCATCTCGCCGGGGTCGCACCGCTACCTAGGAATTATTGTCACTCTTATCTTAAATAGTATCGGGCTACAATCCTGTACCCCTAAAATTACTCCCTGTCTCATTCAAACTGAAGAAGCTCGAAGTATAAGTGTGCAGTCTAATGAACCTATCTATAACGAAATTTTTGGCAATCAAGAATGCTCACCTCAAAAGCTTGTCTTGAGAGTTCCTGTCAACCCAAAACCAGAACGACTCTATTTCCTTGGACTTAACTTGCAGTGAATCTACTATCCATTTAAGTGTTAATACTGAATTTTGGGAAGACTTTTTGATTGTAGCCTTATTTACAAAATTTTGCTCTAGTGTTTATCTGAA
>NZ_JAAHHX010000440.1:0-1879 GCF_010672065.1 Moorena sp. SIO4A1 | reverse complement strand
TATTTGCAATAATAATTAACTGATTTTGAATGCCAATTGCTCTATTGACTGTTCCCTGTTCCCTATTCCCTGTTCCATGTCCCCTATTTCCTCAAAAATAACTAGGGCTTGCTGGAAAAACCGGAAACCCAATGGCATCAATGGTTTGAGCTACCTTGACAGTTGCTTAAGTTCAAGGAAATCTGGTAAGATCCGTCAAAACCCTTGCACCGCCATCAGGGAAAATGTACCGAAAAGTTGACTCAGCCCCCAGCCAACCGGAAGATTTTGAACTGCCCTTTGAAGGAAAGTTATCACAAAATAACCGTTGGGTCATCATGGCTAATCTAGTACCTTGGTCAGAATTTGAAGAGGAATACGCCAAAAATTTTGCGGTGGAGATGGGAGCACCTGCCCTACCATTTAGGATAGCATTGGGTGCATTAATAATCAAAGAGAAATTAGGAATAAGTGATCGAGAAACAGTAGAACAGATAAAGGAAAATCCTTATCTACAATATTTGATAGGTAGAAGTACTTACAGCAACGAAGCACCGTTTGACCCATCACTATTGGTAAAGTTTAGGGAAAGAATAACAGCAAATTTAGTAAACCGAGTGAATGAAAAGATGGTTGGGGAGGTATTAAAAAAAAACGAAAATGAGTCATCAAATGACAACTCAGGTAAAGAAAGAGAGGAAAAAAATAGAGGGCAATTGCTGTCCGATGCGACGGCAGCACCAGGAGATATAAGGTATCCCAATGACTTAGGGTTATTAAATCAAGCTAGAGTCGCCAGTGAAAAAATAATAGATAACCTATATGAAACGGTGAGAGAAAAAGTAAATAAAAAACCAAAAACCTATAGAAACCTGGCTCAGAAAGATTACTTAAAAGTAGCCAAACAACGGAGACCCAGAAAAAAAGAAAGAAGAAAAGCGATAAAAAAGCAACTGCAATATATAAAAAGAAACCTATCCCATATCGAGCAGCTAATCCAAGCAGGAGCAAGGCTAGAGCCTTTGAGCAATAGAGAATATAAGAGCTTGCTGGTGATTGCCGAAGTCTACCGTCAACAACAATGGATGTATGACAATAAAACACAGAGAATTGACAGCAGAATAGTCAATTTAAGCCAACCTCATATCCGTCCCATTGTCAGAGGAAAAGCCGGAACGCCTGTGGAGTTTGGAGCGAAATTATCCGTCAGTTGTATCGATGGATATGTATTTTTAGACCGTATAAGCTGGGATAACTTTAATGAATCAGGGGATTTAAAAAATCAAATTGAAGCCTTCAAATATCGGACAGGAGTTTACCCAGAATCTGTACATGTCGATAAAATTTATCGAACCCGCTCTAATCGAGCCTTTTGTAAAGAGAGGGGAATTAGAATAAGTGGACCTCCCTTAGGAAGACCGAAAGCCAATATTAGTGCAGAAAAAAAGAAGCAAGCCAAAGAAGACGAAATAATTCGTAATGGGATTGAAGGAAAATTTGGAGTATCTAAACGTAGATTTAGCCTAAACCGAGTCATGGCTAAACTTCCTCATACTTCTCAAACAGCTATTGCTATTACTTTTTTAGTCATGAATTTGTCTGCCCTGCTGCGGCAGTTTTTTTGTATTTTTTCGTGCTTCAAACCAAATAACACCTTTTTGGGTAATAAATTATTATTAAACGTTATCATTATGGGACTTGTCACCAATAAACACTCATCTTTGCTTCAGGCATAAATAATTAAATAATTCATCGGTTGTTTTTACCCGACTTATTCAGCAAACCCTACTTAGGGCAGAAATCAACTCTACTAGGATCTGAACAGTTATTTGAAATCGATCTAACAGTAATGAAGCATTTAGTATCTGATTTTGCACCGTCATCATCTGTGACGGTGAGT
>NZ_JAAHHX010000044.1:0-56137 GCF_010672065.1 Moorena sp. SIO4A1 | reverse complement strand
CCTACTCCCTACTCCCTACTCCCTACTCCCTACTCCCTACTCCCTACTCCCTACTCCCTACTCCCTACTCCCTACTCCCTACTCCCTACTCCCTACTCCCTACTCCCTACTCCCTACTCCCTAAAACCCAGGACTTTTTCCCTCATCCAATTAATAACTGCTATAAAATGAGACTATCACACAAGCATAAATTCGTATTCATTGGCAAGCCCAGGTCTGGTGATACTACGATTAGACAAGCACTAGATCCTTACAGTGATATTGTTAGTACAGATAAACCGCGATACAACCATCCCCATGTGCCAGCATCTATGGTTCAACAGCATTTTGAACGCATGGGTTGGGATTGGAATAGCTACTTCAAATTCACTTCTGTTAGAAACCCCTGGGATATGCTTGTCTCTGTGTACTCCTTTGGAAATCCTGATCACAATGGCTTCTACTTTTGGGAGAAACAACAGTACAATCCTAACAAAAAAATGCCTTTTACCGAGTGGATCACTAAAGGAAAATCATGGGATATCAAGGCAGGTAAGCACTTAACTGATTTGTCGGCTTACTCACTGTCTTACTCGGCACTTGATGAGGATAACACGTTTCTTGTGGATTATGTTATCCGTTTTGAAACTCTAGAATCAGACGTAACTTTATTGGAGTCTCTGCTAGGACTGAAGCTGAATTGTCCGAAGATAGAGCAAGACAAACATAATGATTACACTAATTATTATAATCAGGAGTCTATAGACAGAGTCGCTAATTTATTTTGGTATGACATTAAGTATGGCAATTATAAGTTTGGGATGGCGTAGTTGGCTAAGGCAATAGGCAATAGGCAATAGGTAATAGGTAATAGGCAATAGGCATGCTAGCAAGAGCATGATCGCGCTGCTGGCGTAGGGTGGGCAGTGCTTACCTTCGAGATTGTCAGGTTTTAAATTGGTATTATGCACTGCCGACCTGAGGATTAATTTTATTAAAAATGTAGACAATTAAGTACTATTTTATAATTAAGTTACTGTCGGTGGGCAGTTCCTATAAAAGCTATCGAGCCTACCGAAAACCCCGGTGAGGTTATGACCACCTTGATTCGATTTTTCTACGTAGACTAGGATAGGGTTTTGCCAGGGTTTGACGCCCTGGCGACCAGTAATTGTGGAGGTTATTTTTAAGCTATCAGCTATCAGCTATCAGCTATCAGCTATCAGCCAATGGCCAATGGCTGACCACTGACCACTGACCACTGACCACTGACGAATGTATTAGTTGATCAGTAGTTATTCAGATTTGAATGCAGTTAAGCTGTAGTTGTTGACGTTTACACAATAGAATTCGGTCAAGCATTGGGGTTAACCAAAACTTGACCGATCTTTTTTTTTATTAATATGCTGTATCCCTTGCTACACAAAGGTAGATACCAGTTATATTACCCTGTCAATACCCTTTAATGTAAAATTTTGTTGCAGAATTAATCATTTCTGGGAAACTGAAGCACACTTAAAGGTGTCAGAGAAAATCCTAGTGAAATTACCTGTGAAATTTGGCTGAAACCGATTGTTGATATTCTGGGAGAGGAGGTAATTTTGGCTGGAAAAATTCCCGCTTTAATGGTTGCTGTCCACTTAGACGCTCTGTATCTGGAAAGCGATCGCGTTGTAGTAGAGGCGATGACAGATTTTAGCCGCCTTCCTTATTTTGATGGTAAGCGAGACGTAAATCATAATATTGCCAATATTAGTGAAGAGATTGTTTCTCAACCTTTTCAAAATCAGAATTTGTATCTGAAAGCGGGAATTCATTTACATTGGGCGTTGCCAGATGCTTTGACCAAGGGAATTCAAGTTACTGATGACAATAAGCAGACTAAAACAGTTTTTCCACCTGTTCCTAATCCTTGGTTAGTGACACGCAGTAACAAGGATAACCAGATTGAAAAGCAATGGGTGGTAGAGAGTGATTATCTCTATCCTGAAGGGAAAGGAAGTCAGGTGGGTAGTATTGCTTATCCCAACAAATTGGGTCAGCGTAGCTCAGAATTTATCAATCCGTCGCAGGGCACCAAGCTAGAATAGAATCGGAAAATCCTTACTGCCTAACGCACCCTACCAACTGAACTACAGGATCAAATATAGCACTACACATTAAGGTGTTTGACATGGATACAAGCAGCAAAAGCTGTTGTAGTCAACTTTAGCATGCATGGCTTTTGCCTAAAGCCCTTGCGCGTAGCGCTATACTGAGCGGAGTTTGCAAGATACACCTATCCTAAAGAGTAATGGCAACTGAACAACGATCGCAGCATCAGGAACATTAATATGGTGATTCAAACAGAAAAACGGTACTACACGCCTGAAGAATACTTGACATTAGAGGAGGAAGCGATAGATAAACATGAATATCGAGATGGAGAAATCATCCTCATGACAGGAGGCACGACAAATCACAATCAAATTGCGCTCAATTTCTGTCGCAAATTTCCTTTGACAATTAAGGAGCAAGAATATTATATCTATATCAATGATGTCCGCTTGTGCATAGCGCAATATCGCCTCTATACCTATCCTGACGTAATGGTAATTAAAGGAAAACCAATCTATGAAGGAATGGGTAAGACAAACGTAACCAATCCTTCACTCATTGTGGAAGTCCTTTCTAAATCGACGCGGGATTACGACTGGACGGATAAATTCATATATTATCGTTCTATCCCTGAATTTCAGGAATATATTTTAATCGATCAATATCGTTTTTATGTGGCTCAATATTTTAAGCAAGAGGATGGGCAATGGCTTTTCAATGATTATCAAGGGGGAGAATCAGTTTTAAAATTGGCTTCAGCTGATTTTGAAATTTCGTTTCAAAATTTGTATGAAAGAGTAGATTTTGAGTTGGATGAAGAGTGAATAATGATTCAAAATTACCCCATTTCCAAAACGATCGCTACCTTAGCTGACTTGAAGCAAAGGTTTAATTTATCTCCTACAGATAATGACCTTTTCTTTCAGGAATGGCAACAGGATTTACCTCAACTAACTGCTCAAGAACAAGAGAACCTAGACCAAATTCAAAGACGATTTTTACGTCATAGAGAACGAAGTCCTCTCCCAGAAGGTGTGATTAATCAATTACTAATTGGACCTTTACTTACTTTGGCAGGTTTATATGATGAACCTTTCTATGTCACTACTGAAACGACTGTTGAAGTGGAAGTAGAAGACAAGGATGAAATTTTACGAGGTCGAATTGATACTTTAGTTATTGCACAACAACTTTGGGTTCTCTTGGTTGAATCTAAATCTACTATTGCTTTTTCAGTAGCTTTACCTCAACTAATGACTTATATGATGGCAAATCCTAATCCTGAACGTCCTGTCTATGGTATGATTGGTAGCGGGGATGAGTTTTTGTTTGTTAAAATGTTGACCGAAGGTGTTCCCCAATATGATTTATCTAATCTTTTTTATCTGCTGCTACCTCGTAGGAATCAGTTATATGATGTCTTGCGTATTCTGAAGCAAATTGCTAAAATTATGGGTGCAAATATTGGGGTAATGAGTGATGTAAATTGAAGAGCGATCGCCTCCAAAACAGCTCTATATTCAATCTCGTAGGGTGCGTTAGACGGGAAAATTGTCAGCTTAGATCAGAATTTATCAATCCGTTCAGGGAACGGGAGTTGTGTTTTAGCCTTCAATGGTCATATTGTTGCCAAAGCTCAGATGCACCGGAAAAAACCAGGAAAAATGGACAAACAAAGACTACAAGCATACCTGAAGCTGATCGAGCAAGTGCTAACTTGTCCCAGTGGTGAAGAATTCCAAATTCTTGAGAGCAACCGTGAGTTAGCTTCCTCCGCGAGAAGCCCCACACCTCAATGCGCAGCATGAGTGTTTAAAGTTACCGTAAGGATAGGGTCGCCTTTATGGTTAGTCGGTTATGCGAAAAGGGTTAAAACTTTTTGATTAAGGCGACCCTATCTATCGGTTTCGTCTCCAGGGATGAATCGCGGGCAGGAACTCTGATAAACAGCCTGAAAAACGTTATAATAAAAATAGCAGGGAAGACAAATTAAGAGCTAACCGCCACCTGCGTGTTTAAAAATAGAACTTTTTGTATTGTTCCGGTGCGGAGGGGCATCCCGTATCGTTAATAAAGCTTACCGAGTATCCTAAGCAATAGCTGGAGTTGGTAAGAAGCCCACACTGAACCGTGCTTGTCAGTGTGGGAGTATGTCACTGGATTCAGAGTTATTGCAGGTAATGGCACAAGTAGCAGAACAACTGACAACAGAGGGCAAGCAAAACAGCGCTGAGGTTTTACTGGGTCTGAGGAGTGAACTTTTAGACATGCTGGGAATCTCAGAAACCCCTACCTCAGCTAATCCCTCATCCCAAGACTATCTGGAATTTTTGACAGAGGTATTGCTGGCAACTGACAACAGCGATAGCGACCCCAAAGTGATCTACCCACTCCTGGCAGCCAACCTAGACAAACTTGATGATAAGTTGATCGATATCCTGGAAACCTGGGCAAGTCCTAAACTCTCAGAAGCTGAAGCAGAATACATCGCTAGAGTTATTTGGGAATTCAGCCACCTGATCCAGCAGTTTCCCCTAGGCAATAAAGCCAATAACATCGAAATCGCCATTGCTGGTTACAAACAGGTGCTAAAGGTCTTTACCCGTGAGAGTAAGCGGGAAAGTTGGGCAGCGATTCAAACTAACCTGGGGGAAGCCTACAGAAACAGAATCCGTGGGGACAAGGCTGAGAATCTAGAACTTGCCATTGCCCATTACCAACGAGCATTGTCAGTTTACACCAAATCAGATTTCCCTATCTATTGGGCAATGACTCAAACCAACCTAGGGGAAGCCTACAGAAACAGAATCCGCCACCACAGGGCTGAGAATCTAGAACTTGCGATTGCCCGATACCAACTAGCCTTGTCAGTTTACACTCAATCAGACTTCCCCTACCATTGGGCACAGACTCAAACCAACCTGGGGGAAGTCTACAGAAACAGAATCCGTGGGGACAGGGCTTATAATCTAGAACTTGCCATTGAAGCATTCCAACAAGCTTCGTCCGTTCGCACCAAACAAGACTTACCCATGGCTTGGGCAATGACTCAAAAAAACTCTCAAAACAACCTTGGTCTTCCTATAGTCACAGAATCCGTAGTTATAAGCAAGACAATCTGAAAAAAGCGATACAGTTGTTTGATTCAGCAGTGGTGCGTTACGGGTAGCAACCTAACCCTGACTACGAGGCGAAACATGAATGCCCCCCTAACGCACCCTACCCAACTTTATTATGCACTCCCCACCCGACTCCCGACTCCCGACTCCCGACTCCCGATTCCCGATTCCCGATTCCCTACTCCCTATTTCTTTTTAAGAGAAACTAATGATGGGACAAAAGCAGAGAGTCGTAGATGAATTATCTTCGCTTGATTAAATAAGCCATCTTTGATCAGGTGAGGCAGAGGCTGTGGTCTGACATTGTAAATATTGTTGTCTATGACCTTTACTTTGCCTCCTTCTTGCTCAAAGAAACCCGATTGTAATAACTGGTTGAAATAGTACTGGTCAGCAAAATGTCCGGCTCTCATATCTGAGTCATTTCGTTGGGAAATCATAGTAATCCAGCCATCAATCATTTTAGTAATGAATTCGCATTTTTTAAAAGCGAATACTCCTGTATTAATGTATTTATGGGATTTATATCCAATAAATTTATAGGGGTGTTTACTATAGTCAACATTAGGTTCTCTGGCTATACATAAATCACAGTCATCTAGTAAGGAAAATATCTCGGAAATATCAGCAACGACTAAGGTGTCTGTATCAAGAAATAGAGTTTTTTGATAAGGGCTATTTTTCAAGATGTCTACTTTGAGTTTATGAGGATTTTTATTTTCGTTTAAGGGATAGACTGTACAACCATCTAACTCCCCCATGGCGCAATCAGTAAATAGGGAGATGGGGATGGTAGGATTGGATTTATTGAAAAATTTATAAGCATTAAGAAATTCTTGTTTAAATTTTTCACCAATGGCTAAAAAAATGACACCACAGTCGTGGCTTGTGTCCTTCTTTTGACTAGGGTTGCCTTGGAAACCTTTACTATGGTTTTTACTATGGTGTTTATACAGACCTTCTAATAAAGCTTCGCCAAAATTATCTTCTGACCACTGGAAGTTAGGGTTAAGGGACATCCCTAAGCGATACTCAGTTACTGCTTCAGCTGCCATGCCTTTTCGGGCTAGGGCTTTGGCTAAGGTGATATGATACTGATGGTGATCAGGGTTCAGTTCAATGGCTTTACGGTAAAATGCGATCGCAGATTCCAGATGACCTTGTTTCTCCAAGACATCCCCCAAGTTGTGATCATAGGAAGATATGGTGGGATTAAGCCCAATCGCACGACGGTAAGCGATGATAGCTTGATCAAGCTGATTATTTGCTGTGTAAGCTTCCCCTAATTTATGCTGGAAGCCACAGAAGTATTGTGCTTTTGCTGGTACTGCCAGTACATCAATTCTCTCAGTGTTGAGGCTGGTCTTTGGTTGTATTGGTTGTAAATCGTAATCATGTCGCTTCAGAAAATCGTAAATCTCTTGTCGATTCCCGAGGGTTCGTTTAAATACTTTCTCGTTAATCTCAATCACCATCCGAGGTTGATGTTGATAGATAGTCTCTTCCGCTCCTTTGAGGGCTTTCAACTCCCAACCTTCTACATCAAACTTGATCAAGTCTAGCTGGCTAAACTCAAAGGAATCTAATGGAACAGCTCGAATGGTTTGTGAGTTCTCTGAATAGGAGCAAAAACTCTCTCCTGTATTCGGTCGAATCACCAAATTCAGGGTTTCTTCTTGGTCTGAAAGGGCATAGTTATAGGATTCTGCCCCTGGTACATTTAACGTGAGACATTCATAAGCTTCTGGCAGGGGTTCAAATGCTAACACTCGACCAGTTAGGCCAACTTTATTCAAGTAAGCAATGGTGTGATCGCCAATGTTGGCACCAACATCTATGGCAACACCACCCCTTGGTATATGGGGTAAAATCCCCCTCAGCAGTGATTGATCGTGATCTAAGCGTCCTACTTTTGGGATTAATTGAGTCCTGTAGGTATCATCTGCAATTAATGCAATACCATTCCAAAATTTGATTGCCATAGTTAGGTTTTAAAGGGAACAGGTAATAGGGAATCGGGAATCGGGAAAAGGGAGTAGGGAAAAGGGAGTAGGGAGTAGCGGATATGGGAAAAAATCCTGGGCTCTTCTAGAGTAGTTATGATATATAGCAATTCTACGACTTGTGAGGTACAAATTTCTGGGTTTTAGGGAGCAGGGACTTCGGAGCAGGGAGCAGGGAAGAGGTAAGAGTAACCCACCCCTAACCCCTCCCAGGAGGGGAAGTGAGGGAAGAGGGAAAAAATAATGTGTACCTCATAGCTACGAGAAACGCTATAGGGTTTTTATCTGGGTTGTAAACACACTTCTTGCCTTCAAACTTTAGCATGTATGCCTCTTGCCTCTTGCCTCTTGCCTGTTCCCTATTCCCTATTCCCTATTCCCTATTCCCTACTCCCTACTCCCTACTCCCTACTCCCTACTCCCTACCTTGCCTTGTTTTTCCAAAACCCTGGTCAACTGAGCGTTTACTTCATAATTTTCGGGTTGGATCTCGAGGGCGATTTGGTAGAAAATAATGGCTTGGTCTAACTGATTTTGTTTAACTAATGTATTGCCTAACTGTAGATACAGTTCAGGATCGTTGGATTGTATCCCTAATGCCTTGTGATAATTATCGAGATTATCTGGATTAGTCCGAATGCCTCGACGATAACAGCTGATTGCTTGATCTAAATCTACTTGGACTCTTTCTCGAAGCACATTTCCTAATTTTTCCTGTATCTCGGGGTCATCTGGCTTTAACTGTATAGAGCGACGGTAAGACGCTACCGCCTGATCGGACTTTCCCAATTGAACCAATACACTTCCTAAACTACTGTGTAACTGAGGATGGCCTGGATTTAATTCAATAGCACTGCCATAGGCGGTAAGGGATTCATCCCAACGGTGGAGTTTGCTGAGGGCATTTCCTAAGTTTTGGTAAAATTCAAAGTACTGGTTGGGGGATAGGCCTATGGCTTGGTTTAAGGCAGCTACTGCTTCGTCTAACTTGCCGTGTTCAGTTAAGGCTAGCCCTAAATTATGGTGAGACCAGGGATTGTAAGGATTGAGTTCTATAGCTCGCTGGTAAGCTATTGCTGCTTCATCCCAATTCTGTTGTGTTAAGAGTAAATCCCCTAACCAATGGTAAGACTCACAACAGTTGGGATTGATATCGAGAGCATAGCGATAGGCTGCGATCGCTTCCGCTATTTTTCCCTGTTCTCGCAAACTATCTGCCCATTGGTGAGCGGCTAGCCAAGGGTCTTCTGATGGGGGTTCATAGTCTGGTTCTTGCCACTGTCCCAATGCTTCCAATGCTTTGCGCAAGGGGTAGTATAAATCAGGATTTTCTGGACTGAGGTCAATGGCACGACTATAAGCGGTAACTGCTTCCTCCCAGTGCTGGAGTTGGGTGAGAGCCTCCCCTAATTTTTGGTAAAACTCAAAGTACTGATTAGGGGATAGGGCTATGGCTTGTTGATAAGCGGCTACGGCTTCTTCTAGCTTCCCTTGTTGGGCTAAGGCTAAGCCTAAATTATTGTGAGTCCAAGGATTGTAGGGATTGAGTTCTATGGCGGATTGGTAAGCAGCTGCTGCTTCATGCCAATTCTTGTTTTCTCGATATAAATCCCCTAGCCAATGGTGAGACTCAAAGCGGTCGGGATTGGTTTCAATCGCATCGCGATAGGCTGCGATCGCTTCCTCCAATTGTTTGGTTTCTCGCAGAGCATCGGCTAAGCTCTCTTTAACCCCATTGATGGTGGGGTTAATGGCTATAGCGCTACGGTAAGCGGTAATGGCTTCATACCATCGAGTTTGTAAGCTCAGACTATCCCCGAGATTTTGGTAAACCCAAGCTGGCTGGTCTTGATTTAGTGCGATCGCATTTTGGTAAGAGGCGATGGCATCGTCTAAATTTCCCTGTTGCTGCTGACATTGTGCCAAGTTAGGATATACTACTTTGCCATTTTCTGGGTCACACTGACTTGCTTCCTGGTAAGCGCAAACTGCTTGATCAACTCGATTGCTTTGCCTCAGAGCATCCCCGAGATTTTTGTAGATCCAAAACGGATGGCTAGGATTGAGTGCGATCGCATTTTGGTAGGATGCGATCGCATCGTCTAAATTTCCCTGTAGTGCTTGAGCTTGTCCTAAATTGTGATAAAAATCCGGATGGTCTGGCTCGAACTGCATCCCATTCTGGTAAGCCACCATCGCCTCATCCAGTTTTCCTTGGGCTCTCAGAGCATCCCCGAGATGTTTGTAGACCCAAAACGACTGTTGGGGATTGAGGGCAATTGATTTTTGGTAGCTTGCGATCGCACCTTCTAAATCCCCCTGCTGAGCCTGAGATTGTCCCAAAAGGTGATAAATTCCTGGATTATCTGGCTGTAACTCAATTGCTTCCTGGTATGCTGCAATTGCTTCACTCTGTTGTCCTTGCTGTCTCAATTGATTTGCAATACTTACAGAAGTTTCAACCATAGCTAGTTCTAGTTGGGAGCGCATCCTAATACTGTTTTTTTATACAATTATTTAACGATGGTTAAATAATTGTATTCGTTCTAGCAGTTTCTCATCGAATTGATTGTGGTATCTTAGGGATTTCGCCAAAACTTTATTATAGCTAATCGCTTATACCTAACCGATTCTATTTTCTTATCTAAAATAGCGTTTGTATTGGATATATAAACCTTTGAGGTCTTTTTTTCTTAGACAATAAAACTTCGTAGCTCTTTACCCTGTTGCCTTTTGGCTCTTGCATGCATGGCTTTTTCGGCAAGAAGTGTGTTTACAACTCATATACAAACTCTATAACCATACCATCAATATCAACCATTAGCAATCAGCAAAATGGCGCAACCGTTGTATATCAAGCCAGATATTCGATCAACCCTAGGCATCAGCATTTTCACCATACCTAAGCCTTTTCTAGGTAACATTGGTATCATCCAGCACAACGCTATTACCAGCTGGACTTTGCTCAAACCCAAGCCAGAAATCATTTTATTTGGTGATGAAATTGGTACAGCTGCTATTGCTCAGGACTTAGGAGTTAATCATGTTCCTGATATCGAGTGCAATAGCTATGGCACTCCTCTACTGGATAGTGTATTTGCCCAAGTCCAGGAGCAAGCAATTCACGATATCATCACTTACATCAACGCTGATATTCTTTTACTGAAGGATTTTACCCAAGCCATTGAACAGGTCTGCCAACACCTAGACACATTTTTAATCACTGGACGACGCTGGAATCTTGACCTGTCCAAGCCCATAGAATTTCAGTCCCCCACCTGGGAAGAAAGCCTGTGTCAACAAGTCTATCAAAGCGGTTGTTTAGGGGCTCATGATGCTAAGGATTACTTTATCTTTCCTAAAAATTTATTTCCTACTATTCCTAAGTTTGCGGTAGGACGGGGATATTGGGATACCTGGATGGTCACTACTGCTGCTAAGAAGGGTTATCCCATAGTCGATGCCAGCGAAGTGGTGATGGCAGTGCATCAAAATCATAGTTACGGTCATCTGATCGGGGGTAAAAATGAGGCCCATATGGGTAAGGAAGCGCAACAGAATAAAACTATTGGCAATGTGCAAGGACAAGGCACGATTGCGGACAGCACCTGGCAGCTAAAACCCTGGCATGATCACGATTCACCACGAGTTAGTGTGATTATTATTGTTCACAACAATAGCGCGATAGTTGAGCGAGCAGTGGACAGTGTGCTGGCTCAAAACTATTCCGACTATGAAATTATTGTGGTGGATGGGGCTGGTAATCAGGGAACAGAGAATAGGGAGCAGGGAGTAGGGAGTAGGGAGGGATCCCCCCTAGCCCCCCTTAATAAGGGGGGGATGCGAGTAGCAGGGAACAGGGAGCAGGGAGTAGGGAGTAGGGAGGGATCCCCCCTAGCCCCCCTTAATAAGGGGGGAACAGGGATTAATAAGGGGGGAACAGGAAGTAGGAACCTTAGTAAGGGGGGAATTGTTATTAAAGGGGGATGCGTACGCAAATGGGGGGCGTTGTGCGATTGGCCTACGGCCACGCTACGCGAACGCGCTCTTGAGATGGCCCAAGGAGAATTTGTCACCTTTGTCGATAGTGACAGTGTTTTACTACCAGATGCCCTAGAGAAACAAGTAGCAGCATTTGACCGGGAATCCTCTACCCTAGATTTACTATTGAGTGGGTGGCAACTGGTTGAGGGAGAAAAAATAACCCAGGTGACGCCATGGCAAGAGTTACCAGATTTAGAAGACTTACACATCTGGAAGTTAGAGAAACTGTGGCAACCGTTGCGTCAAAGTAATATTATGTTTCGTCGCAGTCGTTTAGACCTAGTAGGAGGCTTCAATAGGGAATTAAATCAAGAGGCTGCGATAGTAGAAGTAATAATAAATCTAGTATTTTTGAGAGGAAGCCGAGCCCTGTGGTTGCCAGAAGCAACTTGTAGCTATTTTGGGCAAAGTAATACTATTGAGGAACAGTCTAGTTCAGTTTCTGAAGATATGAAAGAGGTGATTGATAGTATCTTTAAGCAACCAACAGTGAAGGGATGGATGCAAAAATTCAAAGCTAGAGCTTATCCTAAGGGAGTAGGGAGTAGGGAATCGGGAATCGGGAATCGGGAATCGGGAATCGGGAGTAGGGAATCGGGAATCGGGAGTAGGGAATCGGGAATCGAGAGTAACAAAAATAGGACTTACGCGGTTAACTTGATTTCGCCCCCCTAGGGTATGTCTTCTTGCCTCGGAGATCCCCCGTTGGTCCCCCTTAAAAAAGGGGGACTTTGACTATGGCTCCCCCCTTTTTTAAGGGGGGCTGGGGGGGATCATAATCTTGCGGAAAACTTTGAAAACACGCCCTAGCCCCCCAATTTTGGGGGTAAATTGAGTTAAAGTCCCCCAGAATTGGGGGATTTAGGGGGCAAATGCGTAAGTCCTAAAAAAATATTCAACCTTTAACAACCTTATTGAAAAAGCAATGCAGCCCGCGCTCCATTGCTTTTTCAGTTGCTTCCTTGGGGAGAATTCCAGAGCGAAACCTAGGTTACTTCACTGCTGATAATTTTATCCAGACTCAACAACTTATGATTACCAATACACTGGAAAAGTGTAATTTTGGCCGTAATTATTATCGATACACTGACCGCCGGTGCTGTCCTTGCCACTGAACCAGATTTCGAGATAATCACACTCAGGAGTAAAATCTCCAACCTTTACGAAATCGACTACTCCATCGCAGTCGACACCGCATTCAAGGCAGTCAAGGGCTTCAAGATCGGATTCAGTAGAACCGCTGCCCCAACCACATTCGGCGTGGGCTGTTACCTTTAAACTCTCAAAATCAGTACAACCGTATGGATTTGCAGGCTCAAGTAACCTTTGGGAGTCATAAAAAACATGAACTTCGTGGCCCGGCTCTATCTCACCGCTTTGGAATTGGACAAAGTCCAATGTGTAGGGATCGAGTGCAAACTGGAGTCCAGGATGAAGATCAGGAGCGTCCTGAGCCTGTGCAGAAGCTACCGTAAAGGAAGGCATCCAAGTCAGAGCTATGGCAATAACTAATGCCAATAGCGCATTGCGTAGTTTTTGCATAATTAATTTCCTGTGCTTATCGTAATGATTGGGTTAAAAAGTAATTAACCGAAAGGTTAACCACCCTCGTAACTATTTTTTTTTATGCACCCCTACAGAAGTTACTGCCCCAGCTTGTTTCTACTAGGAGCTCAAGTAACCTCCGATATACTAGACTAAAGTACAAAAACTTGTCAAGAGGAAAGACAGGAAATTTGTGATGGGTGGGGAGTGTGATAATTTTCTTTCCCAGAAATTTTTGCCAGCGGCAAAAGGGGGTTTCCCCCACTGGCGCTTTGCATAAAGACAGTTAGATATACCCGATAGGGAGTGGGAAAAACCTTAAATAATGCTTAACATTTAAGAATTATGAATTAAGAATTATGAATTAAGAATTATGAATTCTACATTCGGGAGCATGTCAGTTTTGTTAATCCCTGATTCAGATCCCCCTAAATCCCCCTTAGTAAGGGGGACTTTTGAATCTAATTCCCCCAGTAAGGGGGACTTTTGAATCTAATTCCCCCAGTAAGGGGGACTTTTGAATCTAATTCCCCCCTTTTTAAGGGGGGTTAGGGGGGATCTATATACATAATTACAAAGGTTAAATGCTCCCTCTAAATTCTACATTCTACATTCTACATTCTACATTCTACATTCTACATTCTACATTCTACATTCTACATTCTACATTCTTAATTCTACCTTCTTAATTCTTAATTCTTAATTCTCATACCCATACTTAATCAAGATAGGTTTAAAACATTCATTAAGCTTATCAATAGTAGCGGGTTTTAACTTTTCCTTATAATCCCCTGGGGTAACTTTACGGATGTGTGAGGCGGGATTTTCTTTAGTTGGAAAAATATCGTGCTTCTTAGCTATTTCCTCTATTTTATTCTCTTCAAGCTCTACTTCCAAAAAATCGATAATCTCCCCAACCCACTGACGCTTATGGAAAACGATATCTTCATACCTAAACAGTTTGAATAACTGATATTCAATCTTGCTGTACCTTTGAATTATTTTGCGAAATATAGGTGCTTGTTCAATCGCATACTGGTCTATATCCATGTCTTGTAGTCGCTGGCGATTTTTTGAAAGGGTATCACCTATCTTACCTGGGGGAATAACATGACTGTTCTTCATGGAAAAATAATGGGATACTACAATATCCCTAGGATCGCGGATTAGTAATATCTTTTTAAAGCCACTCAAATCGAAATCATTAAGATAGGTAGGGAGATATCGAGAGCCGTAAAAGCCATATCCAGTTTTGACAAAAAGGTCACATATATCCTTACCAAAGGCACTTTCTTCTACCCCTTGATTAAAGGAAGTTTTGGCAACACTAATCAGTGGTATTTTTAGGGTAAAACCGATATCTTCAATAATTTTGTCCTGCATCACACTCCCTGATTTGTGGAGCGCGAATACGAAAAAACTAGGAATAGCACCAGGGGGAGGTACGTCAAGATAGACTTTCTGATTGTCTCGTGTATATAGAATTTTTTCCATCAGGATTCCTGACTACCCTCCCGTAACGGTTCCCAATCGAGTTGCTCTGTAAAGGTAATTCCCTCAATCAGTACTGCTAAATGTCGATTGGACTGATCAACATGATAGGTCTCAGTCTTCAGGGAAAATAAATTGACGCCTTCAAGTAACGAAATCGGTAGGGTAAATACATTAACCTGATCGATCCCACAGTGATGCACTGCTACTCGCAATAGTAACTTACCCTGTTGCCAAACTTCAAGAAACTGACCCTGGGAGACGTTACGGCAGGCAATGACTAGCTGACCTTTCCTGGGATTACTGGCAATGATGGCAAACTCCCCCTCTGGCCACAGTAACCACTGGCTGGGACGAAAAAGACCAATTTCTGGTAATGGTTGCTCTAATGCTCCAAAACCCTGACGGGTATAACCTTGAATACCAACCCCAGAGATAATACTACTGTTGTTTTTGGCAATATCGCTTTTAATCGCTAGGGGTTGAGTAAGTTTGGCAGAGCCTACGGGAGAGTCTACTAAAAATTTACTCGCCCTGGGAATTTGGAGCTTATCGACCCAACCGCTTTGGTCTAAGGCCACCATAAAACTGTGATAGCTCGACTGTAAGGAGAAGTGGTTGGCTATATAAATAGCTGCGGTTTTCCCCAACAGGTCTAATTTGTGCCGGTCATAGTATAATTCTTTGATGACCTTAGCTAAGGCTTCTGGGGTTTTTTGGGTCACTACTCGTCCTGACACTCGATTCAAGATGGCTTCTTTGACACCACCTACTCCATAGCCAATGGCAGGTGTGCCACAGGCTGCTGCTTCTATAAAGGTTTGACCAAATGCTTCTTGAAGGGATGGCCCAATAAATATATCGGCAGCGCTGTAGTAATATCCTAATAAGGAGGGGTCCTCGATATATCCTGTACTCCAAATATCAAGGTTTTCTGCGATCGCAGAGCCATGACCAAAAGTAACCAGTAGGATATTATCGAGATTGGCAATGTCTAGGGCTTTGAGTAGATACTTAAATCCTTTGCGCTGATCATTTACAGATTGACTACCAGTGAGTATAATAAATTTATCCTGAGGTAAATTCAACTGGCGGCGACATTCTGCCTGGTCTAAGGGCCTAAATATATCTAAATCAATGCCATAGTAAATGCTCTGAAATTTACTTTCGCATTCTTGGAAATTCCGTCGAGGCTGGTGATAGTCAAAGGCATAACGAGCCCAATTAGTGGTCCAGTGACTATCCCCTAGCACTAACAAAGTTTTATAGCTCCCTAAAAGCCGATGTTTTTTACGAAAAGCGTCGGCTATTTTTTCTGATCCTAAGCTCGGGTATTCATGGCTAGTGGGACATTCGTGATCACATAGGGTGGTATAATTTTCACAATCCCCTACATAAGCACAGCGTCCGGTAAGTAACCACTGGTCGTGCATCACAAAGATAGTGGGGAAATGACTAGTAAGTCTTTCCAAAATGTCCAAGGGATTGGTCATATTATGGATATTGCCCACTACGACTAAATCCGGATTGAGACTAGCAATTAATTGATAAACCTCTGACCCTGTGCAGTCTACGGGAGTCAATGACCAGTCTAATGTGCCAGCAACGGGAATTACTTGATGCCCTGCTAAGGCTAAGGATTTGGCAATGCGTTGGTGAGCAATCCCAGCCCCTCCTAGAAATCCGGTATCGTTGAAGCACACAATGCGCAGGCTGTGGCGTTGCCCAGGCTCTTCTTTCGCTTTAGACTTAGGACAATTGAATTTAGTCCGCAGTGCCTCTGATACCGATAGTAATTCCGGCTCATACTTATCTTTAGTGCTAGTCTTTTGGTTTTCATGGATACGGTATTGAGCTATGGGATAACCTATTACCTGTAAGGTGGCTCCCTTGGCAGCAAATCGCGCCCACAACTCGTAATCCATACTGTAGAAGAGAGATTGATCTACTGAGGCACCACACTTTTCCCAAATGGTGCGGGTAAACATGACTTCTGGCTGATAGAAGAATTTCCCTGTTAGCCAATTCCTTTCTACATCTAAAATTTCTTCAAGGGACATCAGTCCATTAGCACAGGATGTCAAGTGTTGCTCTAGGGCTACGTCATCTTTAAACAGTTGACAGACACCGGCGACCACATCAGCACCACTGGTATAAAACGCTAGCGCTATCCTATATAAGGCTCCTGGGGCTAATCGGTCATCACTATTAAGCCAAGTCAAGATTTCCCCAGATGCGATCGCAAATCCTTTGTTCAAGGCTTCACTTTGGCCACTATCCGGTTCACTAACCACATAGGTAAGGTGGTCTCGATATTGATTAACAATGGTCATGGTTTCATCAGTAGAGCCCCCATCAATCAGGATGTGTTCGACATTGGGATAGTGCTGATGAATCACTGATAATATAGTTTCTTCGATAAACTCACCTTGATTCAGCGAAGGGGTAACAATCGATATCTTTGGCCAGGGGCTGCCATCAGGGAGAGTTTGGGGGGGATGAAAGGGTTGAAGGAAAACGTGGGGCCACTGAGAGCTATCGTCTTTTGTCCTAAGCTTTGAATTGATTGCTTCAAAGAGCCACTTAGACTTATCGTCTTTTGTCCTAAGTTCTAAATTATTAAGCTCTAAATTATTAAGCTCTGAATTATTAAGCTCTGAATTACTATATCCGTTTCGTTCTAAGGCTTCTCCTAAATTCTGGTATACGGAAACATGAAGACTGGGGTCAATATCAATGGCTTGTTCGTAACAGATAATCGCTTCATCCCACTCCCCAACTCTTGCTAAGGCTTCACCGAGATGACTATAGGCCTTAGCAAAATTCGGGTCAAGTTCGATAGCGTTACGATAGGCTGCGATCGCATCCAGCCACTGTCCAGTTTTTGCTAATGCTTGTCCCAAGTTGTAATAAGACCAAGGCCAATCGGATTTGACCTCAATCCCATGACGATAGGCAATAATTGCTTCATCCCACTGCTCCAAGGCTTGTAGAGCATCACCTAAATTTTGATAAGACCAGGGGAAATCTGGCTTGAGTTCAATGGCTTTTCGGAACACATCTGCTGCGTCTTGCCACCGTTCTAACTTAAGCAAGGCATCGCCCATGTTGTTATAAGACCAGGAAAACTCTGGCTGTATCTCAATGGCTCGACGGTAAGCTGTTACTGCTTCTTCCCACCGTTGCTGCTTAGCTAAGGTATCTGCTAAATTATGATGGGCTTGTCCAAGATTCGGTTGCAGTTGAGTGGCTTTGAGATAACAAGGGTAAGCTTGCTCCCATGCTTCTTGGTCTGTGAACAGGTTTCCTAAATAGAAGTAAGCTTTAGCATCTTGGGGATTGTTTTGAACTGCTTGCTGATAAAGGCTTAGCAGCTCTTGCTCTTGTCCTTGCTTTTTTAGCAAATCCCCTAGTCGATGGTAAGCTTCAGACAAATTAGGTTTCAATTGAATTGCCTGACGATAACAGGCTATCCCTTGGGCTAATTTCCCTTGGGCGGTTAAGGTATTACCGAGATTCAAGTGTTCTTCAGCCGATACAGTATTCGGTTCTAAGGTCAGAGCTTGATACCAATAATCCGCTGCTGCTTCTGGTTGATTGGTTTGAGTTAGAACTTTTGCTAAGTTACGGTAAGCTCCAGCAAAGCTGGGATTAATTGCGATCGCTTTTTGATAACATGCGATCGCATCTTGCCACTGCTGCCGCTGAGCATAAGCACTACCTAAATTTGCCTGGACTTTAGCTGAATCTGGATTTTGTTGAGCTGCCTTGATAAACGACTCAAGCTCTTGATCTAGGTCTAGATTAGACTGAGAAGCTCTAGAGTTAGGAAGTTGGGGGAGATGATTGCCGCCGCAGAGTCGTGGTGTGCGATCGCGAATTCTGTCCAATTGGTCTCGGTCTAATTGCTCTGGCTTTAATTGCTCTGGCTTTAATTGCTCTCGGTCTAATCGTTCTGGAGCAGTAGGGATAGGCTTTACGGTTGGATTGGTGGGATTAACGGTAATTTGAGATGGGCTAGGCACGATGGCAACAGTTGACGCTTTTATCGTCCCTCCTCTGTAACGTTTAGGGGGAGTAATTGACACCTGCTGCTGCTTCTGGTTGTCTACCAATTCAGGAACAATAGCCTGTTTCAGGGCATCAGAGGCGTTAGCTTGATTGTGGGTGTGACCATTGATCTGACTAGTTAACTGACCATTTATCTGATCAGCTGGTAACTCAGAAGCTGTTAACTGAGAAGCTGGTAACTGAGAACCGGTTCGATAAAATTGCAGTAATTTACGATAGCAAGCATTGGCCTCTTGCCATTTCCCCTGGCGATTCAATGCTTCTGCCAGGTTTTGGTAAGCTACCACCGACTGGGGATTCCGCTCAATTACCTGGCGGTAACAAGCGATCGCTTCTGTTACCAGACCTTCCTTAAATAACTGATTGCCTAGATTAAGGTAGTCCTCTGGTTTAGATTTATCCAACTCTAGCATCAGCTGATGATAACAGCATTTAAGCACTTCCTGTTGGTTTCCCACCTCAGTCCATACTTTAGCTAAGTTGCGATAAGCCCCAGTCAAATCGGGTTTTAGGTTAATCGCCTTTTGATAATATGCGATCGCATCTTCCCAATCCTGCTTACCAGCACACAAGCTACCGAGATTAGCATAAACTTCCGCAAAATCCGGCTCAATTTCCAAAGCTTGGCCATAGTGACCCATAGCTTCAGTAGTCTGACCCATGAACTGTAGCGCATTTCCCCAAATCTTGTAAGCCTGAGCCGTATCTGGGGCAATTTTAATGGCGCGCTCACAGGCAGCGATCGCCTGTTGCCATTGTCTTTGGTTCAAGTAAGTCTGCGCCTGTTGTAGATACACCGTGACTGCTTCCAAAAGACCTCCTGACTGATATTGTTTACAATCGCCCTCACCAGAGCTAGGAACACATTGATCTATAGATTGTTCTCTTGATTGTGACCGATCCCACTTGACGGTTTCTAGTCCAGCCAATTCAATCGCTTTGCGATAATAGGCACTGGCTTGTTCAAATTGACCTTGTTGCTTTAAAGTTGCTCCTAGACGTTGGTAACCCAAACTCGATTTAGGGTCTAGTTCAATAGCTTTGTGATACTGGGTCACTGCTTCATTTAGTTGACCTTTTGCCCACAGGTAATCCCCGTGATTAATACATGATTCCGCTGTTTTATGTTCTCCTGCTAGGGGGATAGTTCCTAGTTGCGATGCTCCAAAAGAGCCGCTACGCGAATGCTGATTATTATTTTGATTATTGTTTTGTTCTCTAGATGCTTCTGATGTCGATAACCAGTTAACTAAAGCAACAGGGGGCAGATCACCATTAGTCCCATGCCAATGAGGATAATGGAGTCGATGGGGAGTGATCAGGGTATCTTCTGCCATTGAGGGCAACAGATGATGTTTGGGGGATGGCGAACTAATCAGAAAGTATCGTTTGAGTCGATGGAACATTTCCAAAGGCAACAGAGAACAGCTGATCTGGGAGTAGGGAGTAGTGAGTAGGGAGTAGGGAGTAGGGAGTCGGGAGTCGGGAAAGAGAGGAAAGAGAGGAAAGTGTGGGAGGTGTGGGAGGTGTGGGGAGATGGGGAGATGGGGAGATGGGGAGGGGTAATAAAATTGACTATATCTGACCCTTACTAGGAAACGCTATCCTCTCAATCTACAAATTAGATATCGCTAGGAATTATAGCTAATTTTTATTAAAAAATGGGTTAATCAGTTATTGATAACTCAGTTTTGTTAAGGAAATTATTGGCAAACAAAATTATTAGCAGATAACTCCAATTGTCTGTGTGATTTAATTGACAATTAAGCACACCTTTACCTAAGTTTTACACAAGGTTTACAGACGCTTCATACTATAGCATTCAGCCGTCAGCCGTCAGCCGTCAGCCTAAGGCTCATGCTGCTTGAGGTGCTTATTTTATTGAAAAGCACCTCAAGCAGCACCATTTGTAGCACATACAGCGGTTTGCACTTCAATTAGGTACAAATTTATGGGTTTTTAGGGAGCAGGGAGCTTCGGAGCAGGGAGCTTCGGAGCAGGGAGCAGGGACTGAGGCCGTGGGCCACGCTACGCGAACGGAAGAGGAAAGAAGGAGAAAATCCTGTGTACTTGATAGTTATGCAAACCGCCGTAAGCTGATACGCGACACGCTGATAGCTATCTTAAGAGTTACTTTATTAACAGTCTCTGAGAGTTAAATAAGCCATGAGAAAAATAGTGGTTGGGGTAATGGGGCCTGGAGACAAGGCCACTGCTACTGACATTAATCGTGCGTATCGTCTCGGTCAACTGATTGCTGAGAATGGCTGGGTACTGCTGACCGGTGGCAGAAATGTGGGAGTGATGGATGCGGCCAGTCGGGGAGCCAAAATGGTTGGTGGCTTAACGATTGGTATCTTACCCACCAAGGACACTAGGGCCATGTCTGAAGCCGTGGATATTGCCATCGTTACGGATATGGGCAATGCTCGCAATACGATTAATGTACTCTCTAGTGATGTGGTGATTGCCTGTGGTATGGGCATAGGAACAGCCTCGGAAATTGCTCTGGCTCTCAAAAGTTGGAAAAAAGTAGTTTTGTTGAGTGACCATCGAGAGAGTCAAGAGTTTTTCTGTAGTCTGTCCCAGGAGAATGTATTTCTGGCAACAAGTCCAGATGCTGCTATTGAGTTGGTTAAAACTATTTTAAGTCAGGCTTAGATTTGTTTCAGACTTAGGCCGGATCGCAAGTAGTGTGTCAGTGCAACAGTTTTTGAGTGACTAAAAACAGCAGGGGGAAAATGCGTTCGCGTAGCGGCTCCATTCGCGTAGCGTGGCCCATTCGCGTAGCGTGGCCAATAGGCCAAGGCCAAGGAGCATCGCACTATTTCATGATCTGAAGTTTCCTGTTCTGTCTTCCCTAAATTTTGTTAGTTGAATACCATAATTTTCCTGTCTTGATGCAAAGCGCGAGTGGGTGAAACCTCCTTTGGCAGACTGAATCCCTTGTGTAGTAAGCTTTCCGAGTTTTTTAACTGGAACTAATGCACAAAAGGTACTGAAGACACCCTATAGGAAAGGAAGACTAAAGAAAGAAGTGTAACGATTTCGGACAATGCTCAAATTTCAATCTCTAGGCTTATCAATTATTTCCGCCTCGGTTGTTTTCCATAGTCAAGCACTTGCGTGTGTTCCCGAGTCTGTACTAGACCGGTTTACTAACTTTTATTTTTGGCAGGCTAATCCAGAAATGTCAGACAAGAGTATCAAGTCTCACCAAACACAGTACAAAAAAGAGTGGTTGGCTATTAAAGAGGTTTTGAAAGACAGGATTGTTTGGATGGAAATACCTAGCTGTTATGCTGATCATGGAGACTATGGTTATGAGGTGAAGGATTACGGGGAGACAATTACAGCATTAATCGATGCGGTATTCTATGCTAGTCACCCTGAGTTAAAGGGGCGTAAGTTAAGGCCAAGTGAAACCCACTTAATTCGAGAGTGGAACTTGATAAAACAGAGTTTTTTATATGATCCGTGCTAGTCAGCTTGGCATCCCAAGTACACAATAATTGACACAACACTTTTAATTATTATAGCGGTTTATAGTCTAATCAGGTACACAGGATTTTTTCTCTGTTCCCTGTTCCCTAAAGGCGTTGCTTAATCATGGAATGAATTAAAGAGCTTTGTGGAATAGGCATCTTGCCTGTTTCTAATCTTTTTCGGCATCTTGCTTCTAATCTTTTTCGGCATCTTGCTTCTAATCTTTTTCGGCATCTTGCCTGTTTCTAATTTTTTCCGGCGGGCAGGATGCCCACTCTACTCCTATTGATTTTAAAATTTAGCAACGCCAAAAATTTGTAACAAAAGTTTTTAAAATATGTTATAATATAAAAGTTTGTATGCTATAAGAAAACCATGCCATGAACGCTAAAACGTTCCATGACAAGAGCCAGCCGACAGATTCTCCACGGTCCAGAGGCTGGCTCTAGATCCCCCATCAAAGGAGACAAGATTCATTATGACTTATTACCAACGCCTACACCCGTGGGCTATTGTTCGCCTATTGCCGCAAATGCAACGGGTGGTTGTTGCTCGCTTCCGCAATCGGTCTAACGCCGTTCGCGTAGCGTGACCTTTGGTCAAAGGGGATTTAAAGGCTCTGAAACGGTTGATGCCGGATGCTGAATTTGTGATTGTGTTTGATGTTGGCTTTGATATTGGCAATGATTCTATGGGTGAAGAATCTAGGGATGACCGGGAATAGGGAATAGTTGGAGGTTGTGGCAGGAAACGGGCAAGATGCCCGTTCCACCCCTGATGCCGATGTCACAAGACTCTTAAAATTATTCGATTCTTAAACGCCCAATTTGTTGACAAGATGCTTTTACTCTGGTACTATAAAGGGAGCAAAAAAATAAAACTAATTTTATAAATTAGTGAGGTTTTCGTGAGTTTCCATATAAAATAGATCTTCAGGTTCAGTGCATCTTATTTCTAAAATCCCTACCTGATTTGAAACTCATACTATAAGTAACTTTGCGGAACTATTTCGCAAAGTTATCTGAGTAAGGCGTCTATAACTCAGATCAACTACCCCTGTCTGAGTTTCTATAATTTGGAATTATCAAAATCTTATCCTTCTGTATGAGCAAAACTGGAAGGTCGATTTTGAGTGAATTGAAGCGGATCAGGAGTCTTTTTTGGCAATTATTATCCAGAGCCCACAGAATGCGTGTGCTCTAGAGTTAGTCAAGTGTCTACCATTTATTAAAAGTAAAGTTCATGAACACCAAAAATATTATTAGGGTGATTTGTATTGCCTTGTTGACTTTTTTGTTAGTTATCCATGACTCGATTTTTATTAGTATTCCTGTTTTTAAAATCAAATTAGGCTTGACACAAGAAAAACCTGTTGCGTATGAAAATCAATTATTTGATATTCGTAAGATGCTGGAAACTGCAGGAGTTGAAAGAAACTCTCCAGAACACAAAGAACTTATTTGTTTATACAAACAATTACTAGGTATAAGAGATAAATTAAAGGATTATGCACAAAAATTCAGAGATGACAATAGTGATTATATCAATCTTTTTCCTCTAGCCTACTATCATGTGACAACTGAAGAATTATTGGCATTAAAAAATGGAACCTATAAGCATCCCAAAGAAAAAATGGAGCAAATGAATTTATTTTTTTATGATTATAAATTAAATAGAGATAATTGGGACTATAATCGAAAACAATTAGTTGAGCCACACTGGAAATATCATTTTAAAACTGCTGATAGAGAAACGAAAGGTACAATAGATTTTGCATGGGATGATGAGGATGTTCTTAAGACTGGCATTGACGCTCATATAAAATATGATCTTCCAAGAGCATTATATACATCATTTAAAATGATTGACGAAAATAGTCTAGATAACAAGCTATGGGATGATTTATCAGAAGATTTCAAAAAAACAGAAGATACCCTTAAAAAAGCATTCGACAAGGTTAAAGAAGAGCTAGACTACAACGGATTAATTAATCTACTTGATTTTTTATCCAATACAAGTGGAGCACAGCTTGAAGATGTTATAATCCTTAGAAACGAAGCCTGGAATGAAGCTCGAGATATTTATGTTGATACTACACGTACAGTTATACTAAATGATCATTCAAAGTATGAAGAAGATGCCAAACAAAAATATTGTCAGATTAGTAAGCCAGTAGAAAGAACTGGAAACAAAAAGAGAGGCAGAAATTTTGGTGATCCTCATCTATTTACGTTTGATGGTTATAGATATAGTTTTCAGTTAGTAGGAGAATTTATTCTAGCAAAATCTAATGATAATCTTTTTGAAGTACAGGTTAGACAGTCTCCTCTCAACAACTCTGTTGCAGTTGATTCTGCCATCGCTATGAAAATAGGTAATAATCGTGTTGGTCTTTACGCTGATGAGCTTCCTGATACTAATACTAATACACGGTTATGGGTTAACGGTGTTCCTACAACAATTGAGAAAGAACTGACCTTAAGTGATGGCGGAAAAATTTATCATCGGGGAAATAACTATGTATTTGAATGGCCAACAGGAGAAGAATTAATTGCTCAAATTAACAAAGGTGCAAGTACCCCATTTATCAATATCACTGTCTACGTCTTTGAGTCCCAAGCTAATCAGATATCTGGCTTACTAGGAAATGTCAACGGTGATCCTAATGATGACCTTCGGTTTAGGAACGGAGAAACTTTGCCATCTCGTGATACTTATGGTGATGTAGAAAATCTGCTTACCCGTGTATCTCCAGTGCGCCTTCCTTTAAAACCAGCCCTTAACCGTTACCTTGAACAATTGACCAAAGACTATGGTAATGATTGGCGTATCAGTCAAGAAGAGTCCTTATTCGACTACGCTTCTGGTCAATCTACTCAAACCTTTACCTTGAATAACTTTCCTGATGAGTATCTTTCTCTTGAGCAACTTTCTTCCACTGAATTGAGAGATGCTAGGAAAATCTGTACAGATAGAAAAGTAGAACCAGAGCTTATGGAAGGTTGTATATTTGATGTAGCTTTTTCTGGATATAGTGATTTTGCTCGCGCCGCTGCAAGACTATCTGAAGTTGCTAACCTTTTACGTGATATTGGTATTGATATTCCTGGTATAAAACCAAAGCCCCCAATACCAACAACACTTCCAGGGGGTATTAGAATACCAAAATTACCATTTTAATCATCATAGTGTGATATTGTTGCTTGACTCCATCGGTTTTACGGGATTAGCGTCCCGTTTTTTTTATGAGTCTATTAAACAGCTTTTTAAAGGACGCACTAGCTTAGTGATTGCTCATCGACTGTCTACTATTGCTGATGTTTAGTTGCCCACCTCTCCATAAATGCTATAATTGCCATACCCGATCAAGCTTTAATGGCTATGAGTTCTATCCAGATTACGATACCGGATGAGCGTTTGCAACAACTCCAAGACATTGCAGCTAACCTAAATGTTTCTATAGAAGAGTTAGTGTTGATGAGTGTTGAGCAATATTTAACTCAGTCAGAACTATCTTTTAATGATGCTACAGCATACGTTTTGCATAAAAATGCTGAACTTTATCGCCGACTGGCTTAATGCGTTATCTCACCGTCAGTGAAGTTTTAGAACTCTACTATCGAATTATTCACACCACCAGCGCTGGGACTTTACTCCCATAAACACCTTCAGTAGCGTGAGCCTAGGGCGTGTTTTCTTGCCTCGGAGATCCCCCATTATCCCCCTTAAAAAAGGGGGACGAGCGAGTATGGCTCCCCCCTTTTTTAAGGGGGGCTGGGGGGGATCATAATCTTGCGGAAAACTTTGAAAACACGCCCTAGCGCATTAGCTGATAGCTGACTGCTGATAGCTGAATTATTACTATGATAGATATGCTCCTAGAGACGATATCACACTACTCTAATCAATGCCCACGCTATTGAAATTGGCAATAATTGCCGCCCATCTATCGGTCTATCTGGTTGCTGCGGTTAACATCTGGATTTTTTCTTATTGGAGTCAATTCTATACTTCTGTAGTCAAGGTGCGATCGCTACCACTGATCTACTGTGGCTACGCTTGTTTTGCGATCGCTAACTCCTACGAAATTGCTGAACACATCGGGGATGACTGGGTTTATGTCAGCCAAATTTCTGATCTCAATCGGCTATTCTATACCTTCATTACTGCTGGCATGTGCTTGATTGCCCTAGGACTGAAAAAATCCCGCTTTCTGGATTTGATCTTAGTTGCCAGCACGGTTGCTGTTCCCCTACTTTATGGTGTTCAAGAGGGCAAAGAATTAATGCAGTTGGTGCAATTAGTTCCTTCGATAATTTTTGTCTATAACTGGTACGTAGTTATGAGGGACTGGCGAGTTTTTCTATTCCCATTATTCTCAAATGTGATCACTGTTGGTTTTGGTATTGCCCTGATTGTTACCGGACAGCAGGCGCTTCATCTGTTCGTTGGTTCTGCTTCAGCGATTGGCTTGCTAATTCTTGGGCGAGTGGCGTGGGTAAAACCAAAAAGGCATTCCAAGGGATAGCTTTGGGATGTTAAAGAAAATGACTAAAAAAAACGACTGGTTACTTTACCAATAATTTGTTGAGAATCCACTAAACCAAAAGAGCGGCTATCGGTACTTTCTAATCGGTTGTCTCCTTTCAGGAAACAACGTCCATCTTCGAGCACCAAAGTTACCCGTTTCACCAATCGCAAGTGGTTTTGGTAAGGGTGTCTAGCAACAACAATGTCACCAACTTTGGGCGGAATGTGCCGATAAGCTCTCGGATCAATTAAGATTTCCTCTCCTGGTTTGAGCAGGGGAGTCATGGATACTCCTGTAACTCGGAAGCGCAACCGTTTTCGCAATATCAACAGTGCTAGCTCAGGAATACTGTTTTTGGTAAAAAGCATTTGAATTAAGAATGTAGAATTAAGAATTAAGAATTAAGAATTAATAATTAAGAATTAAGAATTAAGAATTAAGAATTAAGAATTAAGAATTAAGAATTAAGAATTAAGAATTAAGAATTAAGAATTTTACATTCTGCTTTCTGCCTTCTACATTCTGCCTTCTACATTCTGCCTTCTACATTCTGCCTTCTACATTCTGCCTTCTACATTCTGCCTTCTACATTCTAAATTCTACATTCTTAATTCTACATTCTACATTCTGAGGTTTAGCTAGCTTTATACCAGACAATATCGCGATTCTTGGTTGCCCAGAAAATCTTGTGGATATTCTCTACTGCATCAAGTAGCTCATTGGCGTGCTCAAGGCTAACTTCCACCTTGCAGGCAGAGCATAACTTTGCGGCTTTCCAGAAGGTATCGTGTAGGTCTGGGAACTGCTCCAAGTGTACTGGCTTGAAATAGTCTGTCCACAGGATCAGTATTTCCTCTTTGGTCTTCTGAGCCTGCTCTTCCTTAATAGCAATGAACCGGGATAGGGTATTGTTGTAAGCAGCTAATGCTGGTTGATCATTACTCGCAGGTGGCTCAAGATCAAGGATCTTCTTGGTCATGGAGAGTACTGCCTCAGCGGTGATACGTGCAGCAGCTGGGTCATACACCCCGCAAGGTCCGTCGCAGTGGGCATGGACTTCTGGAGCAGGGAACCAGTCTTTGAGCTGGGCAATAACTTTTTTCAACATATTTTTTAGAGTTCGCTTGTGGTCAGAGCACATGGTAAATATCGGTAAGGGAGGAATAGCCCCAGGATAGCCAATGGCTAATTAGGGTTTTTGACAACCGACTAGACTAAGTTAGTTAACTAACTTAGTTAGCCCAATCTATTCCATCCCCCCCCTACCCATAGTAAGTTATAGCAAGTTGTGTTCTAAATGGATAGTAGATCTGAAGATATGGAATCGGGAATCGGGAATCGGGAGTCGGGAGTCGGGAAAGAGAGGGAAGTGTGGGGAGATGGGGAGATGGGGAGATGGGGACCCACCCCTAACCCCTCCCAGGAGGGGAATGGGGAGATGGGGAGATCTTAGGGACTTGCGTGTAAAAAAAATACCAATTCAAGTAGGGTGGGCAAAGTAATATTATCTAGAAGACTCATTTCAACCAAACTGTTTTTGCCCACCCTACAAGCTCAAAACTGGTATTTTATTTTTTTGCTACTCCCTTATATAGTTTTGCGATCGCGTAGCGGCTCTAAAGGAGCATCGCACCAGGAAACTCTCCTCATAGGCCACTTGACTCTGTGATCTGCTGTGGGTGGAGTTGCAACTGTTTTCAACTTTCAACTATGCTAAAATTTACGAAAGTAGCTCAGAGTATAAGTGTGGTAGCAGTCCAGCGCCATGATAATCGGGGATAAACCGAAGAAGCTTTCATAACTAATGTCTAGACGTGATGAGTTACATTTTTCCCTGCGCCGCACTCTCGAAAAAGACGGGTGGACGATTACTGATGACCCGTTCATATTAGTGTTAGGACAAACGCTCTTGAAAGCTGATTTAGGAGCCGAAAAGTTTTTCGCAGCTGAAAAAGAAGGACGTAAAATTGCAGTGGAAATTAAAGGCTTCGAGTCCCCTTCAGTCATTAATGAACTGTAAAAAACCATGGGACAGCTTCAGCTTTACCAATGGGCTTTGGAGATGCAAGAACCAGAACGGCAGTTGTTTCTCGCTATCAGTCAAGAAATTTATAGTAAACACTTCCAAAAAACTATTTTTCAGCTAGCCGTCGAGAGAAATAAAATTAACTTGTTAGTGTACGACCCAGAGCGGGAGGCTATTGTTCAATGGAGCAATCATTAAGCTATGCAGATATTTTGAAAAAAACGCTGCAAGAGGAAACTCGCGCCCAACCTCGCTTACAAGCGATTCGGATTTATCCTGTCTGCGATACTGATTCCGGTCACTTCTTGGTTCTGGCCACTGCCTGGGATAAGCAACGGTGGATTGACTCGATTCTGTTTCACGCTCGCTTGGTCGATAGCCAAGTCATTATTGAAGAAGATAACTTTGAGGAAGGGTTATCTTCTTCACTTATTGCCGCAGGTATTCCAGCAGAACATATTATTACTAGCCTGGATTATGAAGTTGATGCTAACCCAGTGATGGCGACCGCCTCCTCCGCCGGGGTAAGGTTTTAGGGATAGTAGATCTTAAGATAGGGAATCGGGAGTTGGGAATCGGGAGTCGGGAGCGGTGCGACCCCACGCTTTTTCAAAGCGAAGCCTGAACGCGCACCGTCGGGATAAGAAACTTGACTGTGGCTGAGTTGATCCAATCGGATTTTTATACTAGCGCTAGTTAATATCGTCCTATTGAATCTAGGGCGAGGGTTTTGCTTTCCCGTAGGGGCTCTTTTGGAGCATCGCACTGACTTCACTGAGTTGTAAAAGCAGTTTATTATACCAGATAACTATCCTAGCTAAAAATAAGTTTACAGTTATTAACATTACGTGTTACCTTAATTAAAAAATTAGACAAACTTCAACTTAGATTCATGAATAGTAAAGAGTTAGCGCAATATATAGAAGCTACTGACGGCATCTCCAAACCCTGGTTACTCGTGCAACTGCGTCTGAAGAAGCTTCAGGAGCGGCGCGCCACCCTATCATCGGAAGCTTATATCAGAGAACTAGAAGATATTCACCAGGATTTGATGAATTTAGGTCAGTGGTGGGTAGGTATAGAAGACGAAGTGTTCAATCCTTGAGGTTCGCTTAACGGTAGAATCTGGAAGACCATTCTCTCGTTGCGACAAAACAACCTGATCGAGTGGGTTAACTCTGAGGATCATGGGTAAAGCTAAAAAGAATAAGTCTGAATTTGAACAGACCACAGTTGAGCTTCAAAAGAATACGCCTGAATTTGAACAGACCACAGAACAGACCACAGAACAAACCACAGTTGAGGTTAATCTGAGTGACACTGACTATTACTTCAATCGAGAACTGAGCTGGTTGGAGTTCAATAACCGAGTATTACATGAAGCAACGGACCCCCGAACACCTCTGTTAGAGCGTCTGAAGTTCATGGCCATCTTTAGCTCCAACCTCGATGAATTCTTTATGGTGCGGGTGGCTGGTTTGAAACAACAGGTGCTAGCACAAGTTAGTAAACGGACACCTGATGGTCGGACACCCAGTGAACAACTCGATGCCATCAGAGTGCGCTTGTTACCGATGGTAACTCAACAGCATCAACACTTTGAACAGGAACTGCGACCGCTGCTAGCCAAAGCAGGGATTTACATTCTGGACTATGTGGACTTGAACCAGAAACAGCGGAATTACCTGGAAAACTACTATTCCGAGCAAATTTTTCCAGTTCTGACTCCCCTGGCTGTGGACCCCAGCCATCCCTTTCCTTACATGTCCAATCTCAGTCTGAATCTGGCGGTAGTGGTCAAAGACCCGGAAACGGGAGCAGAATTGTTTGCTCGGGTGAAAGTTCCTAGAGTCTTAAAGCGCTTTGTTCCCCTCCCGGAAAAATTGCAGCAACAACAGAATGGAAAAACGACTAGTTGGACTGGTGTTCCTCTCGAACAAATCATTGCCCATAATTTGGAGTCTCTGTTTCCAGGGATGAAGATTCAGGAGTGTCATCCCTTCCGCATTACCCGCAATGCTGATTTGACAGTAGAGGAGTACGAAGCAGATGACCTGCTGATAGCGATTGAAGAGGAACTACGGAAACGACGGTTTGGACGTTCTGCCGTGCGCATGGAAATTCCTGTGACTACCTCCAAGTTAGTCAGGCACACGCTGATGCGAGAGCTGGAACTTGAAGAAACCGATGTGTATGAATTTGAAGGTCTGTTGGCACTGGGTGACTTGATGTCGTTGATGGCATTGCCACGGCCAGAATTGAAAGACCCTGTGTGGGAACCAGTGGTGCCCCGACGCCTGCGCTTCCCTATAGGGGAAGAGAATGTGGAAGATATTTTCAGCGTGATTCGCAGTAGGGATTTGCTGGTACACCATCCTTATCATTCCTTTGGCGCAACGGTAGAACGCTTCATTACCCAGGCCGCTCAAGATCCAGATGTCTTAGCCATCAAAATGACCTTATATCGCACATCTGGTGACTCACCCATTATCGATGCCTTGATTAGAGCAGCAGAAAATGGTGACCAAGTGTCGGTGCTCATAGAACTAAAGGCTCGTTTTGATGAAGAAAATAATATCGTCTGGGCACGGAAGTTAGAACAGGCTGGAGTCCATGTGGTCTATGGTTTGGTGGGTTTAAAAACTCACACCAAAATTGTGCTGGTGGTGCGTCGGGAGGGAGATACAATTCGTCGGTATGTTCACATTGGGACGGGGAATTATAATTCTAAGACTGCCAAACTATATACTGATTTAGGACTATTGAGTTGTCGTGATGATTTAGGAGCAGATTTGACAGATTTGTTTAATTCTTTGACCGGTTACTCACGGCAAAAGTCTTATCGAAAGTTGTTGGTCGCACCATTTACTTTACGCGATCGCATGATCGAAATGATTCAGCGGGAGATTGAACATTGCCGCAACGGAGAAACAGGTCGTATTGTGGCCAAAATGAATTCCCTACTAGACCCCAAGATTATTACCGCCCTCTACAACGCCTCACAAGCTGGTGTAAAAATTGACTTGATTGTGCGGGGAATTTGTGGTCTGCGTCCTGGTCTTAAAGGAGTCAGTGAAAATATCCGTGTGGTGAGTGTCGTGGGTCGTTTTTTAGAACACTCACGGATTTTTTACTTCCAAAATCAGGGTCAAGAGGAAGTCTATATTGGCAGTGCGGACTGGATGCGTCGTAATTTGGATCGACGGGTAGAAGCAGTGACACCAGTGGAAGACCCAGAGATTACCAAAGATTTGGAAGAAATCCTGGCAATTATGTTAGCAGATAACCGGCAAGCTTGGGATTTACAGCCTGATGGCACCTATATCCAACGACAGCCAGCTCAAGGGGTTAAAGAAGAATCGGCTCATCAGATTTTGATGGACATGGCGTTGCAATCGTCAGGGATTGGATAGTGGGATAATTAAGAATGTAGAATTGAGAATTAAGAATTGAGAATTAAGAATTGAGAATTAATAATCTAGAATCTAGAATTATGCCTTCTGCCTTCTACATTCTACATTCTGCATTCTTAATTCTAAATTTTCAATCCAATCTTTTCCATAAATACTGTTGATGATGGCAAGGATGGTATAGTCCACCAGGGCTGATGTTCTTCTAGGGACTCCTGGTCATATTTACCAGTGGCAACTGCAATCACACGAGCACCAATGGCTTTGCCACAGTGAATGTCATGGGGAGTATCGCCAATCACGTAAGTTTTTTCCGATGGAATCACGCCATACTTTTCCGATGCGATCGCTAAAGCTTGTTGGGCAATATCAACTCTAGTTTCAGTTTTATCGGAAAATCCACCACCACTAAAGTAATCAGCCAAGCCATAATAGCTTAATTTTGCAAATGCTCCTGCTTCGATATTTCCTGTCAGCAACATGGAAACCACATCAGTTCGATCGTGCAAAGCATCTAGAATTTCGATTACCCCCTCCAGGACATATCCTTCTCGGCGGGGCAAACTTTGAGGCAAGTAGTTAACGTAGTATTTCAGTAGTTGATCCACCAATTTAGGTTCTGGGGACAAACCGTACTGCTTGATAATATTAGCGGCAATTATTGGGTCTGTCATGCCTGCAGTTTCTATATTTGTCAGTGAAACCGTTTCACCAATTACTTCACTGGCAGCCTCTTCTAGGGCAAATATCCCGGCTCGTTTTGTGGTTAATAAAGTGCCGTCAATGTCCCAAAATAAAACGGTAGTCATTACACTTCTATGGTACTAGAACTTGAGGCAATAGTTGTTAGTTAATTGCCGTTATTATTATAACATTTATTAATTAGTTTAGGTACATTCTTGATTTTAGGGAGCAGGGAGTAGGGAGTAGGGAGTAGGGAAGTCAGAAGTGGTATAGCGCTACGCGCAAGTTAGAAGTCAGAAGTCAGAAGTCAGAAGTCAGAAGTAAGCTAGGACTAGGTTTCGGAGTTTACAAATGTCCTAATCTTAATGGGTAGTGCTATAAAAAGATTTGTGTACCTTATAGGTATAACTCTTAATAAACAACGCTATACTTTATACTTCCTAGGTCATCCTTGAAATCCTATATAATTTATAATTATATCATGAAAACTAATCCTAATTTAGGAGAACATCAAAAACTACTCGGATATCTTGATACTGTTCCCTATTCCCTATTCCCTGTTCCCTTTTTATCTGAATCTTACGCAATTTAAATAACAAGGCTACATCATACTTTTATGAATCTCAAATGCTAAACTTTCAGCATCTAGCCGATGAGCACGAAGCACTTCCTGATTTTGACCGCATTTCGGAATATCAAATACTCCAAATTGCCTTACCTGTATTTGCCCAGACAATCCTAATTCTGCCAAACCACTTACAATCCGATCCCCCTGTCCTCCTATTACATAATGGTTATCTAGGGTAAAGACCCAGGAGTAACCTTGGAGGATTTGCTCCAACCAGTCTAAATCCACAAAATTTAGCCAAGGTAAATTCACCACTTTTAAGGTTATACCGTGATTCTGAGCCAATAACTGGGCAGCTTGATAGGCTTGTGGCAGCAGCACGGGACCGTAACCAAATAAAATAGCGTCTTGCCCCTCAGTTAAGGCAATCCCCTGACCCAACTCCAACTGATAATCCTCTGGCAATTGATAGGGAATCTGACAGGGTATCGAGACTAGCCTTATATAGCAACTACTGATAGTTCGATGCAAACAGTAGTCTAGAGCTAGGGATACTTCTGCTTCATTAGCTGGTTCAATCATCACCATATTCGGTATTGCTCCTAGGGCAGAAATATCCCTTACCGATTGGTGAGAATGACCAGGACCACCAGGTAGCAACCCAGCTAGGGAGCCAACATAAATAATCTTAGTCCGTTCGGTAGCATTATTATAGATTTGCTCATTGGGTCTGGTGGATAGGAAACAAGCAAAGGAATGCACAATGGGCAGTAACCCTTTCAGTGCCATCCCCCCGGCCTGGGATACCATATCTTGTTCGGCAATACCACACTCAAAGAACCGTTTCGGGAATTTGTCTTTAAAGGGAATCAACCCACAATCGAGCATTAAATCCGCATCGAGTACCACCAGGTCTTGATTCCGTTCTGCTTGGGCAACCAAAGCTTTGGAATAGGCACTAACCAGTCGTTGCGCTCCATCAACTACAGCAGGTTTGGCATAGGATAGCATCTCTACCCCTACGGGGGATGCTCCAATTTGTTCCAATTGGGTATTGGCAGCAGCAATTAGTTCTGCCACTCCCTTAGTATAGGCTTCATCATCCGGTGCGCCACTATGGAAGCGATATAAGTTGTCTTCTGGGTTGTCTTCTGGTTTGATGGCCGTATGTTCCATAAAGGAGATTCCTTTTCCCTTAATGGTGTCAGCAATCAGGATTTTGGGCCCTTTTGTGACTGCTTTCAATTTTGCGATCGCATTCCCTAAAGCCTTGACATTATTGCCATCACAGCGGTCCACATACCAGCCATAGGCCGCAAACTTCCGTTCCAAGTCCCCTAAGTCACTCACTTGGGACACCCAAGTATCGGACTGGATTTTATTATGATCCACAATCACAGTCATCTCATGGAGTCCCAGATTTGCTGCTGGTTGGAGAGACTCCCAAAACTGACCCTCCTGCAACTCCCCATCCCCAGTTAAGAGATAAACATTTCCCCCAGGGCCCATTAGCCGATTTGCTAGGATCATCCCCTTAGCCTTAGAAACCCCCATTCCCAAAGAACCAGTATTGGTTTCCAAGAACGGAATAGAAATATCTGGATGACCAGGAAGTCCATCTAGCCGCCTCAAGCTATGGATACGCTCAAACTCCAGCAAACCATGGCCAATCAAAACCGAGTACAAACCTGGTACATCGTGACCTTTAGAGGAAAAATAAATATCCCGTGGTTGATTAGAGTTAGTTTTCCTAACCCGTAATTCATTTAAAAACAGCCAACAAACAATATCTAAACTACTAAAACTACTACCAATATGCCCTGAACCCGCCTGTTTTATCATATATAAGGTATTGATTCGACAGTAGGTAGCAAAAAGCTCAGTATGAGTTTCGGGAGTAATGTCTAAATCCTTGAGGCGTTCAAACTCCCGAAACGGGACTAGAGATAGATTTGTCATTGGTTATTGGTTATTGGTTATTGGTCAGGTTTTGGGTTTTAGGGAGCAGGGAGTAGGGAGTAGGGAGCAGGGAATAGGTAACAGGCAAAAAATCCTGTGTACCTGATAGTTATGAAAAACGCTGTATACTATTATCTTAATTTTCAATGGATAACATTACAGCTTAATCTTTACCTTGGTTACTTGCTGATTTGATTATCCGCCATTTTTAACGTTAATTTTTAAAGTTAATCCAAAATAATTATAATCATTATTTAGCTATTATTTTTATTAATTCAAACTCCTAATTAAACTACTATAACTAATAGTATAGCGTTTCTGATAGTAATGAGGTACACAGTATTTTTACCCTGTTCCCTACTCCCTACTCCCTACTCCCTACTCCCTACCAAATTGAAAAAACTAAATTGGTTTCTGGGAGACGAGAGGTAAGTGAGCGTCTCCCTGTTCTATTAAATATTCCAGATACCACCAATCTTTCAAGTCATTAATATCTAATCCCTCATGATCATGGGTAATAAATGGCATAATCACCTTTCCAGCAATTGTATACTCTTCCAGCACTACTCTTGACCAAGCAATTTCCAAGCTAGCATTTTGCACATAGACCTCTGGCAACGCCTGATAGGGAGTACTATGCCAGGGGGTATGGGGGGTTGAAGGTTCAAGGTTGAAGGTTGAAGGTTGGGGGGTTGTTCGCGTAGTGTGGCCTTTTGGCCAAGGTTGGAGGTTGGGGGGTTGGGGGGTTGGGGGGTTGGGGGGTTGGAGGTTATGGTTAACCTGAGAATTGCCTAATTTAAGGGTGTTCTGCTCAAGCAACGGTTTCATCAGGTTGCCTTTGAGTACCCACATTTTTCCAGGATGCTGTTGGCATTTCTCTACTGCCCGTAAGGAGTCTACTTGATCAGCTTGAGCCAAAAACGCCTGCCAAGCTCGTTGAATGGTCTGTGGTTGGCGACAAGGACTGGTTGGTCGCAGGATGCTGAAGCAATCAAATTCTCGCCCAAGATCACTCAAATGCCTCAGGGTGTAATCAATCCACTCAATATCTGGTGACTTGTCGGTAGCATACTCTGGCGATCGCAAAAATGGTACCTCAGCGCTATAGTAACGAGCAATTTCCGCCACCTCCTCTGAGTCAGTGGAAACAATCACTGCTGAAAACACTTGGCTTTGGGTTGCAGCAGCAATAGTATAAGCAATTAACGGATGCCCTTTTAAACGACGAATATTTTTACCAGGTACTCGTTTGGAACCAGCTCGGGCTGGAATCAGGGCAACTACTGTCGGAGTTTTAGAATCTACCAATTTTCCTGATCTTAGACAATAATCTTGCTGGCAAATTTTTGATCACCACTTTATAGTTTACAGAAATAGGGAATAGGGAGTCGGGAGTCGGGAGTCGGGAGTCGGGAGTCGGGAGTCGGGAGTCGGGAGTCGGGAGTCGGGAGTCGGGAGTCGGGAATCGGGAGTAGTAGGAAAGAAATAGGAGTAATTTTTGGTTTTATAATAAATCACCATTGCAGTTAATTAGCTATTAGTAAATAATATATTTAATTCTTGTCAATATTGATATTATTCTTGTATAATTATTGTAGCAGTAATCAAATATTTTAGGTACAATTTACTAGGGTTTATGGAGTAGTAATTAGGGCATAATAATTGCCCCTGACTACCGTGAAGTAAATCCCACATGACTTCCTTAATAAGGGAAGAAACTTGTTCGCGTAGCGTGGCCTTTTGGCCAAGGTAAATCATCTGGTAAATCATAAGTAGTAAAAAAACGTTCTAATAGAGCAATGGTAAAAATTAACAGTCATAGCTTGTAATCGCAAATCACACCATAAAAATCACACAATAAACAGAATCTGCACTAGCTACCTGTAGGGTGGGCAAAACCTTGCCCACCCTACAAATGGAGTCTGTGCGTAAGTCCTGAATCAGAAGGATAGCGGTGATACTACTTATGATTTACACAGAATTTTGACCCTATTCCCTGTTCCCTATTACCTAAAATCCAAAACGTACTTCAAGCAATTGATAACTGCAATCGTAAACATTATCTTGCAGCAAAGCAAATGACAAACTCAGACCAGTTTGATACCCGTTTCAACCTTTTACTAACTGCCTTCGAGCGCACCAACCAACAGATTGAACAGCTTGGTCACAGGATTGATGCTGTCACCCAACAGATTGAACAGCTTGGTCACAGAACCGATTCTAATGCTCGTGCTATCGAGCAGACCAACCAAAAGATTGAACAACTTGGTCACAGGATCGATTCTAATGCTCGTGCCATTGAAGCTCTAACCAATACTGTCCATGAGTTCAAACGCGATCGCGCTCAAGCATACTCTTTGATGGCAGATTTAGCTCAAAATCAATCCCGAATGTATGGCATGATGGCCAACTTAGATGAGCGACAGGAACAACTGTCTAACCGACAGGGTGAGATTGTGGAAATTCTGAAGTTATTGACTAAATCTAATTAGGATGCGCGAACCACTAGCGTAAGCATTTAGCTATCAGCTAAAGGCCTTTGGCCACGCTACGCGAACAGCTATCAGCTAAAGGCCTTTGGCCACGCTACGCGAACAGCTATCAGCTAAAGGCCTTTGGCCACGCTACGCGAACAGCTATCAGCCTATGGGCTACAGATGGTGCTACTATTCGCGCAGCATGCCCGTAGCGCAATTGGTGCTTTTGAAGAAAATAAGCTGACCGCTGACCGCTGACCGCTGACTGCTGACCGCTGACTGCTGATAGCTGTTGAGAAAACACTAAACACTATTGCAGCAAATGACAAACTCAGACCAGTTTGATACCCGTTTCAACCTTTTACTAACTGCGATCGAGCAGATTAGCCAACAGATTGAACAGCTTCGTCAAAGAACCGATTCGAATGCTCGTGCTATTGAAGCCCTAACCGATACTGTTCATGAGTTCAAACGGGATCGCTCTCAACTGTATTCTGTGATGGCTAATTTAGCACAATCTCAGTCTAATTTATTTCAATCTCAGGCTAATTTAGCGGACAGTCAATCCCGAATGTATGGCGTGATGGAAAATTTAGATGAGCGACAGGAACAACTTTCTCAGGGACAGGAGCAACTGTCTAACCGACAGGGTGAGATTGTATAAATTCTGAAGTTATTGACTAAATCTAATTAAGATGCGCGAACCACTAGCCTAAGCATTTAGCTATCAGTAATCAGCTATCAGCTATCAGCCTATGGCCTACAGATGGTGCTACTGTTCGCGCAGCGTGCCCGTAGCGCAATTGGTGCTTTTGAAGAAAATAAGCTGACCGCTGACCGCTGACCGCTGACTGCTGATAGCTCTTGAAAAAACACTAAACACTATTGCAGTAAATGACAAATTCAGACCAGTTTGATACCCGTTTTAACCGTTTACTAACTGCTATTGAGCGCATCGACCAACAGATTGAACGGATCAGCCAACAGCTCGAAGAGCTTCGTCAAAGAACCGATTCTAATGCTCGTGCTATCGACGCTCTAACCGATACTGTCAGTGAATTGAAACGCGATCGCTCTCGACTGTATTCTGTGATGGCCGATTTAGCAAACTCTCAGTCTAATTTAGCTCAAAGTCAATCCCGAATGTATGGCATAATGGAGAACTTAGATGAGCGACAAGAACAACTCTCTCAGCGACAGGAACAACTGTCTAACCGACAGGGGGAGATTGTAGAAATTCTGAAATTATTGACTAAATCTCAAGCAGGGTAAATCTAAGCTATCAGCCGTCAGGATTCAGCGGTCAGCTGAGGACTGATAGCTGATAGCTTAAGCAAAAATAGTGGGACGGTCACCGTAAGCTAAGGTGCCATAACGTTATTAGGAAACTGCCCAAGCACATTACCCGCAGGCCCATATTGGCAGACGACATAGAAGGCGTTATATTGTCTACCTTGAATAGTTTTGACGCCCTGGGCTGCACCACACCCTAATTGGGTACTATTCTTCCATACCACCTGAGTAAAATGCCCGGTCTTTCCAGAAAACCCTGGATTGGCATAGTCATAGTCAGAAACCTCTTGGTACCAGTTAGTCACTGCTTGGTTCCCTAGGGTAGCTGTGTCTACAGACGATGCTGTGGTATAGGAGACAAAGAGATTTTCTCCCACATTGGTTTTACTGTGTTGGAAAATGCCATTGCTTGCCAGATGATTCGCCCAGCTTTGAGCACTGTTGTTGAGAGAACTACTCAGGGTCATATTAGGACTATGATGGGTGCTCCGATAAGTATTGTGCTTAGACAAACTTGTGCTGCGCAATGTACTTAAGTTTATTCCTCTTTGCCCCATAACTGAGTTACTATTGATTATCCCCAAAGGAATTATCGTTGCCAAGCCGACATAAACAACCCTCAAGAATTGCTTCCGATTCATGGACTTACTCCTGACTAGGTAGGGAAAAAATTTTTATGTCTCATGTCACAAACCAATAGACCTCTATGCAGCAAATAAAGTTCCACATTGTCGGATGTTTCTGGCGAAATATAAGTTAACATCCAAAACACTGATTCTGCCGTTGATTACGTTACAAAACTATAAAAATTTTTTCGACTATTACAGGGAATATCAAGGCTTTCAGCGTGTTAAGAAATGTTTGGCCAGCAGTATCAATTTTGGCGTTGCTGAATTAAGGAATGAATCCGCGATCATCTGGTTTTATTAAAGCCCCCTAAATCCCCCGAGCGAGGGATTGCTCGCTGGGGGGCTAGGGGGGCGAAACCATACCCAGAATCAGCAACGCCATTCATTTTGCCTGTTCGGGGATCTTTTGGTGCGGGCATCCTGCCCACTCTACGAATATTCATTCAAAGACCCCGAGGCAGTCGAACAGGATTTCCCAAGCAGTAATGGAGGTCAGTGGAAAACCCGCTGCTTCCGCAAAACCCAGGGATTTCGGCTTTTTCCCGACAATCCGCTCATCAACGGCATGGAGCTCGGAGTTGGTGCCCGGTCGAGTGATATCACCGGCATAATAGACTTCATCACCTACTTTAAATTTACTGACATCGCTGCCAACTTCTCGAACAACACCTGCGGCATCATAGCCAATGATCTTGGTGCCCTTTTCCGGTGCCATCTTGGCGCGCACTTTCACGTCCACAGGATTGACCGAAATTCCCCGGACCTCCACCAACAGGTCATGTGGCCCTAATTCCGGTGTTTCGGTTTCAAATTCGATCAGCGCGTCTGGTGCAGTGATTGGTCCAGGCTGATTATATCCTATGGCTTTCATATCTTGGTTTTCCTTTTATGATCAATGCCGCCGATTCGATTGTATTGCAGTTTTTAGTTGAAAACTGCCGCACTGCCCACCCTACATCAACTTATGGGAAAACTTGGGAGAAAGCCTGTGATTATCATCCGGATGCTAACAAGCTTGATGATTTGGCACGATTGTTGTCGGAGAACAGATGATGGTTGAGAGTTAAGTTTATGACTCTATTCAATTAGTTTGTGAAAGTATAAATATTGAATTATATTAGTTTTTTTTATGTAGATCAGTAGGTAAAAAACGATCTATTTATTCATCTGATAAAGTCATTTCTTCTCCTTGATTAATTTTTCCATTTTGATTGAGAGCCTTTCCAGCTTGGATATATGCTTTTGCATTTGTTCTGGGTGCATTTTTGTAAATCAGGTTTAATTGTTGTTGTAATTCATCTCGTTGAGTCTTAATATCATCAACTTTGATAATTCCTGACTTTATATCTGCTAGTAATGAAATATATAGTTCTCGGATATTCCAGAGTTGGTGAGCAGCTACTGCATGGTCTTTTGAAGATTTTTGTAGATCATAATCTTTTGTATAAATTTGAATAACCAATAAAATTGTTGATAATATAGCAGCAACAATAGTACCCATATCATGATTTTGAAAAATACTGATCAACAAACTTGTCGTAACTAAAGCAGATAAGATAATTTCACTTATTTTTAGTCTATCTAGGTTATCTTTATAAAGATTCGAGCATTTTTAATGAATTTTTTGAGTCCAAACAACACGCCCAAAACATTCACGAATTTGAGACTCTAAAATCTTAACTGCATTAGAATATTCATTCTGGGAATGATGTTCCATAAATTTCTCTCCATTTTTGTATTGCAGAATAATTCCTATTCTTTAATTGATATTTTATGGCTTCTAATGTAATTAGATAGCACTGTTTAGCCTTGTACTCAAACTTTCCTTTTCTGTAAATATGTTGATTACTACCCACAGCAGACCAGTATTTTTGAGTTTGAGTTTGATTTGATAAATATTTTAAAAAATCTCTACTCATCAAGTCATAGAAAATATAAGATTGATATTTATATTGCAAACTTCTCAAGAAATTATTAGCTAAAGTATCAATTAAAAGCCCTCCCATTGGGACATTCCATTCTTTTTTCCATGCTCTTGCCATTCTACATAAGTTAATCAAGTTTCCATTCATTAATTTATCATTCTCTTTAATAGTTTTAATTTCTGGTCTAGGATTAGTATTTTTCCAACTTCCTCCATTATTAGAATCTGGATAACGAAAACTACTGTCCTTACATTCAAAAGCAGGAACAACTTCAAATTTTATCCCATCTGTGAATTGAATTACTACTACTTGTCCATCTCCACCTATATCGGTTCTAGAATAGGTGGCTTGTAATGATTTTTTTACGGATTGTAAAAGTGCTGATTGACCATTAGATTGGTAACTATTATATTGACGATATAAATCAGGAGGCAAAATAAATATAATGTCTAAATCGCTAAAACCTTTAACGGCTGTTCCTCTACCATAAGATCCTACATAAATACTATGTTTTACTTGATAATTAATTTTCCAAAAGTCTAGATTTAGCCTTTGAGTTATCCGTTCATAACGGTCTGAAATTGTGCTGCGAGTACTCTGTGGAACCTTTAAATTGTTGCAAAGGTTATTGAATTGATTAGCTACAGACATTGAATCAGTCCCCCGAATACTATTCATATCTTCAGCAGTCAATATTTGCCAAGCCAAAATACTAAATAATTCCTTAGCTCTACTGTTGATCCCTTGGCAATCCATTATTTAGGTTGGCAATAGAAGCCTCATAAATTATAAGGAATCTATCATGACATTACCAAATACACCCCTATATTATAACAAATTATCCTAATGGTTTACCCCACCACTTCCAATACTCCTTATTAAACGGCGATTTCCACCTTTGAATCAATGCCTGTTCAAGCGCTGCCGTGCCTTCCTATCTGTTGCGTATCCCACGCTGTATTCACAAAGGTTTCAAGTTGATGCTTTCGGTTCATGATGATGTAGTTATCGATGTAGGTTTATTGGTGACAAATTAAGAATGAATGCAATTTGTCACCAATGATCGGGAATTGGGAATTTGGTCACCTGGGTTCGCACCTTCTCAGTTGCTTAGGGTGCATTAGGGACGGACTCGCTCTGACTTCCTCCTATCAAGTCTTGGGAAAAACCCTCTAGTAACGCACCACTTTATCTTCATGCCTTGATTCAGCAACAATGAAAGGGAAAGCGATCGCGTGTTATCGAATTTCAGTAATCAGGGTTCAGTTAATGGGATCAAGGTTTAACCAGGGGAGTAAATTTAAGTTCCATAGCATAACCAGCACTAGCTGCTAATTTGGCAAGGGTTTGCAATTTGGGAACTTGTTTTCCCGATTCAATTCTTGCTAATTGAGATTGCTTCATACCTAAGCGCTGAGCAAATTCTCGTTGAGTTAGACCAGTAGCAGCTCTGATGGCAATAACCTGACTAGCAATATTAAACTCAAATTCTAGAGCTTCATACTCGGCTTTAACTTCTGGATTTGCTAGAACTTGCGATCGAACATCATCCCACTTAATTGTCTTTGCACTCATTTTTTCTTCCTCCTATTTTGGCACTTACTTTGCCGATTGCTCAATTAATTATTTTCCTGTGCTAAAAATTCCGCTCTACGAGATTCGGCAATTTCAATTTCTTTGGCTGGTGTTTTCTGAGTCTTTTTCTGAAAACCATGCAGTAAAATGAAACGCCTACCTGTATAAGCAAAATAAAAAATTCTATAAATATTTGTTTTCTGTTCTACACGAATTTCAAATAGCTTCGAGTTTTTTATGGGACGCACATGGGGCATTCCTAAAGAAATACCATGTTCCTGGAGAAGTTTAAATATACGAGCAAATTTGGCCTGTACCTTAGTGTCTTGTTCAAAGAACCAATCTAAGGGAGGGGAACTACCATTTGCTAATTGGTAAAACTCAACTTTCCATTGCAAAATTTTAACTATTGCTAGTTTGATAACACTAATGTTATCAAACTTTGCCATACTATGTCAACTAGGAAGTTTCACCTTACTTAGAATTGGGGGATTAGGGGGCGTTGCGTCAGTCCCCCAGATTCATCCTTTGGTGGGCAGTGCCTAAAACAAGTGTACCCAAGCAAATCAATCTCACGGCGGCACTGCCCACCCTACTCTTTCTGTGATTAATCCTTTGGTGGGCAGTGCCTAAAACAAGTGTACCCAAACACATCAATCTTACTGCTGCACTGCCCACCCTACTACTTTGGTGGGCAGTGCCTAAAAACGCGATGCTCGGTACGAGCCGCTACGCGATCGCAAGCACATCAATCTCACGGCGGCACTGCCCAGCCTACTATTTTCTGTGATTAATCCTTTGGTGGGCAGTGCCTAAAACAAGTGTACCCAAGCAAATCAATCTAACGGCGGCACTGCCCACCCTATTTTATCGTAGCGATAACGTTCTGATCACCACTTAAGGATTTTGTATATTATCATGGGTAGCACTATCACTAGTGATCTACCTCCTTGAATAGGTGGTGAGGATTTCCCGGAGCAATAGAACTTGGATGAACTTGGGTCTTGGACAAACGATCGGTGGACGCTATAAAATTATTCGTCAACTGGGACAAGGTGGATTTGGTCAGACTTTCGTAGCTGAAGACCAACACTTGCCTGGTGAGAATCAGTGTGTGGTTAAGCAGCTCAAGCCAGTAGCCACGGATACCTTGACATTGCAGACCGCTAGGCGACTGTTTGAGACAGAAGCCAAAATACTACACCAGTTGGGAAGTAATGAGCAAATTCCCCAGCTTTTTGCGTATTTTGAAGAAAATAAAGACTTCTATCTGGTGCAGGAATTGATTGAAGGGGAAGACCTCAGCCAGGAACTTGTACCAGGAACCCAGGTCAATGAACATCAGGTGATTTCCCTGTTGCAGGAAATCCTGGAAGTTTTAGAATTTGTTCATCAACGGCATATTATTCACCGAGATATCAATCCTCAAAACATCATTCGGCGTAAATCAGATGGCAAATTAGTACTGATTGACTTCGGTGCGGTTAAACAAGTGAGTACTCAGATCCTGGAAGGGGGCAACACTGGCTTTACGGTTGCTATTGGTACTCCTGGCTATCGACCGAGTGAACAAGCCAATGGTTACCCGCAATTAAGCAGTGATATCTATGCTGTCGGGATGATCGGGATTGTTGGTTTAACCGGTTTACGTCCTCACCAATTGCCCCTTCACCCTGATACAGGGGAAATCACCTGGCATAACCAGATATCAGTAAGTGCTGAATTAGCCGATAGTTTAGATAAAATGGTGTGCTATGATTTCCGAGAGCGTTACCAATCAGCTACCTTAGCCTTACAAGCACTGACTACTATAACTAGTAATAAAACTAGTAATAATAACATAAATACTAACACTACTAAAACTGGCGCTACCTTAGTGTTGGGAATTGCGTCATCTATACAACCCCTGCTCCCTAAACCGCAACGATTCAGACTAAAACGGTACCAAGTGTTAATGTACACCGGGGTGATTGGATTGGGGTTTGCGGCAACGGTTTTTATGGTGAAAGCATTCAGGGGAGCTAATGCGACGGATTGGTATAACCGGGGCGAAACGTTTTTAGAATTGAAGCGCTATGAACAGGCTCTGAACGCTTATAATCGAGCTGTGGAAATCCGAGGGGAATATGCTCCAGCTTGGCAAGGTCAGGGCAAGACCTTGTTTGCACTAAAGTACTATGAAGAAGCTCTAAACGCTTACGACCAAGCGATTCAAATTGAGCCGGATTATAGTGCAGCTTGGAAGGGTAGGGGTAAAACCTTGGAGCAGTTGAAGCGTTATGACGCAGCAATTAAAGCGTTTAATAGCGCCCTGGAACTCCAGCCCAATGACTTGGATGCTTGGATTAGTCTTGGTAATGTCCAGGTTAAGTCCAAGAATTATTTTGATGCGATCGCATCCTTTGACAAAGCCCTTAAACTCAAACCCGATTCTTACCAAGCTTGGTATAGACGGGGCTGGGCATTACATAATTTGCGTCAATATAAAGCAGCGGTACAATCCTACGACCGAGCCTTAGACTACAAACCTAATTCCGCTGAAGCCTGGTATCAGCGGGGTAATGACTTGAGCAATTTGCAAAAGTATAAAGATGCAGCCAAGTCTTATCAGCAAGCTGTTCAATTCCAGCCCAACTTCTACCAAGCTTGGTATAGCTGGGGCAATACCTTAAATAAATTACGGAAATACCAAGAAGCCTTAGGGTCCTTTGAGCAAGCCGTTAAACTCCAGCCTAATTCCTATCAAGCCTGGTACAGTCGCGGTTGGACACTCCATCAAGTCCAGCGATATGAAGATGCCCTGGAAGCTTACTACAAAGCCATTAAACTAAAATCCAAGCCTTACCAAGCTTGGTACAGTCGAGGCAATACCTTCTATAAATTGGAACGATATAAAGATGCGATCGCATCTTACCAACAAGCAGTTAACTATAAACCTGACTACAGCCAAGCCTGGTATAGCCTAGGCAATGCATTAGTTAAAGTCAACCAGTATAAAAAAGCGATCGCTGCTTATGATAAAGCAGTGCGCTACCAGCCAAACTACCGAGACGCTATCAAAGCACGGGATTGGGCAAATCGGGCATTGGAAGCAGAGATTAGGGAACAGGAAACAGGGAATCGGGAATCGGGAATCGGGAATCGGGAATCGGGAATCGGGAATCGGGAATCGGGAATAGGGAATAGGGAATAGGGAATAGGGAAAGAGAGGGAGGTGTGGGTAGTGTGGGAGGTGTGGGTAGTGTGGGGAGTGTGGGATGTTTGGGGCTTCGGCGCGGGGAGTGTCAAGATGAATCTTAACTGGGTTCAGTAGGAATAGCAAGTAGGGTGGGCAGTGCTTCACAGAGATTCATTTGCTAACCATAGAATTGCTAGGCACTGCCCACCAGCTGATGGGTGCATGTCAGTTTTGTTAATCCCTGATTCAGATCCCCCGTTTCCCTTAATAAGGGGGACTTTTCAATCTAATTCCCCCCTTTTTTAAGGGGGGTTAGGGGGGATCTATGTACCTAATTACAAATTTGACATGCTCCCCTAGCTGTTCCCTTTGCTATTACATATTAAGTAGCTTCGGTAGAGCCGATATTATCTAATTCTCCATCTGATTGAGCCAGATAAATCCCAGATAATACGATTATAAACGTCAAGCCATTTAACCAACTCAATTTTTCTGCAAAAATTAGCCAGGCAAATAATGCTGCAATCATGGGTTCCAGCAATAGGATGAGAGAGACAAAGCTAGATGAAAATTGTTTGAGACTATAGAATAATGCACCCAATCCAATTATAGAGCCACAAAGTCCTAGGCCAATAACAGCAGACCATGATGAAAAGGAAGCAGGAAATAGTCTATCTTCAAATAGCAATGTTAATGGTAACAACAATAGGCCACCCAAGGTATAAAGCCATAGTAAAATTGTGCTTGTGTCAAATTTTACTCGGAGATTCTCTGTTACCAAAAGTGTAGCCGCATAGAAAAGGGCAGATAGTAATGCAACGCTGTCCCCTATCAATGTATCTCGATCGATATGAAAATCGTTAAAACCAATTAAGAACGTTCCTCCTAGAGCCAGCATCATGCCGATTAGGAAGCGACGATTAAAGGATTGGCTTAACAGTAACCATCCGCCGACAGCTGCAAAAATAGGAGTGGTGTTGTGGAGAAGATTAGAATTAGCAACACTTGTTTTTGTCAGAGACCAAGCCCACGTCACTAGGCAAATTGAATCTAAGCTAGCAACAAGAAATAAGGAGAAAAAATCCTTTACAGTATAAGCCTTGTTATCAGTGTTATCAGTAGTAGATAAGCGTCCGCTGTGCTTATCCCAAAGTAGTTTGATAACCTTGCCAAGGCCCAACGCTAGGCTGGCAATCCAAAACCGATTAAATATTGTTCCATAAGGGCCCATATCATGTTCTGTTATGCGAGTCAGAATTGGTGAAGACGATAGGGCAAAAATGGCAATTGCTAAGGAAGAAGATCCCCAGATTGCAGAACTTTTAGTAGACATGATCAACTTCCTTAATTAGGGATTATATAGTGGTTGTAAACAGTTGTTTTAAACGATTTGAGGTAGATAATCCTGAATTTTAGACAACAGGAAATAGCGGATCACCAGAAAAGTGGATCACCAGAACCTATAAAAGGATATAGGGAATAGCGAACCAAAAAAAATGATGTGTACCTCCTAATTAAGAAAAGTTCTATAAAAAGGGTTAAGTACATCATCAGTATAAACTATGGCGAGTAGCCATGGTTTATCTAATTTGATAGGAAGAGAAGTACAGCTTAAGACATAGTTTTCTTATTGAAAGGGGACAGGTAGCTTTGGATCAGGAAGCATAAGATATCTTAAGCTTTGCTTCCACTCCTATATCTGTAAAAGTATCATAGGATAAACCCATCTTGTCAATCAACCACGGGTACTTTTCAATAAACCTGGCCTTATGGCGATAGTTGACAATATATTTTATACATATAGTGTTTATTTGATGGTAAAAACATTATAGATAGGAATTAACAAAATTAGATCCGTTTACCCTGCAAAATACCATTTAATATAGAGGCTAATCCAGATTCATTGGCTGACCATAGGATTGCTAGGCACTGCACACCTTACGATTAATCACTATTCCCGATGCCCGATTCCCTGATTCCCGATGCCCGATTCCCGATGCCCGATGCCCGATGCCCGATGCCCGATTCCCGATTCCCGATTCCCGATTCCCGATTAACCGTTACAGAAAGCGCAACACAGACCATCAGCCTTCTGTTGTCGATTAGCTTAGGAATAAGCAATACAGAGGGCAAATCAAATGAACAAATTACTTAGACTATTCCTCCTTTCCGGAATGGTCGCTATCTTGGCACAGCTAACAACAGCTTGCCACAATCAGCGTTCAGCCCAAGAATCAGAAAAAAGCTCTAATCTACCTGTAGCGCAAGACGTAGAACGTGACCAAAGACAGCGCCAATCAGAACTTATGGAATCAGCCCAGGTCGGGAGGTCGGCGGATAGTGTTATTCAGAATTTCTCTAACAGAGGTTTGAGACCCCAAGCCTCAATGCCACTCTCCGGTAGCCCAAATGCAGCCTTGAAAGCAGTTCCTAGTAGCTCAATTCCAGAGCAAGCTATTCCAGAAGTCAGCAACAGAGAAAACTATAGTCCCATTGATGAGAATGCCTTTAAGAGAGTAAAGCATAATCCCCTGTCTACCTTTGCTATTGATGTTGATACCGCCTCCTACAGCAATCTTCGTCGTTTCCTTAATAACGGTCAACTCCCCCCTACTGATGCCATCCGTATCGAAGAATTAATTAACTACTTTAACTACGACTATCCCGAACCAGAAAGCGATCGCCCTTTCTCGATTACCACAGAAATTTCTCAAGCTCCTTGGAATCCCACTCACCAATTAGTTCACATTGGTATCCAAGGGGAAAAGATGGCCATTGAAGATTTACCTCCCAGCAATCTTGTCTTTTTGCTGGATGTCTCCGGTTCTATGAATAGTCCCAATAAGCTTCCCCTGCTCAAAGATGCCTTTCGGATGCTTGTCAATGAATTGAGAGAAGAAGACCAGGTTAGTATTGTCGTCTATGCTGGCGCTGCGGGCGTGGTTTTACCTCCTACTCCAGGCAACCAGAAAGATAAAATCTTAACAGCTATTGAGAATCTCAATGCCGGAGGGTCTACTGCTGGGGGAGCAGGAATTAAACTGGCTTATAAACTCGCCCAGAATAATTTTATTAAATCAGGAAATAACCGAGTTATTCTCGCAACCGACGGAGACTTTAATGTCGGAGTTTCCAGTGATACCGAATTAGTTAAACTAATTGAACAGAAGCGAAAAAAAGGAGTTTTCATAACCGTATTAGGATTTGGTACCGGTAATTTACAAGACTCCAAGATGGAGAAAATTGCTAATAAAGGAAATGGCAATTATGCTTATATTGATAACGAGTTAGAAGCTAAGAAAGTCCTGGTTAACGAAATCGGAGCAACTCTACTCACTATTGCCAAAGATGTTAAGATTCAAGTAGAGTTTAATCCTGCCAAAGTCCAAGGGTATCGTTTGATTGGTTATGAAAATCGGCGGCTGAAGGATGAAGACTTTAATGATGATACTAAAGATGCCGGAGAATTAGGAGCTGGACATACTGTTACTGCACTGTATGAAATTATTCCTGTGGGAGCGAAAACTAATGTCAAATTACCGGATATTGACCCTCTGAAATATCAATCCAATGCTGCTTCAACAACCAATTCCAAAGAATTAATGCAGGTCAAGTTACGTTACAAAGAACCTGATGGTAACACCTCTCAACTCCTCACCTATCCCTTGGTTGATAAAGCAGTCAAGCTAGACGATGCTTCCGATAACTTTAAGTTTTCCGCTGCCATTGCCAGTTTTGGTATGGTGTTAAGAGATTCTCCTTACAAAGGTAAAGCTAGTTTTGACCAAGCATTAACATTAGCAAAAGAATCCGAAGGGGTAGATTTAGAGGGTTATCGAGCTGAGTTTATTGATTTGGTTGAGAGTGCGCAGGAAATAGGAGATAGGGAATCGGGAATCGGAACCCACCCCTAACCCCTCCCAGGAGGGGAACGGGAATCGGGAATCGGGAAGAAGTAGTTTTCGATGAACAGGAGACAGCTTGGGATTGGTGATCAGACCGACCGGCCCTGCATCCAACACTATGGCTCCCCTCACCAAGTTACACCCTTCATCTCAATTGGGAATAACTCACGCTCCGAGAGTCGATCCTGATCCAATGCATGGATCAAGTACTGACCTGTTTCTTGTTGCTCTTCAATATCCTCATCATCAATCCAGGACTGAAGCAGATTAACCGCTTCAGCTTGCTTTTGCCTTACCAGAATAGAGTTTTCCAAATCTCCCTATCTCCCCATCTCCCCATCTCCCCGCGCCCCTTGAATTCCCTGCACCCTGTATTCCATAGCTGACAATTTGGGAACTCTAGCTTTAGGACTGTATTCAGCAGTATAGCAGTTCTCAATTAGGTGAAGTACTTTCGTCTTGGGTTTTAGGGAGTTTCCGAGCTGGGAGTAGGGAAAGACAGGGAAGTGTGGGAGGTATGGGAGATGTGGGGAGATGGTAACGCGCTATAGCAATACGGATTTAATCTACCGTTTACCATACTTATGAGGTACACAGGATTTTATCCCGATTCCCGATTCCCGATTCCCGATTCCCTACTCCCTACTCCCTACTCCCTACTCCCTATTCCCTAAAATTGTGTACCTCACCTTAAAAGCGATGTAAATCTTACCAGAGGAAATTAGCCCAAATGTCGGTTATCGATACAGATCAGGGTCGCAAATTTATTACCACTGAACCGATCACAGAAAGTGAAGAAACAGGAAAACAAAGAGTGTGGGATGCCACTCGCAGTGCTTTTTCAGAACGCAATTGTATTGGCTACTGGCGCTATCCTATTTTTTCTAAAGTAGGGGAAATCTCTAAAGAGCCTGATATTTTAATTGCTGATCAAGACCTTGGTCTAGTAGTAATTGAAATCCAATCTATCACCATTGATCAAATCATTACTATTGATGGTGATCAGTGGCAACTCCAAAACTGTTCCACCACTGAAGCACATCCCTACCAACAAGCTGAACATCAGTTAAAAGCAATACTCGCCTTTTGCGATCGCGAACCTGCTATTTGGCGCAAAGTTACCGGAAGGGCGATGATTGCTCTTCCTCTAATTACTCAAGAACAATGGCAACACCACGGTTTTGACCAACTGCCAGACTGTCCTCCCATTATCTTCCAAGACCAACTCGGTAAAGTTGGCTTCCTAGAGTGTATTCAAGAAAGTGAATCAGTGATACCAGGAGAAGACATAGATGATCAGCAGTGGAAGTTACTTTTAGCCGTGATCAGCGGAGCACCTATTTTCCGTAAACCTCTGCGTAGCCTAGTCTCTACCGAAGGCAAAACGCGCGCTAATGTTGTAGCCGCTTACTCCCAACAACTCTACGAATTAGATATGCAGCAGGAACACATTGGAAAAGAAATCCCTCCTGGGTTTCAGCGGCTGCGGGGGATTGCGGGGTCAGGAAAAACAGTGCTGCTATGCCAAAAAGCTGCTCATATGCACTTGAAGCACCCAGACTGGACGATTGGGTTAGTGTTTTTTAGTCGCACCCTCTACGACTTAATGATTGGGTTAGTGGATCGATGGCTGCGTCGTTTCAGCAATGGTGATATCCAGTATGACCACAAGACTAACCACAAACTGCGAGTGCTTCATGCTTGGGGAGCTAAGGATCAGCCTGGTTTATACAGCACAATTTGCCAGTTAAATGGGGCTAGACCCAAATCCGCTCGGGATACTCGGGAAAGACAGCCCAATCGTGGTTTAGCAGAACTTTGTAAACGGCTATCGGAAGAAATCAACATTGAACCCTGCTTTGATGCTATTTTAATTGATGAAGGACAAGACTTAGTTACTGAAGATTATTTAAAATTCCAGGGCAAACAAGCAATTTATTGGCTAGCTTATCAAGCCTTACGACCCGTTAACCCAGAACAGCCAGAACAACGGCGCTTAATCTGGGCTTATGACGAAGCTCAAAGCCTAGACACCTTAAAAATCCCTACCACAAAAGAACTGTTAGGTGAAAATCTCAGCCGACTTTTGTCACAAGGACCACAATACCCCGGTGGTATTAAAAAATCTGAAGTTATGCGGCGCTGCTACCGCACTCCTGGCTCAATTCTCACCGCTGCTCATGGGCTCGGAATGGGGTTGCTACGTCCTGAGGGCATGCTAACTGGAATTACCAGAAAGGAAGATTGGGAAAAAATTGGTTATGAAGTCAAAGGAAACTTTATTCCCGGTCAACAAATCACCATCCATCGTCCAAAAGAAAACTCCCCCAATCCCGTTCCTGAATTGTGGAGCGCACCAGTATTAGACTTTGAAACCTATGGCTCTCGTCAGGAAGAAATGAGTGCTTTGGCAGATAAGATTATGCATAATCTGGTTGATGATGACCTTAAAGCCAGTAAAGAAATCTTAGTGCTAGCTTTAGGGTCCACTTCCGAAGCAATTGAATTAGAAAATCATGTCGCTGTTGTTTTGATGGAGCAAGACATTGATATTTATATTCCCACGGCATTGGAGTTGAATGAACTAAAGCCTCAATGGCCCCACGTTGATCGCGATCGCTTCTGGAAAGATGGTGGAGTAACCATATCTCGTGTGCCCCGTGCTAAGGGTAATGAAGCGGATATGGTGTATGTGGTCGGTGTTGATAATGTTGCCAGGAAAGAGAGTGATGTCAGTTTGCGTAACCAGCTATTTGTGGCATTAACTAGGGCGCGGGGCTGGGCAAGTGTCAGTGGAGTGGGTGACTATCCCATGTATAGCGAAATCCGCCAGGTCATTGAGAGTGGCGATACCTTCACCTTTACCTACAAGCGACCTCTGAAGCGGGATATTGGTGACCTTGAAGAAGGTTAACCGTCACAACTGTTGAACTTCCGAATAGGGAACAGGAATCCTTAAGCTATCAGCTATCAGCTATCAGCTATAGCGCTACGCGCAAGTCAGAAGTCAGAAGTCAGAAGTCAGAAGTCAGAAGTAAGCTATGACTAAGTTTCGGAGTTTAGGAATGTCCTAATCTTAATGCGTAGTGCTATACCAGCTTTGGAATAAGCGATGCAGAGGTGCGACCCGTGGCGAATTTAATTCGCCTACGGAAAACGCACCATTACGGTCTTGGGAAGCCAGCGCGGTCTTGGGGGTTTCCCCCACTCGCTATTGCATCAAGACAACAAGTAAGCATTGGAATAATGCTGAGTTACCTCAAGCGCGTCGTTCGCACAGCGTGGCCATTCGCGTAGCGTGGCCAAAGCCTGTGCCACAAGGCTGACGGCACCTCAAGTAGCGTGAGCTAAAAGCTGACGGCTGAATGCTTACCTAAAGGTTGCTCAATGATGGCGTAAGCTCGTGATTGCTCCTAAGGTTGATTAGGAATAGTGCTATCTTTGACCCAACTTGGTATTAAGAAATATCCCATGCGAATTTTACAAATCGTCCCGTCGATTTCCCTGGTATATGGTGGTCCGAGTCAAATGGTAAAGGGACTATCTCAGGCTCTGGCATCTCAAGGGGTAGAAATTACAGTACTAACTACTAACTCTAATGGGGATGCTGGTCAACCCCCTTTGGATGTACCCCTGGATCAACCAGTAGAACAGGATGGTTATCAGATCAGATACTTCCGTTGCTCTCCCTTTCGCCGCTATAAATTTTCCCTGGGCTTATTACGCTGGCTATGGCAACACGCCTCAGAATTTGACCTTGCCCATATCCATGCCTTATTTTCCCCAGTCAGTACAGCAGCGGCTACCATCGCCCGAAAACAGGGATTACCCTACCTATTGCGTCCCTTAGGTACCCTTGATCCAGCAGATTTGCGGAAGAAACAACAGCTAAAGCGCATCTATGCCGCACTGTGGGAGAAACCGAATTTAGCTGGAGCAGCTGGTATACACTTTACGAGTCCACAGGAAGCTAAGATTTCGGAACGTTTTGGGACAGCATCCCCTGATATCGTGATTCCCTTAGGAGTGACGCCGCCAATCCAGCAACAACTCGAGCAACAACAGGGGAGAGCACGTACTGAATTGAAGATTCCCCATGACCAGCCCTTAGTGTTGTTTATGTCTCGTATTGACCCGAAGAAAGGATTGGATTTACTTATCCCAGCTCTAGAAAAGCTATTAAACGAGGGACTCCAATTTCACTTTGTCTTGGCAGGAACTAATCCTCAAGACCCAAGTTATGAAAATAGTATCATAGAGCAGATCAAGGCTTCAACTCTATCATCAAATACTACCATTACTGGTTTCGTGACCGGTGACTTGAAAGCAGCATTGTTAAAGGATGCGGACGTATTTGTGCTGCCATCTTACTACGAAAACTTTGGGATTGCGGTAGCGGAAGCGATGGTGGCTGGGACAGCAGTGGTGATTTCTGACCAAGTCCATATTTGGGAAAACGTCAAAGATGCTGAAGCAGGATGGGTGAGTGCTTGTGAGGTTCAGGCTTTGACTAGACAGTTACGGGAAGCACTTCAAAATCAGGATGAATGCCAACTGCGGGGAGTCAAGGCTCAGGAGTATGCTTTAAAGCACTATAGTTGGAATGCGATCGCACAACAAATGATTCAGGTTTACCGTCAAATTAGTCATTAGTACCCCTACGGGTACTGTCAAATCCCCGATAAACCAAGCAAAATAGACTTATCAGCCAATTAACTAAAACAACAAAGAGCAATACACAAACGATACATGCAAATGGAACGTATTCAGGAAATTCCTACCTTTAAAATTAATGGTTTTGCTGCTCTGGTAGGGATTATTGCGATCGCTAGTTTTGGTGTGTGGTTAGGTAAAGGTCTAGTCGGGTTTTCCAATATCAACGACTTATTTCTCTATACCAACAACTTATTTGGTATTGGTCTAGTGATCGTAGCCTTGGTTGCCGTAAAAGGCTTTCTGACTGTGCAGCCTAACCAAGCCCGAGTGCTAGTGTTTTTAGGCAGCTACGTTGGTAGTGTCCGTACCTCTGGCTTTTGGTGGGTTAACCCTTTCGCCTCCAAGCAACTGGTTTCTCTACGAGTGCGTAATTTCAACAGTGAGAAGCTGAAGGTAAATGACGCGAAAGGGAACCCCATTGAGATTGCTGCGGTAGTTGTCTGGCGAGTTGTAGACTCAGCCAAAGCCACGTTTGACGTCAATTCCTATGTAGATTTTGTTGCCATCCAAAGTGAGACCGCTATCCGTGGTTTAGCCAGTCGCTATCCCTACGATACTAATCAAGAAAACCTAGCGTCACTAAGAGGCAGCCCCGAAGAGATTGCAGCAGCTCTCAAGGAAGAATTACAGGCTCGCTTGGAGGTGTCAGGTGTCGAGGTGATTGATAGTCGTATTTCCTATTTAGCCTACGCTCCAGAAATTGCCCAAGTCATGCTACGGCGTCAGCAAGCTCAAGCTATTATAGCAGCTCGTCAAGAAATTATCGAAGGTGCCTTGAGCATGGTGGAAATGTCCATCAAGCGGCTGAACGATCACCAAATTATTGAGCTAGACGAGGAAACAAAAGCAGCAATGATTAACAATTTGCTAGTGGTTTTGACTGCTGAGCAAAATATACAACCTGTGGTCAATACTGGTAGTCTTAAACTCTAAGCTATCAGCAATCAGCGATCAGCTATAGCAGAAGTCAGAAGTCAGAAGTCAGAAGCGGTGCGACCCTGGTGATTAAAAATCACCATCAGAATGCGCACCAAGAGAGTCAAACTCTTGCGCTTACTTAGGTTTGAGACTTTTGTCATTTCCTAACTGCCCTGGCGACTGCTATATCAGCTGGGATACTCTTAAACCGTAATAAAACAGGATAAACCCGGATTAAACGGTCAAGGTGCAATGTATTGTTGCCTGAGTAAGGGGTGGTAAGCGCAGTAATTGGAGTTGAACCTCCCACCCATCTTTCTAGGCGTTCCTCACATCCCGGGGAGGAGTTGCTTGAAAGCCTTAGTTTTGCTATGTTTACAATCAAGGGGCGACCGATGAAGGCGCTCATAGAAGCGAAAGGGGTAAGAGCCTTTCCACGGTCAGGATTCAGGCCAAGTTCCCACCCAAAGGAGCGTATTGAGATGGATAACTCGGTGAAAACTAGGTT
>NZ_JAAHHX010000439.1:0-1881 GCF_010672065.1 Moorena sp. SIO4A1 | reverse complement strand
ATTGGGAGTGTTATGTGGGTGCCTTTGGAGCAGGAGTGAGTGAGCCTCACAGTGTATTTGTTTTCTGGTATAGTGGAGGCTCGTTTCATCAATTTAATCAAGGTCCTCAACCCGGACAACCACCACTGGCAGGATGGGAAGTGTCTGACTGGGAGCAAGAGATTGACCGTCTGTTCAATGCTGGGATACAAGAACTTGATCAGAGCAAACGCAAAGTCATTTATGATCGATTCCAGGAAATCGTTGCCGAGGAGTTGCCCGTGTTTTTCCTGGTCAATTCACTATACTTTGAGGCAGTACGCGATCGCATCGAGAATATCAAATTTTCTAGCTTAGGCGGACCGTTATGGAACATTGATGAGCTGAGAATTGCGGAAAACTAATCAAGTCTTGGGCCTTGGGGGATGGGCTCCGGTCCCAGGGAGATGGGGAGATGGGGAGATGGGGGAAATTTTTATTAAGGGTAATTATCCCGACATGATATGACAGATTCTGCCTGTAGGGTGGTAGGACTAGAATGTGCCCGGAAAATTTGCTAAATCATGGTGTTTTTGGCAACATTATTTTGGTAATAAAACCGACAAAATTAATGAATTTTTCCTCTTCTCGAATAAAATACTCCCTTAGCCTCTGTAGTGCTATTGTTATGAGTATCGGAACTCCAGAAATAGCCACTGCTGCCACTTTCAGTCATGGAGCGATTTTTTCGGAAGTTGATAGCTTCAGTACTACCATTACAACCAATGGCAATCCGGCAGACATTTACTTTCCAGTGGGATCTAGGACTAGCAACGAATTATTTCCCACTACCGTACTATTGCCAGGTGGATTGGTAGACAAATCCTTCTACTCTAGTTTTGCGACTCAGGTTGCTAGCTACGGCTTTGTGGTTGTCGTTCCTAACAATAGGGTATCTCTACCCCAGTTTAATTTTGAAGGATTGTTTTCGCAAACCTCGCAAATTAACTCGATCTTTGAATTTATCATTACAGAAAGTGAGAATTATACTTCCCAGCTTGCGGGCATTGTAGATACCAAGAAGCTCGGTTTACTCGGTCATTCCCAAGGGGGTGGAGTCGGTTTAACCGCGATTGAAGGTTCCTGTATTTTTCCCCTTTGTTTGGATGATTTTAGTCGTCCAGAAGCACTTATGGCCGGTGCTTTCTACGGTACGAATCGATTCGATCCCTTCTTAAGGGAATTTGTTCCTACGGCTAATGATGGCATTCCTGTGGCCTTAGTTCAGGGAAGTCTCGATGGTGTGGCAACCCCTGAGGAAGCTTTGGCTACTTTTGAGTTAATCCAAGATTCTCCTAAGGCATTGATTACCGTTGCAGGTGCCAATCACTTTGGTATTACTAATGTTAATAATCCCCCTGGTGCGCGACCCGATTTTAGCAATCCCACTCTCGCTCAGGATGAAGCGATTGAAACTATTGCCCGTTGGAGTGCTTTGTTCTTGCGCGCTAATCTTCTAGATGATGCCAACGCTTTTGAGTTTGTATTCGATACAGGGGCAACATTAGATCCTAATGTTACTGTGATTGCTGAGCTGAAAACTGTTCCGGAACCCAGTTCCCTGTTTGGAGTATTGGCAATAGCGATGGGCGGTATTAGTTGGCTGTGGCAGCGTAAATAGGGGTTAGTGTGCTGCCCAGGGTAAGCGCAAAAATTAATAAGGAGTAATTATTACCAACAATATTTAAAAAAACTATTGAAAAAAGTACAATAGTGCTGATAAGCAAGAATTACTAATATCATAATCCTTGCTTTTTGTCACATTGATCATAATCCTTGCTTTTTGTCACATTTTGGATTAAGTAACTTGCCATAAACCCTTGATCCTGGTCACGATAGCACTCTCATTCTTAGTAGGAGATA
>NZ_JAAHHX010000438.1:0-1883 GCF_010672065.1 Moorena sp. SIO4A1 | reverse complement strand
CTGTTTGCTATGCGCGGGTCTCAACTTATTCCCAGCGCGATGATTTTGAAAGACAAGCTGAACTACTACGTTCAAAATTCCCAGAAGCAGAACACATATCAGAAATTGGCTCCGGACTCAATTTTAGGAGGGGACAATTCCTCGCCATTCTGGACAGATTTCTCCGAGGCGATCTCCAATGCCTTGTGGTTGCCCACCCAGACCGATTGCTCAGATTTGCCATCGAACTGGTTAGATGGCTGTGTGAAAAAAATCAGTGGCAACTCATGGTTTGGGGTGAGTGCAAGCTCAGCAAGGAGCAAGAATTGGTCTAAGATCTGCTGTCCATCCTCCATTGCTTCAGTTCTAGGCTTTACGGATTGGGAAAATACCAAAAGAAATTCCGGGAAGCGTTACAAGCAGACAAAAAGGCACAGCAACTCCCGAAAATCCACCAAACTAGCACCAAACAGTGTTAGGAAAATCAGGCTGTATCCAACTGCTGAACTGCACAAGGTTTGGAAGCAATGGCTGGCAGCCTACCGGCAAGTTTTTAACTGGGCACTGGAGCAGTTAAAAAACGGGTTTAATCTCAAAGATGACCTGCAAAAAGCCTACCGAAGCAGTTTGGTAATACCAGATTGGGTTAGGGAGTTACCTGGGCATCAAGCTCAAGAAGCTTGCGATGAGGCAATAGACGCCTACAGGCAAGGGAAAGCTAATGGCGGTGAAGCCAAGTTCAAGTCCTGCCGAAGTAAATCTCAAACCATTCAGTTCAAGGTGGGGAACTTCAAGAACGGTACTTGGTATCCCAAGAAAACCAAGGGTTTGACCTTTAAAGCATCAACACCTTTGCCTAGTCAATCCGAGTATGGTACTGAATTGGTTTATCAGCGGGGCAAGTGGTATGGATGTTTCCCCGCTCATGTGGAAACCGAACCTACCAAACAAGAAAGGGTAATTGCTCTCGACCCTGGAAACCGTGCTTTCTTGACGGGCTACGATGGTGAGAATGTCTTGGAGATTGGTAAGGGCGACATTGGGCGTATCAACCGACTGTGCTCACACCTTGACCAACTCCTTTCTCGTGCTAGCAAGTCTCCTTTCAAGCGGCAACGGCACAAAATGCGGAAAGCTGCCGACCGGATCAGGGAAAAGATTCAGTGCTTGGTCAAAGATTTGCACTCCAAGGTCGCATCATTCCTGATTGGCAAATACAAGTTAATCTTCCTGCCAACGTTTGCTACCAGTAAAATGGTACTCAAGTCATCGAGGAAGATTAACCGAAAAACCGTTAGGAATATGTTGAGTTGGAGTCATTACAAGTTTGCCCAGCATTTAACTCAGATGGCAGCTAGGAAGAATGTACTGGTGGTGCGGTGCAACGAATCCTACACCAGCAAAACTTGTACCAACTGTGGTCATCGGCACAACAAGCTAGGTGGCTCGAAAATTTTTCGATGTCCTGAATGCAAGATGGAATTGCCGAGGGACATCGGTGGCGGCCGAAACATCATGATTCGGTCTTTGCAGGCAGCTGCCTTCACCAGCAATGGTGATGCCATACTTGTTCAAGATGCTTGAAAAAAGCGTTTTGAGCTGGTTAAATGCTGCACTACCCAAAGGCTATTTCTGGTCATCCTGGTACTGATCCTGAAAATCCTCTTCAGTTAGCTCAAGCAGTAACAGCCTTGGGTGAACCCCGGATGTAAGCTTCCAGAAAATACCGCAAAAACTTGGGTGATACTGGGTCTGGCACTTTCTCGGCCATCACAATCACCTGGGGCAAATACAAATCTTGCTGTGCTGCCAACTGGTAGGCTAAGCCGAAACCATCACAGGAATTAAAGATAGGTGACATACTCCCACGCTGACTCTTTGAGTTCAGTGTGGGCTTCTTACCA
>NZ_JAAHHX010000437.1:0-1885 GCF_010672065.1 Moorena sp. SIO4A1 | reverse complement strand
TCTACCAATGCCAATCCCTTTTTCCTTAACAATGACGACAATGAAAACCGAGGTAGATATAGCTTTCTGTTTGATCGAGACCGAGGTCAGTTAGACCTCGGTCGAAGCTACATTTTGGTGGTTAATCCACCCGCTAATAGCAATTTCCTGCAACGACGGATTCGACTGACGATCACTAATGTTGATGAAGCGCAAAGTATAGTCTCCTATACTGCTACGTCTTTAGATGGTTTACCGATTAGTACCGATGCCAATCCCACAGAAATACAGGGTGAATTCCTGATTCGGAATGCGGAACGGGAAGGTCTGGTTTTGGGATTGTTGAATGTAGATACGGGTATTTGTGACCTTGAATCGATTCGGATTACCAAGAGCGCAGACCGAGCTACGGCTGAACCAGGAGATACTATCATCTATCGCCTCTCTTTGCGCAATCTAGCCAGTAGTGCTGTGCAAGACATTGTAGTCACTGACGACTTACCCCTAGGATTTAAATTCCTTGAAGATTCTGTCCGGGGCGAGTTACAGCAAGAATCAGTGGATATTGAAACCACACGAGATGGCGCAACAATTACTTTCACGACAACAGAGCCAATTCCAGAAGGTGGAGTATTGAACATTGCTTATGGGGTGCAAGTTACCCCAGATGGCATCCGGGGTGACGGGGAGAACTCAGCAATTGTTGCTGCGGAACGGGATGACAACGGTTGGGATATCAAAGATGGGCCAGTGGTTCATCGAGTACGAGTTGATCCCGGCATTATTTCTGACTGTGGCACCTTACTAGGTCGAGTATTTGTAGACAAAAACTTTGATGGTCATCAGCAACCAGGAGAACCGGGAGTTCCTAATGCGGTGATCTTTATGGAAAACGGTAACCGAATTACTACTGATGCCAATGGTCTGTTCTCGGTTAAGAACGTTCTACCGGGATACCACACTGGAGCTTTAGACCTGACTAGCCTTCCAGGTTACACCCTAGCTCCCAATACCCATTTCAGTGAAGGCAACAGCCAATCGAGACTCGTGCGTTTAGAACCTGGTGGTATGGCACGCATGAACTTTGCAGTCACTCCGACCTTCAACGAAGAGGATCAGCAATGAAATTAATTGAGAATTATAACATATCTTGTCAACTACAGCTAATGGGAGCGATCGCTGGTAGCGTCACCATGGTGCTGTATCCTGCTATCGCTGAAGCTGAATCAAGCCAAGCAGCAGAGGAAAATTTACCAGTCATTGACCTGAAGCCAAGTCAACTACCTAGCCTTGATCTCAAACAAGAACCAATCCTCAGCTTCAATCCCGGTCTGGTTCCCTCCCTAAACCAAAATGAGCGATCAACAACAATTGCTCTTAGAGAGTCTTCCAGTTTTAACATCAACGATGGACAATTTCCTAGCTTTGATCTGAGCTCAGATCAAGTCCCTAGGCTCAACTGGAAACGAGAACCTATCGTTAGTTTCAACTCGACTCTGACTCCTCCACCAGTCCAACAGACAGAGCCATCCTCAGATATCGCCCTTGCACCTTTAGTGGATTTAAGTAAAGGTCGGCTACCTAGTTTTGAGCTACTGCCTGGTCAACTACCTCAGCTAAATTCACCAAAAGCTCTACTTGCTAATCTAGACCTGAAACGACAGCAAAGGGTTAGTCTCAATAGTGTTAATACTGAAGCTAGAGAAACTATACCGATTGACCTATGGTCACGCTACGCGAACGCACCAAGTCAGTCACCTACTGAGATGGCGATTGCAGCTAGTATCGACTTCCAGCAGAGAAAATTACCTGAGTTTGCGGTTAATCGTGAATTACCTAAGATCGATTTAACTAACGATAAGTTAGACAACCTTCAACTGCGTACGCCCCAAAGGGTTAGTCTCAA
>NZ_JAAHHX010000436.1:0-1887 GCF_010672065.1 Moorena sp. SIO4A1 | reverse complement strand
CCACCCATTTGTCCTCCTGTCCCTCCTGCCGGAAAAGCTATTACCTTTAAGCCTAGTTTTTTATAAACAGTTTGCATATAAGTGGGGGAATCTGGATCATCATGATCAGATTTTTTGTAAAAAAGCCAAGCATTTTGTTCTTGTGGAGTTAGACCAAATGGAATCGCACTACCAAAATAAAGCGCTTTGTATTTGTCGCTGTCGTAATAAATTCCACTGTAGCTACAGTCTATTTTTCTTTTACTAACTTCTTCTAAAATTTCTGTTGTTTTTCCTCGTCTATTCAAATTAATTTGAAATTCCCCATTGCTCATTAATTTCACTAAATCACAAACTCTTTGGGGAGCCTTATAAAGAATTAACTTGCCCTTTAACTTCTCTCCTAAAAATGTAGTCATGTTCCAAGTAACTGCTGGATTTTTTTTAGCAATATGGGAACTAACTACTGTAACCCCTGCTGTGCCAATTACTATAGGTAGATAACTAATAAAACCTCTGCGATTACATCCAGGGTTGTGATCAGGTTGACTGTTGGGATTAGCAGCGATAAATGCGAGTCCCTTAAACTGACCAGCAAGATTTTTTATTTCAGAAATATTGCTACCAAGCTGTGGCACATCCTGTGCGGTTATTCTTAATTTTTCAGATAGCCTATTGGCTTCATCCTCACCGATCTCATCACCTAGGATATTAGAGAAATTATTAGCATAGACTTCAAGCTCACCCCATTCAGCAACAGGTTCTTGTTGATTTTCCAGGGCATTTATACTGTCTCGAAGACATTGCTCAATTTGTTGAAAGTAATTGGCAATGTTTTGACTTTTTTCTTCTTTAGCTTGCTGGAAGCGATCGCTTAGTTCGTAAAGTATCGTCGCAACTTCTTTGATGTCACTTAGCATGGTTTAGATAAGTAGATATTCAGTTAAAAACGGACACTAATCGGGTTGATAATGCAGGGTAAACCCATGTTGTTGAGTGACCGGGAATAGTTCTCAATAAACCCTGCCTTAATGCACTTGTTGACAATGGATTGTCTTGATGCAGTTGCTCATAAGGGAAACCCCAAAACAGCAAGACAGCACTAGCTCCCCAAGACCGCGCTGCATCGATCCGCGTGCTTGTTGACCATGCATTATCTACACATAGTGTTTGTCAAATTCAAAAAACACTATATATAGGATTCAGAAAATTAGATGCTTTTACCCTGATTGATAATGATACCGAGCCTGCAAAAAGTAAACTCGATTTCCACTAACTTTATAAACCAACCGATGTTCCAAGTCAATACGACGTGACCAAATATCTGAACCCATATACTTAAGCGGTTCAGGTTTTCCTATTCCTGTGAATGGATTACCATCTAGACTATCCGCTACTAAATCCAGGATCTTATCTCCTTTTTTGAAATCGTTGCGATACCACCAACGAAGATCTGCTTTGAAATCAGGACTGAAAACCGGAACATACCCAGCTAATTGGTTCTGGTTAGCAGGATTGGAAACACCACGGTCTTTCTTACCTTTGTCACGACTCAATACCCAATTCCTCTTTTAATTCTTCCAAACTTTGAGGAGTAGCTTCTTCTGACTCTGCCCATTCCAAAGCCCTAAACAGGCGCTTGGCATTTTCTGGCGATCGCAACAAATAAATGGTTTCTAAGATGCTGGACAATTCATCTTCAGCAATTAACGCGACATTTTTCTGGTTACGACGCTTGATTACCATAATTTGGCGTTCATCGTAAACCTGATCTAGTATGCTAGCTAGGTTAGCTCTTGCTTGAGAATAGGTAGTTTCCCGACTTAACATCGTTTCACTGAGGCTGACTTGTACAATAATATTGTACATACCTCACATGGAAACTGCACCGTAATCTGATCGGTGGAA
>NZ_JAAHHX010000435.1:0-1887 GCF_010672065.1 Moorena sp. SIO4A1 | reverse complement strand
GCCATTGGCAGAAATTACTGCTCCCAAATCCCCATCGGTAATGGTGAGATCATCAAAACCAATACCCAAACCAGCAATACCAATCACATCTTCGCCACTGAAAAAGTCAGTAATGATGTTAGCGCTATCGGGAATTTCAGCAGAAGCAATCCAGAATTGGTCTGCACCTGCGCCCCCAGTCATGATATTGTTACCACCAGAGGTCACAAAGAAACGATCTGCACCTTCTGCACCAAAAACGCGTTCGCTTTTAGCGTGACCTACGGTCAATCGCTTTTAGCGTGGCCTACGGCCAATCGCGCAGCGGCTCCAAAGGAGCATCGCTTGTTCCTAAAATAACAGTATCGTCACCGTTACCAGCATAGATACGATTATTTCCATCAGCCAAAGAGGCATCAATGATATCGTTACCTTCCCCAGCAAAAACTAAATTATTGCTACCAGTTAGTTCTAGAGCATCTGCTTCTAACGTACCAAAAATTTGTTCTTTAGTCTCACTGGCAGGAGCAATATCTAAAGCAAAAGCAAAGAGCTGAGTAGCAGGAGTTGCCGGGTCAAAGTCGTTATCACTAACAACAATTAAGGATTGACGACCATCGGGTAAAACTGGACCTAAGGCTAAACCTTCAAAATCATCGAGATTAGTCCCAAGATCATTAAAATCTACCAGCAGTTGTTTTTCGGCTACAACAATATCTCGACCTTTCAAGCTTGGCAAGTTACTGACATCGGTAGCATTTTGAGCCGATACTAAATAGAGCTTGTTTTGGTTTAAGCCAGTGTCGTCAAAATACCTTTCTAAGGCTAAGAAGGTTCCAGCATTATCGCTAATAATTCGGCCAAACTGTTAGTACGATCTACCTCATCAGGGGTACCTTCAGGAGCATTAGCATTACAGCAACCGCTGTAAGTTGTTAGCATCACCTTCGGAGGAAATAAACAAAGTACCATCTTTCCTTAAGGCAATGCCTTCAGGATCAGTTGCACCACTATTAAAGGGACGACCTGCTACATTCAAAAGTGTGGTTACAGCTTCAAATGCGACATCCCCTTCGTCTAGAGATCCATCACTCAAATCAATCGCTTCTACATCAGGATTTTGGGGAGAGCGGACTTGATCAGCCACAATCCGATCCCGCACTATATTGATAGTTTCAGGGAAGTCCCCAATTAAGCCATCTGCACCCAAACGGATTAAGTCTTCTGCTTCTTGTTGGGGAGTTTGTACTGAGCTATCTGGGTTTAAGGTCAGGTAGCGTTCTTCATTCCGTAAAGTGTAGACATTAACCAGTAATCCTGCATCATGGGCGAACTTAATTAAAGGGAAAACTTCTCCTGTTAACTGAGTTCTGATTTCTGCGTTACCATCCCCGTCACCATCAAAAGGTTCATCTAAACCTTCCCGGAGTAAAATGCTATTGTTCCAGGGATTAACCCCTTCGGCGTAGGTAATCATGAATTGATAAAATTCAGGAAGTGCCAACAAGTCCCCGTATCCAGTTTCAGCATTTAGATCGATAATATCTACTAAGTCGCCGTAAACTGCACGAGCGTCTTCTGCGGTAAAATGGGGGTTGCTGAAGTTAGCAACAACATCGTAGGGGAAAGAAAAACCAGGATTAAAGTTTTCTGTAGCTGCGCCAGTGAGTTGATGCAAAGGAACATCAATTCCCGCTTCGGGCATAATTTCCTTATCTAACCGAATTAAAGGCGCGATTTCAAAGGTTTGAATAATGTTTTGTTCTGGATTAGTAAAGTCTTCTTCCAGCAAAACCCGCACCGTAGCTTCTTCTACATTTAAACCAATGCTATCGAAGTAGCTATTATGCTTAAGTTCGTGAACAATACCAACTTGTTTACCGGTTTCGGCTTGAAAATCCTTAACTA
>NZ_JAAHHX010000434.1:0-1888 GCF_010672065.1 Moorena sp. SIO4A1 | reverse complement strand
TATTCCCCTTCATGTACTCACCATTAATCATCACGGCTAATAGGGCGATATTGATTCAACCAACGAACTTGCCCTAAGCAATCTTCTGATTGAGTCTCTAAAAGAAAACGCTCGAGTGCCTTAATCAGGTCGGATAAGTTCCATCTGCTTTGAGCCGCCAGAATAATGCCATGATGTTCTGGGTATTGTATGGCTAAAGCGGAGAAATCTTTGATGTTGAATGTAAAAATACATCGCCCTTGAGCCGTTGCCTTCAAAAGTTGGGTTTCATCACTTGCATCTTTGGCTATCCATTCATTGGGAGTCCGAGTAACATCATGACCACGAACGGTTAGGGCTGATTGTAAGGCTTTGATGGACGTGTCCGCATCTTTGGTGTTGCCGAAGTTTAGACATTGGCTACTTCGCTCTCTTGTTCAGCTACAATCGCGCTGTCAATTTCGGTTTGATGTGCGCTGTAAAACCCTAGTGCGTCGTTAATTTGAGTTTCAGTTAACCCATATTCCTCGGCCAGCTGCTTGGCAGACATTCCCCATTGGTGGGTGGCGATCGCAATTGTCTGGACTCGAATCCCTGTCCCACGAATGACTGAGACGGGGTGACCACTGGCTCCTTGACGATAAGTGATGTGGGGAAAGCTTGGGTCATGGAATTGATGCTTGAGAACAGCAACTTTTTCAGCCACTGCCCATAAAATAAAGTCGTCGAGGGAAATGCCTTGACGCAAAGCACATTGTTCTACTTCTTCTTGAAGTTGAAGCGGCAAGTTAAGGGAGTAGGATGCCATTTTTAAGGTAAGGTCTGCATTGTCGGTTAATTTACCTTCTGATCCTAACGGATGCTCTTAGTATAACACGATCGCACAGGATTAGTCGTAATACATAAATTACCAAAGACATTAGACACTCTATGCTTGAGAATGTTAGGCAGAGGCAGGGTCCAACAACAGGCCATTGATGAATTAGAAGCACTGCCAGAAACAAATCAATTTCGGTAAAATACGTTATTGTTGTTATCTTCTGAGCGTAGTAACTTAGAAGTAAGTACAGAATTATAAGAGCAAGACAGAGAGAAAATTGATGCGCTTATCACCACTTTTATTAGAAAAATTAGAAGCTGCTACTCAGTCAGGCATACAACAGGGTATACAACAAGGTATGCAGCAGGGTCTGAGGATGGAGCGCACTGCGATTATCGAAAACTTGTTGAGAGTGAGGTTTAATTCTCTTGATGACCAACTGAGAGGTATTATTGAACCAATGCTGTCCTTATCTAATCAATAATTTTCCGCTTTAATATTACAGTTATCTCAGCTATACCGTGAGGAATTATTAGCAAGATTCAGTGATTAATTCAAAGTTCAAAATTAAAAATTAAAAATGAATGAAGCCCAGTAAGGGATGGTGCGTTCGGTGATATTCTGTCAATAAATGTCTTGATAGATCTTGTGTTATCGAACCCACCCTACAAGAGCGTACGCAGTACCAGACGACTTGATCGCGCTGCAAGCCAAAGTTCAAGACATGGTAACCAGCATAGTGTTAGAATTATTCCATTATGCCAACAATTTTACGGATCGGTCCAAATCGTTTCTACTTTTACAGTCATGAACCGAATGAACCACCGTACATCCATATTGACCGTGATGCTTCATCTGCTAAATTCTGGCTGGAACCAGTCAGTCTAGCTAGCAATGTTGGTTTCAGTGCTAAGGAACTTCGGAAATTGCAAGGGATAGTCCAGGAAAATCAGAAAAATCTATTAGAGGCTTGGTATGGGTATTTTGGCAATTCGAGCGGATGAGAGAGTTAAGAATGTCTACTTTACTGAAGAAACCATTAGTGTTGATTTAATGGATGGGCGGAAAATTACCGTACCTCTAGTTTGG
>NZ_JAAHHX010000433.1:0-1889 GCF_010672065.1 Moorena sp. SIO4A1 | reverse complement strand
AATCAGAAACTCAAAAGTTCAAGGGCAGCGCTATTACTGTTGCTCGGCCCACTGGTGTTATTCCAGCAATATGAGTTCCACCATTGTTCCAAATGAAATGGTCGTTACCAAAATTGATTTCGTGGATTATAGAGTGCAACATACTTCCAAGTCTAATGGATCAATTGCGTAGATTTTGCTCCCAAAGAATTCATTGCAGCGATAACAGGAAGCAGCTAAATTTTCTCGATTGTCTGTTCCACCTTGTGAGCGAGGCCAGATGTGATCCATGACTAGTGGTGTACCAGTCAACTGGGAAGAGGTTTTACAATATTCACAGCGAAAATTGGCTTCTTGAATTACGCGCCGTCGTAATTCAACAGATATGGTCATAGAATCACAGGTAAATCAATAAGTGCAGGAATCCGATGCCCTTTCCAACGTAGAACAGACCAGGCATAAGCTTTCCGTAGCATGAGACGATCGGCTGCTTGTCGCAACTCGGCGAGTTCCCGCCGTTCCTCCGGTGTCAGTTTCTCATCCTGATGTTTGTCTAGCAACTCAACACAGCGATGATGCTGATCAGGGTCTATTTCTGCTTGAGCAATGTTGAGTAGCTGTTCAGTATCTAGTGTCTGAAGCTGTAATAACTCTGCTTGCATTTCTTTTGGGGCATTATCAACCGAAGGTGGCAAATTGCTAACTACACAATGCAGGTGCAAGTGTCTCTACACTTTGCTGCGTAGCTTTGGCAATTCGTGCCAGTTGGTGGAAGATGGGACTAGGCAGATCGATCGTGATTTGTTCAGTTGTCATGTTCAATGGCTACTGGCATGATACTGCGGTTATTGTAGCGAGTTTTTTCATCGTGCATCTAACCGACCTTTTTTGGAACGATCGTTGTCCCCAAGTGCGTTCGCTTTTAGCGGCTCCTTAGGAGCATCGCTCTTGTAGGTTGGGTTGAGGAAGGAAACCCAGCATCTCCAACTAACATAGCCCTTTCTAAAATTCCGATTTGGGAAAGTGCGATCATTTGTTTGGGCGTGTTAAATTGAAAATAATGAATAAATTAGATTAGAGTAAACTAATATTTTGGCAAGAGAGTAAAAAATGATGCAAACAATTCAATTCCATCAAATTTTAGAAATGATTGACGCTCTTTCTTTAGATGAACAGAACGATTTAATTAATATTGTTAGACATAGACAAATTGAAAAAAGAAGAGAGGAAATCGCTGTTAATATAACTAAAGCTCACCAAGACTATCAACAGGGTAACGTTTTTCGGGGTACAGTTGATGATGTTATTGCCGAATTAAACAATGACTAATTTAATTTTAACATCATCATTTAAGCGAGCTTTTAAGGCAATCATTAAACGTCAACCGAATTTAAAACCAAAAATTGAAGCCAAATTAAGATTACTGGCTGATAATCCTTATAATCCTATACTACGCACTCATAAACTCAAAGGTAAATTATCAGGTGCTTGGGCTTGTTCGGTAGAATATGATTGTCGTCTTATTTTCAACTTTGAACAAAATCAAGACACCTTAGAAGAAGAAATCGTTTTAATTGATATTGGCACTCACGATGAAGTTTATTAGTGCGTACGCTCTTGTAGGGTGGGTTCGATTACACAGGATCTATCAAGACATTTATTGACCGACTATCACAGAACGCACCATAAACGACGAACTCAATTCACCAGGTTGACTCAAAGGGGGGATAATGTTGAGGCACGAAACCCAACAATCACGGGCTTTTGCGTAACCTTTCTGATCCTGCACTGGACGGACTGGCGTACGCTTAGTTCGTAACCGTTAGATACCTGCCGCCAGTGAGCTTGAACCTTAGGGTCCCTCACCTCGATTAACTCATAAATTTCTGGAGGATGGGGCTGGCGCACCA
>NZ_JAAHHX010000432.1:0-1889 GCF_010672065.1 Moorena sp. SIO4A1 | reverse complement strand
AGTAATCCCAAGACTCTTTATCAATTGCTTCATAATCAGCAATGATAGCCTCTTCAGTCACACCTACCCGATAAGTTAAATCTTGAGGATAGCTGGAGGTTTTATTCCAACTGTCACGAATTTGCTGAGACACCTTGCCTTTCAAATCGTTAATGACAGCGCTGTCAGTAATTTCTGGACCTAGGGTAATCTTACCCATATAACCATTCCAAGGACTGATTTCGAGAATCCCTTCGTCTTCCCCTTGTTTAAATAACACCTGGAACTGAGCAATAGGTTCTTGGGTAGCAATATTGCCTGTAGTTTTGGTGTACAGCAATTCAGGTAGGGGGGTTTGCTCTGCCCCATCCAAGGGTGTGCCCTTAACGGGTTTGTAGCCTAAAATCGCGCCATCTCTGCCAACACTAACCTGATAGTTTAAATTCCCAGCAAACTGTTCCCGGTTCCCCCAAGCTCGAAAAATTCGCTTTTGCAGGCTTCTTTGTATATAGCGCAACTCTGTGGGATCAGTAATTTCTGGTGCAGTTGTGAGCACTTTTTCTAGCTCCTCAATCGAGAGTGGTGTTCCCTTTGGTGTTGGTGTTGGTGTTGCCTGAGGGTCACTCTCCCCAGTTGAGGTACTGGTTTCATTGGAATTTTCCTCTGTTCGGGCAGGTTCGGGTTCCCGTACTTCTGGAATCGGTACAAAGAAAAATGCGATCGCAGCTAGAGCCAAACTTGCCATGCCCAGTGCAGCGGGGGCAGTACGCTCGGTTACTGGTTTTTCAGCTTGGCGATAGTGCTTAGAAACAGGCTGCAACGAAACGCTAATATCTGGTAGGGTTCGTCCATCAGCCAAAAACTGGTCAATCGCCTCAACCAAGTCAAACAACTGCACTGTGTTCAAATCTACATGGAGACCTTTCCCTGAGTTGGTCATTGCTCCTGAGTTGGGAGTATCTAGCAGTGTCAGTCGATGCACATTTTTGTCCTCGACTTTCTGCAGATGCACCTTAGCTGGTTTCTCAGCATTGGGTTTGGGGTGAGGCACTTTAGACAAAAATTCCTGAGCATAGCGGCTTACACTATCTACCAAGTCCTCAAAAAAATCCCGCCCACCACTGAGGGGTTGTTTCATAGCCCCTAAATGGCATTCCGCATTAGTTAGAGTTGTCAGCAATGGTCGGGGATCTGGCTGTAACCCATCCCCTGTGGTACTATTACTCCAACCCTCCAGGATAAGGGTACAGTTGGGAAGACTGTACTGGCGTCGAATTGTCATCGGCTGTTCCTGCTGAAAAATCCCCTTCAACCTCTTAGACTAGCATTGAGGGAATGGGTAATGGATAATGGGTAATGAATAATGGGTAATTGATAATGGCTAATTGATAAGTCACCTGACTATTACTTGATACTTGATGGCATGTCGATAATCAGCAACAACAAAAACATTCAAGGCAATTCCCCATCAAACAAACTAGTCCATAATCTTTGCCTTCCAGAAGTGCCTGTACAGAACAGAAGCTCACTCAATAGAGAAATTGCGAGTTGATTCAACTTTTCTTCAGAGTTATAGGCAGCCACTTTAGAGCGACGGGGATTCATCCGGCTGCGAAAATGAGCCTGGAACCTTTCCAAATACTTAGATAGGCGAAAATGTTGTTCTAGAGGTACCTGCTTTTCCAGCAGTTGTTCATAAGCCGTCAACAACTGCCGAATCAGAACGGTCATTCGGCGTGCCATATGACTAGCAATCACCACTAAAGCCTTAGCTTCTTCTGGACTTAGAGGACGTCGTGTGTAAGAGCGCCGCCAGGGATTGGTAGAGCGCATACGCCACAGGACAACACGATTTTTAATAATGTCCTGAAGTTCCAGCTCTCTAGCCGCCAATAGCATCGCCTCAGAAC
>NZ_JAAHHX010000431.1:0-1891 GCF_010672065.1 Moorena sp. SIO4A1 | reverse complement strand
TTATCTGGTATTGTCTCTAGAAGATAAGACCGTTACCAAGGTTAAGCCCGACATTAACCCTGAATCTATAATTGGGATTGATGTTGGCCTTAAAGAATTTTTGACCACTTCTGAAGGGGAAACAGTAAGCATTCCTCAATATTATCGACGGTCTCAGAAAAGGCTGAGAGTTATTCAGAAAAGAGTATCTCGACGAAAAAAAGGAGGTAAAAATAGACTCAAAGCTATCAAACAACTTGGAAAGCAGCACAAAAAAGTATCGGACAAGCGAAAAGACTTTCATTTTAAGACAGCAAAATATTTGCTGTCAAAATACGATGTAATTGCTCACGAAAAATTAAACGTAAAGGGACTTGTCTTATCTCGATTGGCTAAATCTGTGTTAGACGCTGGGTGGTCTAGCTTTCTGACAATCCTGGCAAGCAAAGCCTTAAATGCTGGCTTGTTGGCGATTCCAGTAAGTGCTCGGAACACTTCACAGAACTGTTCCAGTTGCAGCAAAAAAGTCCCTAAAAAGTTGCATGTTCGGTGGCATGATTGTCCTCACTGTGGTTGCAGTTTGGACAGAGACCACAATGCAGCAATAAATATAAAAAACAGAGCGGAAGGGCAGTCCGTTCTTAAAGCCCAGCGCCTCCTAAGCGATAGCCGGACTGGCGCTTGTTGCCTACACTGAACCTGTAAGGTCAGTATAGGAGCTGTCACAAACCGATGCTATAGTCGTTAGACTGAACGTGGTTAGTTTAAAAAATTTGCTGGAAAATTGGTTGGCTAGTAAGAAATTATAGATAAACTAGCAGTCTATTGAATTGGGATGAGTGGAGCATGATTGACGAAGCAAAACAGTCAGATAACACTTCGCAGGAGACAAAGGAAGAGTCCACTACGGTACTCGCAGACAATCTTGAGGTGGAAGCGGTAGCCGTAGCCTCTGACTCAGAGGTCAACTCTGAAGCAGCACAACCAACTGAATCCTCTGCTGCGGAAGCATCTGAGTCAGAGTCGGTAGACCAAGAAGCCCAGACCGAGGTAGCTCAAGCAGCTACCGATGAATCACCTACGGAGGACGATTCCAAAATTCTAGAAACCATCAAGCAGGAAAATGAGGCCCTGAAAGCTCAACTAGAAGAGCGAACTCAGCAATGTGACTCCTTTAAATCTCAATACATCCGGATTGCGGCAGATTTTGAGAATTTCCGCAAACGGTCAACTAAAGAGAAAGAAGACTTGGAACATCAAGTTAAAGGAAACACCATCACTGAGTTATTGTCAGTAGTAGATAACTTTGAACGGGCGCGCACCCAAATTAAGCCTCAAAATGATGGGGAAATGTCAATTCACAAAAGCTATCAAGGTGTTTATAAACAGCTGGTAGATAGCCTCAAGCGCCTTGGGGTTGCTGCGATGCGACCAGAAGGGCAAGAGTTTGACCCCAATCTCCACGAAGCGGTTATGCGAGAACCAACGGATGACTATCCAGAAGGAGTAGTCATAGAACAGCTAATGCGGGGTTATTTACTTGGGGAGCGGGTGTTACGTCACGCTATGGTGAAAGTAGCTGCTGCGGCAGAACCACAGGAAACCTCGGAAGCTCAGAAATCTGCTGAGTCAGAAAATTAGCTGCCATTGAGTGGTTAACCTTCCTTTGGTGTCAGTCTCTGACCATCCTACGAAAAGGGACGAACGCACCAAGGGAAGTTCTATTATTTTGACCAACTCAACAAAAAATCAAACTAAAATAACTTAACATAACCGTTAAGCCGTAACCCTATGGGAAAAGTTATTGGCATCGACCTAGGCACAACCAATAGTTGTGTTTCTGTCTTAGAAGGGGGTAAACCCATAGTCATTTCCAGCTCGGAAGGTGGGCGAACTACACCGAGTATTGTGG
>NZ_JAAHHX010000430.1:0-1894 GCF_010672065.1 Moorena sp. SIO4A1 | reverse complement strand
GATGCAGCGCGGTCTTGGGGAGGCAGCGCGGTCTTGGGGGTTCCCCCCATGAGCGACTGCCGTGGTTTCCCCCACTCGCGCTTTGCATCAAGAACACTATCAGAAAAATACTTTTGCAAGAGGTCTAATACCTTGGGTACCCTCCAATAGTTTAATCACCAAAGGAGCACCACCTACCATCTCGATTAAGTGGTCAATATCTTCGGTTAAATAGGCAAAGCCAGTTACGGGCAAACCAATACCTTCACCAGAAAGGATCTGAAGAGAGCGTAGTTTATCACGGGAGCGGGAAATGCCCTGAGTTGGATTAGCAGTAAAAACACCCATCAATTCAAACTGCCGTACAACGGCCGTGCCATAGAAGGTCTGTGATGCCCCGATCCGGGGAATAATGGCATCAAAGTCATCTAAGGGTTTGCCCTGATACATTACCATTGGCTTGTCAGCTGTAATATTCAGGTAACAGCACATATAGTTAATCACCCGCATTTGATGACCCCGCTTGTCCCCAGCATCCTTCAAGCGTCGGGTAGAATACAAGGTAGCATCTAGGGATAAGATCGCAATTTTCATTGGGTTTACCCTATATCACTAACGCTATATTTTAAAAATAAATCTTAGGGGCGCATCTGGTGCGCCCCTAAGGTGTGTCACTAATTGATTGTAAACCGCAGCAAGTCACAAGTGCGATTGGCCGTAGGCCACGCTACGCGAACGCATAATTTGATTGAGCGCTTTTTGTTTAGACTCAACAAAGTGTCAACGCTCAACACAGGTCACTTCAGGCATGGCCTTCCCAGCTCAAATCTACCGACTCAGCGATTACTGGTCGGTCGTAACCATTTTCATTCATCATCCACATCCCTGTCTTGCCATCAACAGTATTGCTCCAGAAAATGTCATCGTAACCATTCTTGTCAAAATCCATAACTCCTTGAAATTTCCAGGTGTCGTCAAGGGGTGCATTATTAACGAACACTGATTCTATGTAATCTGTACCTGCCATGCGCCAGTAGTAAACATTTTGGTTTTCAGTGTCAAGCCAGAGAACATCCGCGTTTTTATCTCCATCAAAGTCTCCGGCACCAAGGATTTTCCATTTACTGTTGGCTAATTCTGATTGGATTAGTACTCCTCGATTCGGCTCAGTGCCATTCATCAGCCAAACTGCATTTTCCCCAGTGGAGTCATTACGCCACAGCAGATCGGTTTGCTGATCACGGTTGAAATCTCCTGTGCCATGGATTTTCCAGTTAAGGTCTGAGACTGGGACGATGGATACTGCTTCTTGAAACTGGGAACCATTCATTAACCAGATACCAATGTCTCCATTCGCGGTATTGCGCCAAACCATATCTTTGTGGCTATCACCGTTGAAGTCTCCAGCAGCACGAATCTCCCAGTCACTGTTAACGGATTCCATTTGAATCGTAACTGCCTCATCTAGGTCAGTACCCATTACCCCATGCATCCGCCAAGCTCCCATGGTGCCAGTCTCAGAATTATGCCAGAACAGATCCACTTCAGCGGAGGTAAATTCAATGGCGTCAATTCGCCCTAACTCGAAGGTCTCATTATCAAGACTATCTGCCTCTACAACAATTTCGATGCGATCGCCTGGAGCAAGTTGTACATCTTTAAAGATAGGATTTGGATTAGGATCACCATTGCTGAGAGAGTCAGTGAAACCGACATAGTTACCGGAGTTGGGTCCATCTCCACCAAGGTTTTTATCCAAAGTATAGGTGTCAACATCAGTACCGTTGACCCGTAGTGTTAGTTTGGCTTGTCCATCTATTTCATCAAAGTGAGCAATACCGATATGGTATTTGCCAGCAACACCATCACTTTCTGTCCAGTCAATTCTGATTATGCCGTTGGTTTCAATGTCTTC
>NZ_JAAHHX010000043.1:0-58020 GCF_010672065.1 Moorena sp. SIO4A1 | reverse complement strand
TCCGTTCCCACTGGTCCGAGACGCAAAGCATAGCGGCGTATCATGATAGCACAGCTCCTGATTGACTAAACTCTCTACAGCTACCGATTCTAAACTAAATTGATACCTATTTGATGACACGCCCTAGGTCTTGTCTACACCATCAACCGGTAAAATAATCCCAGGCTTTAATAAATTCAACAATTTGGCTCACTGGAGGCAGGGTTGATACTGGTCTTGATGGTGTTGTAGTGTCTTCAGATTGCTCGCTCCAGCTTGATTGATTCATCAGATACTTCCCAAAATCTTGATTATAATAAATACTTAATGAGTAGTCTCTAGAGTTAGTAATAATTGTCTGAGTCGGAGCAATAAAGAAGTTAGCCGATGATTTTCTTTCTGGTGCTAAATTAACGGTTTTAATTGGCTTAAGCTGCTCAATAGCTTGGCGAATACTTGTCAGTAATTTATTGATTTGCTGTTTGTCTTGATGATTTAAACTGTATATTGAGCGTGAGGGTAGGCTATTTAATAGGGTCACAATATTGCGACGAGTTTGACCTCCATCTTTGAAGGGGACAATTGCCAAGTAAGCGATAATGAATAAGTCAGCGTTGTTGCTTGTAAAGGTAATGGTTGTTCTGCGGACACCTACCTCAATGCTGGGGGCTTGATTGAAGACTTCAGAAACATTGGCTATCTGATTGTAAATCGAGGCTAAAGCCAAATTCGCTTTGAGGTCTAACGGGGTATCAACGATAATTTTTACCGTTGGCAGGGTCTCGTTGAAAAAGGTTTTGGCAGCTTCGGAAGACAGAGGGATAATTTGACTTTGATCGCCATCAGGACTCAAGTCAACCCATTCACAGATCAGTCCTTCGGTTTTGAGACCAAACCGGGAAACGGCACATAGTTTTGCCCCAGTGAGGGTAGCACCAGTCAAATCTGCTCCAATCCAATTGGCTTTAATCAGCCTTGCCTTACTAAGATCAGCGTGTACTAAACTGGTATTAACTAAATTGGCATTGCTCAAATCAGCCCCAACTAAGGTAGCTCCACTTAATTTAGCGTTGCTGAGATCAGCCCAACTGAGGTTTGCTCCACTTAAATCAGCCCAGCGTAGATTTGCCCCACTGAGATCAGCTCCCCTAAAATTGGCACAGGTGAGATTTCCTTGTCTGATTTCAACCCCTTTGAGATTACTACCGCTGAAATCGGCTTTGTGCAGATTTGTTCCGTTTAAGTGCGCTCCCTTCAAATTTGCTTGACTAAGGGTTGCCCCGGCTAAATTGGCTTCATTGAAGGTAGCGCGGCTGAGATTAGCTTGTCTGAGGGTGGCTTCTCGTAAATCAGCACCAGAGAGGTTTGCTGCGGTTAGATTTGCTCCACTTAGGGAACCACGAACCATCTCAGCACGAATCAGTGATGCCTGAATCAGTTGGGCACCTCTTAAATCAGCCCGAATCAAATTTGCTACATTGAGCTGTGCTTGTGTTAACTTGGCTTTAGAGAGATTGGCACCGCTGAGTCTAGCAACGTTTAAGTTTGCTCGGCTGAGGTTTGTGCCGCTCAAGTTAGCACCACTTAAGTTAGTTACCCTCAGGTTAGCTTCACTCAAGTCGGCACCACTAAGAGTAGCGCTGCTTAGGTTAAGTTCCGTAAGATCAGCAGCTGTAAAATCTCTTACCCCTGCTGCATATTGTTGGATAATTTCCCTGACATTCATTACAATCTAACAAAAATTAATATTTATCATGGCATAGGCTGAATCCCGCTGAGAGATAATGAAAATTGGTATTGTAGGACTGGGATTGATGGGTGGATCCCTAGGATTGGACTTGAGAGCACAAGGTCACCAGGTCTTGGGAGTCTCTCGTCAACCAAAAACCTGTCAATTCGCACGTGATCACGGCATTGTTGATGATGCGAGTATTGACTTAAGTATCCTAGCCACAGCAGAGGTTGTATTTATTTGCACCCCGATAGCCGCGATCGCCTCTACTGTCAAGGATTTAGTCAACTATCTTTACAAGGATACCGTAATCACTGATATTGGTTCGGTCAAAATGCCAGTGGTTAGAGAAATGGCTCCCCTGTGGGAAAATTTTGTAGGTGGTCATCCGATGTCAGGAACGGAACACAGCGGTGTGGAAGCTGCGGTGTCGAATCTATTTGCCGGAAACCCTTACGTACTGACGCCGATTGAGACGACACCACCACCAGCACTTGAGAAGGTGGAGGAAATTGTGCGATCGCTTAAGTCATTGGTTTACATCACAAGCCCGGAAAACCATGACCAAGCGGTAGCATGGATTTCTCATCTACCGGTGATGGTGAGTGGGAGTTTGATAGATGCTTGTATGCAGGAGACTGACCCAGTGGTGTTGAGGTTAGCCCAACAGTTAGCTAGTTCTGGTTTTCGTGATACTAGCCGTGTCGGGGGTGGTAATCCAGAACTGGGAGTAATGATGGCTCGTTACAATCAGGAGTCGATAATGCGATCGCTTTTAGGCTATCGCGATCGGCTTGACCAGATAATTGAGGTGATTGAACAGGAAGATTGGTCGAGTCTGGAACAAATCTTTGAAACTACTCACGTAGCGCGGAAAAAATTTGTTTCGTGAGTTTGTTTAGTTTGTTATTTAGATAATTAGGAAGCCACCACAGAAGATCCCACCAAGCAGTGTTTATTTTAAGCTGAACGCTGACCGCTGTTCGCGTAGCGTGCGCGTAGCGCATATGCTTACCTACTTACAGTTTTTCAAATGTAAGCAGGTACACAAAATTAATTACAAATTTTCAAAAACTGAAACTCTTTTAATTCAAGGGTTACAGAGAATTATAGTAGGTAATTCATTCGGCGCGCGGTACTTACTATGATACAGTAATAAGTTACTCTCTCATCACCTGATACTGCGTTCCTAAAAAATAAAGTTTTGTAAAAAAAAACTTCCTGTATACTAACTTGGTATATAGTGTAAATTTGGATATGCTAAGTAGGTGGGCGTAATTAAGTGTAAGAGTTGATTTAGCAGATGGGTGAAGTAGAGATTGGAGTCGGAACCAAAGGGGCCACCAACGTGCCTAGTAGCCCAAGCCATAGAACAGCCGGTACTAGAACTGGAAAATTGGGTAAAAATAGAACAACCCAATGTCCATGTCGATGAAACCCCTTGGGGGGTCATTGGGGTAAAGGAATGGTTATGGCTAGTCGCCAACCAGGATTTTTGCCTATAAAGAGCAGCAGATACACGTTCACGAAAAGAACTAGAGTCACTGCTAGGAGATAAGTATGGTGGAGTTCGAGCGCAGCGACGAAAAGCGTGTATACTAATGGTTACCCTGTAGTAGCCCAACAAAAGTGCTTGGCACATATGCGCAGGCATTTCAAGGGTTTAATTAAATGTCCTGGATTACACAATGAGAGTATTGGCAAAGCATTTATTAGTCTGCAAGATGTGCGCTTTTGAGCATTATCACTTATGGCAAACCCAGGCTGATCATAAAGCTTACGAATTATGGGCCAAGGAATTCAAATCCAAATTAAGTAAAGCTTTCAATAAATGGATACCGCAAGGGGGAGCAAGAGCTTTGAGGCTTTTAAATAATCTCCAAAACAAGTTTGATCAGTGGTGGTATTTTCGCCATGCATCCAGAAGTACCTCCTGACAACAATTTGGCAGAACGTTGTCATTGATTGGCTGTTACAAAGCGTAAGGGAGCGCGGAGGTTCTCGCTCCTTGGAAAGATTTGAAAACACCGCCAGACTTTTGACTGTTGTGCAAACCTGTCGTTCTCAGCAACGTTGTGTCGTCAACTTTTTTGCTGAAGCATTACGTGCCCACATCGGTCGTGACATGGGTTTTCCTTGACTTATCCCTATTTTTACGACCTGAATCCTTACCTCGAATGTTATTTCGAGACACCTGTATTGGAGTAAAAGTTATATTTTATAAAATTTGTTGAGCAAAAAGTTTAAGCATTTCAAGCTCTTATAAAACAGGATATTTATGACAGTAATCGAGAATCTTTTATCTGATATCAGTCGTTTGGGAATAAAGCTATGGCTTGAATATAGTGATTCAACTCAAGCACCTAGGTTAAAATGTAGAGCTCCAGAAGGAGCTTTAAATCCAGCCTTACGAGATCAGTTGCAACAGCATAAAATAGCAATAATTGAGACTCTACAACAGTGGGATAAATATAATAATCAAGCAGTTGAAACTATTGTAAAAGTTCCTCGTGAAGGAAACTATAGTCTCTCCTTTGCTCAAGAAAGACTGTGGTTTATAAATCAGCTTAATCCTGGTGATACTAACTACAATGTGGTTCATAATTTTCAAATTTCAGGAATACTCAATGTTTCAATACTTGAACAAAGTTTAAATGAGATTATTCGCCGTCATGAGGTGCTACGAACCACATTTTCCATAAAAAAAGGTAGCCCAAGACAAGCAATTGCACCTAGTTTAAATCTGATCTTATCAGTTGTTGATTTACAATCGCTACCTAGCCAAGATCAGTTGACTCAAACAGAACAATTCATTCAGGCAGAAAATCAATATGCTTTTGACCTATCTCAAGAGATATTATTGCGAGCCACAGTGCTTCATCTGTCAGAGCATTTGCATATCTTACTATTAACTTGTCATCATATTATTACAGATGGCTGGTCTACAAAAGTTTTGTTGCGAGAACTCGGAAGTCTTTATACGGCTTTTTTGAATGATGAGTCTTCACCATTACCTGAGTTACCAATTCAATATATAGACTTTGCCCACTGGCAGCGACAATGCTTATCAAAAGAACGATTGGCAAATCTGGTGGAGTATTGGAGACATCAATTAGCTGGCGCACCACCTTTGCTAGATTTACCTACTGATCATTCTCGCCCTCCAGTGCAAACCTTTCGAGGTGCGACTCAGCTTTTTGACTTCAGTAAAGACCTGACGCAACAAATTAAAGAACTGGGTTACCAAGCCGGAACAACACTATTCATGACATTGTTGACGGCTTTTATGGTCTTACTAAGCCGTTATAGCGGCCAGGAAGATATTATAGTGGGCACTCCGATCGCGGGTCGCAATCATCCTGCCCTTGATTCAATGATTGGCTTTTTTGTCAATACGTTAGTGTTGCGGGTTGATCTCTCTGGTAATCCAAGCTTCCGAGAATTAATGGATCGGACACGACAGGTAACGTTAGACGCTTATTCCCATCAAGATTTGCAGTTCGAGAAGCTTGTGGAAGAGCTACAACCCGAACGAAACCCTGGTTACAATCCGCTGTTTCAAGTGATGTTTGTTCTGCAGGAGAATGAGGTTGATGAATGGAAGTTTTCAGATTTAACCCTGACTCCTTTACCAACGGAAAGGGTCACGGCCAAGTTTGATTTGACCCTATGTCTTGAGAATCGGGAATCTGGGCTGAGAGGGAAGTTAGAATACAGCACGGATTTGTTTGATCAGGACACTGCTGCTCGAATGATTGGGCATTTTCAAACGCTCCTTGCCGCAATTGTCAGAAATCCTGATCAATCGATCTGTCACCTGCCGCTTTTAAGTCTTGAGGAATCCTATCAACTCCTAGTTGCTTGGAATCAAACCCAAATGGATTCTCTGTGTGACATTTCTGTTCATTCACAGGTTCTAACTCTGTTAGAGCAGCAGGTATCTCAGCATCCAGATGCTATAGCTGTCCAGTTTCAACAGCAAACGCTCACTTATCAAGCATTGCACGATCGGGCTAATCAACTCGCTCATTATCTCCAAAGTCTTGGGGTTGGTCCAGAAGTTGTCGTAGGTCTTTGTGTCGAACGGTCTATAGAGCTAGTTGTGGGTTTTCTGGGCATCCTTAAAGCAGGTGGAGCGTATCTCCCTCTTGATCCGACCTATCCCCAAGAACGGCTCACTTATATGCTTGCAGATGCACAAGTTTCGGTGCTTGTGACTCAGCCCACTCTACTGACTAGACTTCCATCTCACCCAGCAAAAGTGGTGATGTTAGAGAGCGACTCTGCTGTTTTTGCCAACCAACCTGTGACAGCACCAACCTCTGCCATTACTGCAGAGACGCTAGCCTATGTAATCTATACTTCTGGCTCTACCGGACGACCCAAAGGAGTAATGGTCACGCATCGGGGGTTAAGCAATCTAGCAGCAACTCTGATTGCGACTTTTAAAGTCAACCCCCACAGTCGGGTTCTTCAATTTACCTCCTTGAGTTTTGATGTTTCAATCTCAGAAATCTTGATGGTTTTAAGTTCTGGGGCTTGCTTGTGCTTGAATCCATCAGAATCTTTACTGCCGAGTTTAGATTTAGTGCAACTTCTCCAGCAGCAGGCAATTACGCATTTGGCATTACCTGCATCTGCCCTGGCGACTTTACCGCTCATGCCAATCCCCAGTTTACAAGTGCTGATTGTAGGAGGGGAAGCCTGTCCTGTTCCGTTGATGCAAGAGTGGGCTAAGGGTCGGGAATTTTTTAATGCTTACGGCCCAACAGAGGCGAGTGTGTATACGACTATCGCCCTTTGTCAACCAGAGGACCCTATCATTACACTCGGTCGCCCCATTCCCAATGTCAACGTTTATATTCTAGATCCCTATGGTCAGCCGGTTCCGATCGGTATTCCTGGCGAGTTGTATATTGGGGGGATCGGTCTTGCACGAGGTTATCTCAACCGTCCTGATCTGACCCAGGCAACATTTGCCGCAATGCCTCACAGCTTAAAGAGGCTGCACGAGGATTTTGGCAAGGCTTTACCTGCAAACTCTCTAGCCAATCGTTTATACAAAACGGGTGATCGGGTGCGTTATCTTGCTGATGGCAGAATTGAGTTTTTAGGACGGATTGATCACCAAGTTAAGTTGCGCGGATTCCGGATCGAGCTCGGAGAGATCAGTGCAACCCTGGAACAACATCCAGCCATTCAGACTGCAATTGCCTTGTTGAGACCAGATCAACGTGGCGAACAACAATTGGTCGCCTATGCAGTTTTGCACAGTGGGAGTGATCAGCCTTCTGCTCCTGAACTGCGAAGGTTTTTGCGAGGACTCTTGCCTCACTATATGGTGCCAATGGCGATCATTTTGCTGTCAGAATTCCCCCTGACCCCCAATGGCAAGATCAACCGTGCTGCTTTGCCTGCTCCTGATTTGCAACACCTACAACAAGCTACCTTTGTTCCGCCTCGCAGTCCGGTTGAAATTGTTATTGCCAATATCATCGCCTCGGCATTGGGTTTAGAACAGGTGGGTCTGCAGGATGATTTCTTTGAACTGGGAGGCCATTCGTTATTAGCGACTCAGGTTATCTCTCGAATTCGTCAAAGTTTTGGGGTTGAGATCCCACTGATCACTCTATTTGAGCAACCCAGGTTAATAGACCTTGCTCAGGCTGTGAACTCTGTTCAGAAGAAAGATTTTTCTCCCTTACCTCCTATTCAGCCGATCGATCGCAACCCCTTAAGCGACCCCAAATCATTTCCCCTGTCATTTGCCCAACAACGGCTCTGGTTCCTCAATCGTCTTGAAGGGGTCAATACAACAAGCTATAACACGGGTAGAACTTTTCAGTTAACTGGGAATTTGAATCGACCCGCACTACAACAAAGTCTGCAAGCCCTCATCGAACGTCATGAAAGCCTACGCACTACCTTCCCCATTGATCGTCAAGGTATTCCCTGTCAACGGATTAATGAGCCTGGAACGATAACATTACCCGTGATTGAGTTGGAAGCAGGAGCACAAGAAGCCGAGATTAAAGAGCTAATTAAAGTAGAAAGTCAACAACCCTTTGATCTGACTCACAACAGGCTCATTCGCTTCAAACTGCTGCAATCGTCGCCTACTGATCATATTTTGATGGTCACGATACACCACATTATTTGTGATGGTTGGTCGATCGGGGTATTCCAACAAGAGCTACTCCAACTGTATCAAGCTTTTTGCCAGAATCAATCTTCTCCCCTTTCCCCTTTACAGATCCAATATGCAGATTTTGCCTGTTGGCAACGGCAATGGCTAACCGATCAAGTTTTAGAGGCTGAACTCAACTATTGGAAACAACAACTGGAAGGCGCTCCCCCTCTATTAGAACTGCCCACAGACTACCCTCGACCTGCTGTGCAAACATTTCAAGGGGGGGAGGTCAGTTTTCAGGTTGATGCATCCCTGAGCCAGAATCTGAAAGCCTTCAGCCAAAAAGCAGGCGTTACCCTATTTATGACCTTGCTTACTGTCTTTAAGATATTATTATCTCGCTACTCCAGACAGACCGATATTGTGGTGGGTGCGCCCATTGCTAATCGTAATCAGGCTGAAATTGAGCCTTTGATTGGTTTTTTTGTCAATACCCTGGTATTGCGTTCCGACTTGTCCGGCAATCCTAGATTTGTGGAACTGCTGAGACAGGTTAGACAAACCACGCTAGAGGCTTACACGCATCAAGACCTACCTTTTGAGAAATTAGTAGAGGAATTACAACCGAAGCGTCGTCTTGACCATCATCCGATTATTCAGGTCATGTTTGCTTTGCAAAATGTTCCAGATGCTGATTTAGAACTACCAGACTTAGAAGTCAAGTCCCTCAGATCAGAGGTTGAGACAACCCGCGAATTTGATTTAGAAGTTTACCTTTGGGAAAAACCTCAGGGGTTGGTCGGCTCCTGTATTTACAGGGGTGATTTGTTCAAAGTTGAAACGATCCAGCGGTTATTTGAACAATTTCAGAGGTTATTGCAAGCAGTGGTGATCGATAGCAGTCAAAGGATCGATGAGTTGCCCCTTCTGACTCTTGCTGAACAACACCAGATTCTAACGCAATGGAATCAGACTCAAAGAGACTACCCTCGTAACTCCTGTATTCATCAACTATTTGAGCAACAGGTAGAACGATCAGGAGATGCCATTGCCCTAGTATTTGAAGACCAACAACTTACTTATCAGGAGCTGGATTACCAGGCCAATCAGCTTGCCGCTTACTTACGGAACTGGGGTGTCGATCCAGACGTATTGGTTGGGGTTTGCCTGGAGCGATCGCCTGACCTGATTGTGGCCATACTGGCAATTCTTAAAGCTGGGGGAGCATATGTGCCCCTTGATCCAAACTACCCCTCAGAACGTTTGGCCTTCATTGCCGAAGATACACAAATACCGATATTAATTACTCAAACAGCTTTTCGAGCCCACCTTTCGGATTCTCAGACCTGTTTCCTCATTTGTTTAGATGAAATCAACTTAAGAGAGTTTGCTGCTCAACAACCGACTAACCGGAAAGAACATGATGTCCAGCCTGATTTGAAGAGAACGTTAACAGACACCATCTCTCCTACCCTAGAAACCCAGGCTGGGACTTCTTTGAGCGGAAAATCAATCACCGCTGACAATCTTGCCTATGTGATGTATACTTCCGGCTCTACAGGTCAACCCAAAGGTGTTGCAGTTTCCCATCGGGGAGTTGTTCGTTTGGTGGTCAATTCCAACTATGTTAACATCACCGCAGCGGATACCTTTCTACAACTCGCCTCCATTGCTTTTGATGCAGCCACCTTTGAAATTTGGGGTGCGTTACTCAACGGAGCTACCTTGGTGCTCGCTCCAGCCTCTCGTTCTTCTCTGGCTGAAATTGCTTACCTCCTGCAGCATCATCACATTACGATTCTCTGGCTCACTGCTGGGCTCTTCCATCAAATGGTGGAAGAGCATCTTGAAGCTTTCTCATCTGTTCAACAACTCTTAGCTGGAGGTGATGTTCTCTCTGTTGCTCATGTTCAAACCGTAGTTGAAGCCTTACCCAACACCCTGGTGATTAATGGCTACGGTCCAACAGAAAATACTACCTTTACCTGCTGTTACCCTGTTCGAGATCTTGATGAGATCGGCACATCAATTCCGATCGGATCTCCGATTTCAAACACTCAAGTCTATCTGTTAGATCAAACTTTTCACCCAGTTCCAGTTGGAGTACCTGGAGAGCTTTATATTGGCGGAGACGGCTTAGCACGCGAGTATCTCAAGCGTCCTGATCTGACCGCAGAACGCTTTATCGTGAATCCCTTTCTATCTTGCAAAGTCATAGAAAAGGATGAAGGGAGAGAATCAAAAGGAACTCCCCAGATTTCAACTTCGAACACACTGTATAAAACCGGAGACTTAGCCCGATACCTTCCTGATGGCAATATTGAGTTTCTTGGACGATTTGACCATCAAGTTAAAATTCGTGGTTTCCGCATTGAACTGGGAGAAATTGAAGCAACGATTCGGCAGAATTCAATTGTCTCTCAAACAGTTGTTACGGTTCATAAAGATCCAATCGGTGATAAAACTTTAATCGCTTATGTAGTGCCTGACTGGCGTGGGCAAGGGATTGCTGCATTACTTGCTCAGGCAGAACAGGAATTATTAGAGGATTGGCAAACCCTCTACGAAGAAATCTACAGTCCATCCACTTCAGAACCGGATGAGACAGGATTAAAATCTAACTTGGATTTCAATATTGTAGGATGGAATAGCAGTTATACAGGTCAGCCGATCCCAGCTATCCAAATGAGGGAATGGGTTGAGCATACCGTGTCACGAATTCAGCATTATCACCCTCAGTCAGTATTAGAAATTGGCTGTGGAACAGGATTATTGTTAAGTCGAATTGCTCCCCATTGCAAACATTATGAAGGAACTGATTATTCCAGGGCAGCCTTAGCCTATAACCAAAATCTACAGCAAAGTAAAACGACCTTAAATCATGTTATTTTTCATCATAAATTAGCCCATGACTTTGAAGGCATTCCTAAGCAAAAATTTGACACCGTTATACTCAATTCAGTCATTCAATACTTCCCCAGTATTCATTATCTTCTCCAGGTTTTACAAGGGGCAATAGATGTCATTATTCCTGGCACCCCCGGTCGCATTTTTGTGGGAGATATTCGGAGTTTACCCTTATTAGATAAGTTTCATACGATGGTGCAATACTTGCAAGCGGACGATTCAATGTTGTTACAGGAACTTACAACTCGATGTCAGCAGAGCTTGCAAGCGGAAGAAGAGCTTGTCATTGATCCAGATTTCTTTGTTACCTTACCTCACTATTTCCCTGAAATTAGCCATGTTGAAGTTCAACCGAAGCGAGGCAAACATCACAATGAGTTAACCCAGTTTCGTTATGATGTAACGCTCCATCTCAGCATGACTCAACCAAGGGAAAATGTAACAATTCCTTGGCAGGACTGGCAGGATGACCCAGACATGTTGACTCAAGTTCGGCGTGTGTTGTTGGAAGAACGTCCAGAATCGTTGGGTATTCGTCGTATTCCCAATGGGCGAATTCAACAGGCATTACAAGTCCAACAATGTCTGGAGCAATCGTCTCAGGAATTCAAAACCGTTAAACATCTCCGACAACATCTAATGGATGTAATGGGTGATGGAGCACACAACAACTCCAGTGGCGTTGAGCCGGATATGTTCTGGGAATTAGCAGAAGAATTGGGCTATCAGGTGCATTTGAGTTGGTGGGAAGCCAGTTCAACAGGGTATTATGATGTAGTTTTTCTACGTGAGACTGTTCCCAAGGACCAGGATGTTGTCTCAGCTCTTCAAAAGGTTGCCTTTTGGCAAGAGCACCGAAGTCCTCTTAAGCTGAGGCAAGACTATGCCAATATCCCCCTACAAAGTAAGCTAACTTACAAACTGATTCCTGAAATACGCCAGTTTTTGCAAAACAAGTTGCCTGAGTATATGCTGCCTCAGCACTTTGTTGTCTTAGACCATTTACCTCTGACCGCCAATGGCAAAGTCGATCGCAGGGCTTTGCCAGTCCCCGATGTTATAGATGTGCATCGAGAGGGAGAATTTGTTGCACCGAGGACCCCGACTCAAGAGCTGTTAGCTGCGATTTGGCGTGAGGTTTTGCGAATTGAACAGATTAGCCTTGACGATGACTTCTTTAAGCTAGGGGGACATTCTTTATTGGCAACTCAGGTGATGTCGCGGATTCGCCATAGACTAGGAGTTGAACTGCCTTTGCAAGTGATGTTCGAGCAACCGACATTGAGGGATCTCACCCAGGCAATAGAGACTGCTCAGCAAGGGGATTTAATCTCTTTTCCTGCCATTCAGCCCGTTTCTCGTGCAACACTCTTGCCCGTTTCGTTTGCTCAGCAACGGCTTTGGTTTCTAACTCAGCTCGAAGGCATGAGCGCTGGCTATAACGTCCCCAATGCTTTCAAACTTGAGGGTGTGTTGAACCACACCGCATTGGAGCAAAGTTTTCAAGCGATCATTCATCGTCATGAGACCCTACGGACCACCTTTAAAGCTGATGATACGGGTACACCTTACCAGTATATTAATGAGGCTGGAATCTTTACCTTGCCAGTGATTGAATTACACAGCGAACACCAAGAACGCCAAGTTAAAGATCAAATTCAAGCAGAAAGCCACCAGCCCTTTGATATTAGTCAAGATCAACTGATTCGTGCCAAGTTACTGTGTCTGTCCCCCACTACCCATGTATTGCTAGTAACCATACACCACATTGTCTCAGACGGGTGGTCATTAGGGGTATTCATTCAGGAACTATCTCAACTTTATCAAGCCTTTTGTCAAGGAGAGACCTCTCCACTCTCTCCATTAACAATCCAATACGCAGACTTTGCCCAATGGCAACGGCAATGGTTAGCAGGTCAAGCCCTGACAAGCCATCTAGACTATTGGAAACAGAAACTTGATGGTGCTCCTCCCCTGTTAGAATTCCCCACAGATCATCCTCGCCCAGAGGTAGCTACCTTTGAGGGAGGAATAGAGTGGTTCTGGCTGGATTCTAGCCTGACGCAACAACTGAAGACCCTAAGCCAAAAAGCAGGTGTCACCCTGTTTATGACCTTACTGGCAGCGTTTCAAGTGTTGCTCTCGCGCTACACCAGAAAATCAGATATTGTGGTTGGATCGCCAATCGCCAACCGCAAACAGGTTGAAGTTGAATCGTTGCTGGGCTTTTTTGTCAACACCCTGGTACTGCGCTCTGATCTGTCTAACAATCCTAGCTTTGAGGCGTTATTGGCTCAGGTCAGACAAACAACCTTGGAGGCTTATCTTCACCAAGATTTGCCTTTTGAAAAACTGGTGGAAACCTTACAACCAGAACGTCACCTCAATCATCATCCTATCGTTCAGGTCATGTTTGCTTTGCAGAATGCCCTGGGTGATAAATTAGAACTCTTTGATTTGAAAGTAGAACGTCTAGGCGTAGAACTGAAGACCATTCGTGAGTTTGATTTTGAACTTGATCTTTTTGAGAATCCTGAAGGTTTGGCAGGACGGTGTACTTACAATATTGGTTTATTTAAGGCTGAAACAATTCGACGGATGTTGGGCCACTTTCAGACTCTCTTACAAGCCATTGTTGTTGATAGTACTCAAGGAATTGCAGAACTTCCCCTCCTGACTCAGGCTGAACAGCAACTGTTAGTTGCCTGGAATCAAACTCAGAAAGATTATCCTCATGATCAATGTATTCATCAATTATTCGAAGCTCAGGTTGAGCGCACATCTGATGCCATTGCTGTAATATTCGAAGGGCAGAAACTAACTTACCGGGAACTGAATGAGCGATCTAATCAGTTGGCTCATTACTTACAGCAGCAAGGTGTAGGCCCCGAAGTATTAGTTGGTATTTGTGTTGAGCGTTCCCTAGAGATGGTGGTGGGCGTGCTAGGTATTCTTAAAGCAGGAGGGGCATATGTTCCCTTAGACCCCACCTATCCGAGTGATCGAATTGCTTACATGATGGAAGATTCAGAGATTGGGCTGCTCCTCACTCAACAATGTTTGCTAAAGGAATTACCGCTTCACCGACCTCAAATCATCTGCTTGGATGTAGAAGATGACGTTTTTGCTAAATACAGCACTGATACAGTTCACAGTAAGGTCCATCCTACTAACCTTGCTTATGTCATCTATACATCAGGGTCTACTGGACAACCCAAAGGCGTAGCGATCACTCATCATTCTGTACTGAACCTGGATCAGGGATTATTGCACGCTGTTTACAGTTCTCTGACTCATAGTAAGGAGAACCTTTGCATTAGTATTAATGGTTCATATGCCTTCGACACATCGGTTAAGCAGATTCTTCAACTTTTACATGGGCACACCCTAGTCATTGTTCCAGAAAGCGATCGATACAGCGGCTCAACTCTACTGCACTATCTCAAGCAATATCAGATTGATGTTTTTGACTGTACACCCATGCAATTCACCTGGTTGATAGAAGCAGGTCTCCTTAGCACAGATGAAGTACCCCTGAGAGCCATCTTAGTAGGTGGAGAACCGATTGCCTCCTCCACTTGGCTAGCGGTTCAAAGCTGCGAGACAATTCACTGCTTTAATCTCTACGGTCCAACAGAATGTACTGTAGATGCTACGATCTGTCGTTTACAGTCCGCTCATAGTGCTGGTACTATTGGTCGCCCTATTGTGAATACGCAGGTTTATCTGTTGGATAGTCATCTACAACCTGTTCCGATAGGAATTCCTGGCGAGTTGTATATTGGAGGGGCAGGGTTAGCCCGTGGCTATTTAAATCGTCCAGAGTTGACTGCCACAAAGTTTATTGCTAATCCCTTTGGTGCTGGGCGATTGTACCAAACTGGTGACCTAGCCCGTTACTTGCCTGATGGTTCCATTGAATACCTGGGTCGCTTGGACCAACAGGTTAAAATTCGTGGTTTCCGCATTGAGTTAGGTGAAATTACAACCGTCTTAAGCCAACATCCAGATATTAGTCAGGCTGTCACCATCGCTCGTGAATCTGAGACTAGAGATCGGCAACTGATTGCCTATGTGGTAGCGAAGGATAACGTTCATGTAGATCCACCAGTCTTGCGGCAATATTTGCAGCAAAGCTTACCAGCTTATATGTTGCCCAGTTCGTTTGTGTCACTGGCAGAATTACCCTTAATGCCCAATGGCAAAATAGATCGTAAAGCACTGCCTGCGCCCAACGTTTCTGATTTGCAGCGACAGACAACTTTTGTCCCTGCTTCCACCTCCACCCAGCAACTCTTAGTAATGGTTTGGGCCGATGTTTTAGGAGTGGACCAGATTGGTCTTTATGACAACTTCTTTAACCTTGGGGGACATTCTTTGCTAGCTGTTAAGGTTATTTCTCGCCTACAAGAAGCTTTGCAAATTAGTCTACCCGTTCAACTCTTATTTACCTCCAAAACACTGTTAGAGCTGGCTCAAGCTATAGATCGGATTCGAAATAGCGATCAGGATATTTCAAAACTTGGCACATCTTTTGTTGATTTAGAAGCTGAAGCCATTTTAGATCCAAACATCAAGCCTGCTAAGGCACAAATTTCTCGCAACCCAGATCACATTCTTTTAACAGGAGCAACAGGTTTTGTCGGTATTTTTCTCCTGCATGAATTACTCAAACAAACTTCAGCCAAGATTTACTGTCTCATGCGGACTGGCGATCCCCTTCAGGGTTGGCAGCGCCTGCACAAGCTCCTGAAATCTTTTGGTCTTTGGCATGAAACCTATCAATCGCGAGTGGTTGTGATTAAGGGAGATCTCTCACTGCCTAAGTTTGGTCTTGAGGAATCAGAGTACGAACAGCTCAGTCATCAGGTTGAATCTATTTATCACTCTGGAGCCTGGGTCAATAGCATGTATCCATACTCTTTTTTAAGTCCGGTAAATGTTGCAGGAACCCAGGAGATTATAAAGCTAGCATGTGCCAGTCGAGTCAAACCGCTGCACCATATTTCAACCCTTGGAGTTTTTTCTGCCGGAAGTTATTCTGGACAAAACCTTATTTTTGAGGATGATCCCCTGATTCATGGCAAAGGACTCAAAGGAGGATACAGCCAGAGCAAGTGGGTAGCAGAAAAACTTGTTATGGCGGCACGAAATCGTGGATTACCCACTTCAATTTACCGACTAGGGAGAGTCTTTAGCCATTGCCAGACAGGCATCATGAACATGCAGGACTTCCTTTGCATTTTCCTGAGAGGTTGTATCCAGTTTGGCAAATATCCCGACAGTGATCAGATGGTAGACCGATTGACTCCTGTAGATTACGTAAGTAAAGCAATTGTTCATCTATCTTTGAAAGGTCAGCTGGGTAAAGTTTTCCATATCAATAATCCTGAAACCGTAAATCTACAAACATTGTTTGAGTGGATCAAGGCTTTTGGCTATCCTTTAGAAGCTATCCCCTATTCAGAGTGGCGAACTCAATTTACACAACTAGAAATTTCTCAAGCGAGTAATAACAGTCTATATTCGTTATTTCCTGCGTTCTCACCCTATAATCCTCCTTATACAGGCAAGGTGCTGAGATTTGACTATCAAAATTTGACTAATGGTTTAGCTCAAAGTAATATTCAGTTGGAATCCATCAACCAGGCATATCTCAACCTCTTTCTATCTTTTCTAATTCAAGAGAATTACCTTGATGCTCCGGCAAGGTTGTGAGAACTATTTCAAATTTGCCAGGTAGGGTTTGTCACAGTAAAAGAATCTTCCTTTTTCTATCTCTCTTGCTTAGAAAAACTGCAAATTGTTCGGGCAGTGATGTACTGATAAATCAAATGACTGATATAAAGCAATCACGCATTAATGGTAGCAGCTTTCCCATCATTAACGCTTTCACGAAGCAATTTACTGCCCTAGAGGGTATGGAAATCTTCAGCTTCATCTGGCTCAGCCAGGTCGTTTCTCTACTTGGCTCCAGGCTTACCAGTTTTGCCATCAGCATCTGGGTTTATTCACACACGGATTCTGTCACCCTGTTTTCATTGCCTATTTTATCTACTTTGCTGCCTACTATTCTCATCAGTCCCATTGCTGGAGTTTATATCGATCGCTGGAATCGCCGATGGACAATGATAATCAGTGATTTCTGTGCTGGCTTGTCTACCTTGATAGTAGCTTGGTTGTACGTAACAGGTCATTTAGAACTTTGGCATATTTGCCTGACTAATATATTGCGATCTAGCTTTAGCACCTTTCAAGAATTAGCCTATCTTGCTGCAACCAGTTTGCTTGTCCCTAAAGATAAGCTAATTCGTGCTAACAGTATGATGCAAACGAGTCAAGCCATATCCAAGTTGATAGGACCTGCACTAGCTGCAGCTTTATTAGGGATCGTTCAGTTTGAAGGCATTGTGGCTATCGATTTCATTACCCTGGCCTTTGCCCTAGTATCTCTCTTAATCGTCAAATTCCCTGAGATTGCCGCTGAAACTGAGCAGCAGACTGAGCATGAGTCATTTATGCAGAGTTTAGCCCTTGGCTGGAATTACTGTAAAGAACGATCAGGTCTTCTATGGCTTACTTTTCTACTAACAGTCTGTAACTTTTTGATAGGAGCCCATGCTGTTTTAGAGGCTCCCCTCATTCTTTCTTTCGCATCAGTGATCGGTTTTGGCCTAGTTGTGTCCTGCTCAAATGTTGGTATGGTTGCAGGAGGTCTAGTGGCAATGAGCAGAGGAGGTAAGCAAAATCAAATGCGCACCATTCTGATTGGCATGGCTTTAATCGGCTTATCCATTCTGCTTGAAGGTATTCGTCCCTCAATTTGGTTAGTTACGATCTCAAGTTTTTGTTTGCTTCTACCTGTCCCCTTAATTAACAGCTCCATTATTAGTATCTTTCAACGTAAAGTAGCCCCTGAATTACTAGGGCGGGTTTTAGCGTTATTAAGATCAGTTGCTCGCTCTGGAATCCCTATTTCTTTTCTTCTTGCTGGCTTCCTTGCTGATCATTACTTTGAACGCTTTATGAGTGGAGATAACCCAGGTGCTAGACTGATTGGTCAAGCGATCGGGGTAGGTCCTGGCCGAGGTATTGGTTTGCTTTATATTTGCATGGGAATCTTAACGCTTACCATGACTTGCATCGCTTATTTTTTACCTCGGTTGAGATACCTTGAGGATGAGCTACCTGATGTAATTGGAGATGATTCATCTGATGTTATTTCTGAGGTTGAATAACAAACAAGTTTTTGAACCAACCTGTAAACCTATCGTGATTAATTGAGAATTTCGAAAGTTGCTGAAATGGGTAGAGGTTTTGATGAATAAAGTTGATCAGAAGATGGTGCGGCTGGCGACTGCTTTCAAGGGGAAAATTCGGATCGTCGATGCCAGTTGCTGGGTATTCGTCATATTGGCAGTATTGAGTTCCAAATAAGTAATCCCAGATAATTAAAATTGAGCCAAAATTGCGATCGCGATGTTGTGCTTCAATTGAATGATGAATGCGATGAGACTGAGGGGTAATCATGATATGCTTCAACCAACCATAATTGAGTTTGAGATTGGCATGATAGATACGTAAATACCACTTTTGCAACACTTTAAATAGAATGATAGAAGGCGCAGAAATCCCAAGCGCGATCATGGGTAAAGCAACAATGATATAAGCAATTGCTTTATCAACGATATGAAAGCGTAGACCACTCAAGAGGTTCAGTTCGGTTTGGGAGTGATGGACAGCATGAAAATACCAAAAGGCTGGGATATGGTGGCGTAGAATATGTCCAAACCAAATTAGAAAGTCGCTAAGCAGAAAGCCGAGCACTAACATGATTGGTGGAGGAAGTATTGTTGCGCTATCAAAGATAGGGAAACCGACACGATTGCTCAAAGCGTAAAGAACGGAGATGCAAGGCTTCAGAAAAAGAATCGTTTCGACAAGGTCACCTAGCAACCACAAGGAGTCTTGACAGAAACCAACGGACAGCCGAGCCTGCTGACGTGCGGGTAACCAGATTTCGATCAGTAGAATCATTGAGACAATCCCATAAAACCACGGATTAAGGGAGATCTCGTGGCTAAGAGTTATGAGAATTTCTTCGGCCAATGTCCTAATGTAGGCAAGGTCACTCCAGGCGATCGCGGTTTGCACTAGAAAACAGATCACTACCAATCTTAAAGTTATCCCAGCGACATTCTGACACCCTCGCCATAGAAACTGAATTCGAGATGATTGCAGTAAATCTAACATCGTAATTGCGAAGTGGGGGAAGTAGGCGTCTAGCCAAGCAATCCTTATAGGATATCATTCACCTGTTTCTGAAGCAGAATTTTTTCGCCTTGAAGCCGTGGTAAAATTCTGTAATCATTTGAAAAGTAATAATTTATACCCTCAAGGTTAAGGTAACGTGTGAACTACTCTTACATCCTATTAACCTTTTCTAATTGAACAATCGAAAAACGTACATTGTAACACCTTTTTCAAGATCTCTCTGGAAAAAACCATGAATCAATTAATGAAAAGTAATGACCTGAAAGATTCAATCATAATTTCAGATACTACCCTCCGTGATGGTGAACAGACATTTGGCATTGTCTTCAGCAATGAGGAAAAGTTGGAAATTGCTAGACAACTTGATGCACTAGACATTCAGGAGTTGGAAGCTGGATTTCCAGCTCAAGAAGGAAGTGAAAGGACCTACCTGCAAGAGCTGATTTCCCGTAAAACCAATGGGCGTATCTCAGCACGGGTGTTAGGCTGGCATCGGCCATTGCGTGAAGAACTATCCTGGTCAGTTAAGTTGGGCCTAGATGGCTGCTGCTCTTCTACTCCGATTACCCCTTATATGATTGATAGCATCCTGAGATCTACACCGGACAAAATCTTACAAGCTCAACGGAGTGCATTAGCTTTCATCAAGGAGAACGGCTTATACGCTGTTTCTGACTTTCAGGATGCTTTTAATGCTGATCGCTCATTTTTATTTGAGATGATCCAGATGTCAGAAGAAACAGGTGCAGATCGAGTACGGCTCTGCGATACCGTAGGTCGCACTGATCCCTTCATGATCTTCGATATCATAACGGATATTCTCAATAACTCGGAAATCGATGTGGAACTCCATGCCCATAACGATCTGGGTATGGCGGTTGCCAACTGTGTGGCTGCGATCAAAGCATTTGATCTCTGGTATGAGGCCCAAAAAGAACGACCAAGCCGGAAGCTCTATTTAACCACTACAGTGAATGGAATTGGTGAGCGAGCTGGTAACACTGATTTGGCTACATTAGTGGGTGCATTGAAAGTTGGGCTAAATATAAATCTATCTGTACAGGAATCGAGACTCTCCAGCGTTTGTGATTATGTCTCGCAAGCAAGTAGTCGCCCGATCCCGATTAATGCACCAGTAGTAGGTCCCAATATTTGGTCTCATTCCTCAGGTATTCATGTAGATGGTGTGTTGAAAAGCCCTGCAAATTACGAGCTGATAAGCCCTGAATTTGTTGGCAAAACTAACACTGCTCGACGTTTAGGTATCAATAAACATTCTGGCAAACGTGCCGTCCAGCATAAATTTGCTGGGTTGGGCATACCGTTGACTGATGAAGCTGCTCTCAAACTGTTGCCCCAGATTCGTGAAGGGACAATTCAGAATAAGCGAATGCTATTTGATCATGAATTGGTTGATTTAGTGAATCGATCCCAAAAACCTTCATGATCTCACTGCAATCGTGATTTTTGCTAAGTAGGTGGGCGTAATTAAGTGTAAAATAGCGATGGAAATTCAAAATCATGAAACCCCTATGAATAGAGGATTCCAGCTTCATTTTCGGATTTTGAGTTTTAACGTTTATTTATGCCCACCTACTTATCGGTGACCCTCTACCCTTAACCTACCAATCGGTTCTTTAGTTATGATCACCCCCCCCATTGCCACTCTTTCAACTCCAAAGCAAGAACCTGGTGAGGAAAACTTACTGATGAATCTGAAACATCAAGTGTTGCCTGAACAAAGAAACCAATGTATCTATCAACTGATAGATGCTTATGCCCACAATATACCTAACAAAACTGCTGTAATTTGTGGAGGTCAGACCCTGACCTATCGCATACTCAATCAGCTTGCCGATCAAGTTGCTGAGCATTTGCAGCATTTAGAGATTGAATCCGGAGGATTGATCGGGCTGTATATGGATCGATCGTTGGCTATGATTGTTGGTTTATTGGGAATTTGGAAAGCGGGTTGTGCCTATGTTCCACTTGATAGTCAATATCCCAAGCAGCGTCTCGAATTTATGCTGGCAGAGACTGAAGCAGCGATAGTCTTAACTGAACCTCAGTTGTGTCAGGATTTACCAAAACTATCAACAATTGCACAGGTGATCACGTTAAAGGTCGAGACCGACGGTCGTTTGTCCCTTGCTTCAGTAATCTCATCGAAATTAAAACCATCTGTCTCGACAGCGATTTCTGCGCCAGTGACGGCCAAGGATCTTTCCCCGTCGAAGGTGGAAGATCCTCCTTCTGTAGATCAGTGCAGTGAAGGCCGCGATAAACTGAGCTGGGACAAGCGAGCCAAATCTTCTCCTGAAATCAACCCCCTCGATCGCCTCGCTTATATTATTTACACCTCTGGTTCAACGGGCAAACCCAAAGGCGTAATGATCAGCCATCGGAATCTGGCACATTACTGTTGGTCGATCGTTCAGCCCATGGCTCTGCAATCCACTGATATTTATTTGCACCTTGCCTCCATCTGCTTTGCCACATCTGCCCGTCAGTTATTGTCACCCCTATCACATGGGGCAACTGTTGTTATCGCGACCTCGGAAGAACGTCAAATCCCGCTCAAAGTGCTACAACTGGCAAAGGATCAGCAGGTTACCTTAATGGATATGGTGCCATCCTATTGGCGAATTCTAAATTCAACCCTACAGCATTTGCCTCCTGATACGCGCCAGAAACTTCTGACCAACACTCTACGATTTGTTAACGGTCATGGGGAACCTGTCCCCCAATATATTCCTCAGATCTGGCAAGAGAGGTTACAGCATCCTGCTGCGACGTTGAATCTATATGGTCAAGCAGAGGCAACAGGTTCGGTTGCCTTTTGTTTTTACCAATCCGGAGAACCTGGCGCTGTGATGCCGATCGGTCAGCCATTACCAGGGATGAAACTCTACATCCTTGATGATAATTTAACCCCTGTAGCGCCTGGAACTTGCGGGGAAATCTACGTGGGAGGACCAGCGGTATCTCAGGGATACTTTAAACGCCCAGAACTGAATGATGAAAGGTTTATCGTTAATCCCTTGATTAATCATAAGTCCGGCAATAGTGAACAAGAACTTGACCAGACTGTTCCATTCTACCTCTACAAAACTGGAGATTTGGGGCGATGTCGGAGCGATGGGGTTTTTGAAATGTTGGGGCGTGTAGATCGTCAAGTTAAGATTAATGGTGTTCGAGTTGAAATAGACGAAATTGAAGCAATTCTCTCTCAACATCCCACCGTTAGGGAAGCTGCTGTTTTAGATCTGAAAACGAACCTGAATGAACCTTATTTAGTTGCTTATTTAACCCTCGAACCAACATCCCTGTCTCGTGAGGATAACAATTGGGAGCAAATTGAAATCGCCCTCCAAACGGTAAGATCTGGCAAGTCTGTGAAGATAGATAGTCTTACCGTTGCTGAGTCAAACTCAGAGCTGATCCATCAACTCAAGACATATCTCCAAGCCCAAGTATCTCGCTATGTGGTGCCATCCAAGTTTGTGATTCTGGAAGATCTTCCCCTAACTCCGAATGGCAAAGTCGATCGTAAGGTGCTGCTTGCACAACAAGAAGCGCAGTTTGAAAACCGAGAATTGATTGCTCCCCGTACAGAGACCGAAGTGAAGCTTGCCAAGATTTGGTGTGACATTCTCAATCTTACTCAGATTAGCCTTGACGATAACTTCTTTGAATTGGGTGGACATTCCCTGCTTGCAACGCAGGTGATTTCTCGGATCAGGGACGTATTCTTCATTGAATTACCTCTGGCTCAAGTGTTTGCTTATCCCACTTTGATGGAATTAGCCCAGTCGATCGACACTATCCAGCCAACAGACTCAATTAAACTGACAACCATTAGTTCAGTTCCCAAAGACACCAAGGTTCCTTTATCTTTTGCTCAGCAACGTCTTTGGTTTCTTGATCAATTAGAAGGACCTAGTTCAACTTATAATATTTCAAATGTCTGGCAACTGGAAGGAGACTTAAATCTATCAGTACTGACCCAAAGTCTTCAAACAATTGTGCAGCGCCACGAAGGGCTACGGACCATTTTTCCGAGCGATAATGCTGCTCCATATCAAAAAATTCAACTTGACGTTACAGTTCAGGTTCCCCTAATCGACTTACAATCGCTTCCCCCAACAGAACTAGAATCTCAGATTCAGATTTTGATTAATGCTGAGGCTCAAACACCGTTTGTCCTTGCCCAAGATACGCTTGTTCGTTGCAAGCTTTTGAAATGCAGTACAACAGTCCATGTGCTTGTGATTACAATCCATCACATCGTTGCCGATGATTGGTCACTGGGCATCTTTCAGCAAGAACTCTCCGAACTCTATACTGCTTTTTGTCAATCGGAACCTTTACCGCTGGCACCCTTGCCCATTCAATATGCAGATTTTGCCTATTGGCAGCATCAATGGTTACAAGGACAAGTTCTGGAGACCTTACTCGACTACTGGCGAAACCAACTTGCAGACAGTCCACCCCTGCTAGATTTACCAACCGACTACCCACGTCCAGCAAAACAAGTTTTTCGGGGTAGCACGATTGAATTTGATTTAGATGCTCACTTAACCCAAAAATTACAACTTCTCAGTCAACAATCTGGCACTACCCTCTTCATATCACTTCTGAGCGCGTTTTCAATCTTACTCTGTCGTTACAGCAACTCAACTGACATCGTTGTTGGGTCGCCAATCGCCAATCGTAATCGTCAGGAAATTGAGCCTCTCATTGGGTTCTTTGTCAATACATTGGTGTTGCGTAACAACCTTGAAGGGAATCCAAGCTTCTTAGAATTGTTGCAACGAACTCGCCAAGTTGCCTTAAATGCTTATGCCCATCAGGATCTCCCGTTTGAGAAGTTAGTAGAGGAATTAAATCCAGATCGCAACCTGAGCTATCATCCCCTGGTTCAGGTCATGTTTGTATTGCAAAATAGCATCCCATCCCATGCCTTGAGTTTTCCAGGCGTAACTGTGAGTCCACGAAGGGTAGAACGGACCACTGCAAAATTTGATTTGATTTTGTCAATGCGGGAAGCTTCTCAAGGGTTGCAAGGGGTTTGGGAGTATAACAGTGATTTATTCACATCTAACACAATTCAACGATTGCATCACCACTTTCAAACCTTGCTTAAAGGGATTGTTGCCAATCCAGATCAATTAATTTCTGAGTTACCCCTGCTAACCGAAGCAGAACAGCAGCAATTACTGGCACAATGGAGCCAAGCCCATAGAGATTATCCCGGTGATTCCTCCATACACCATCTATTTGAACAACAAGTAGAACGTACACCAGATGCGGTTGCCTTAGTGTTTGGAGAACAACAGCTCTCTTATCGAGAACTGGATCGCCGTGCAAATCAGCTTGCCACTTATTTGCAGACCTTGGGTGTAGAACGAGAAGTATTGGTCGGCCTTTGCCTGGAACGATCACCAGAGTTGATTGTTGCCATGCTAGGAACTCTCAAAGCTGGAGGAGCCTACGTTCCCCTTGATTCCAACTATCCTTCGGAGCGCTTGGCTTTCATCTTAAATGAAACGCAAATTCCCGTATTAATTACGCAAACGACTTTGCGCTCCCGATTAGCCAATTATGAGCAGTGTGTCCTGATTTGTCTCGATGAGATTGATTTGACACAATCCAATGGATTGCAATCTTATGAAGTGCAGTCTGATAGCTCGTCAGAGCCGCAATTGGTGACAAGAGAGAGTCTAGCCTATGTAATCTATACTTCTGGCTCTACGGGTCAACCCAAAGGAGTTAGTATTCCCCATCAAGCAGTGATACGTTTGGCGATCGATCCTAACTATGTGACAATTTGCTCAGACGACACATGCCTACAACTAGCTTCCATTGCCTTTGATGCGGCCACCTTCGAAGTTTGGGGGGCTTTGCTCAATGGAGCAAAATTAGTCCTAGCTCCTGCTGCTCGTCCATCTCTGGCAGAGATCGCACATCTGCTATCACATCACCAAATCACTGTAGTTTGGCTCACCTCTGGACTCTTCCATCAGATGGTAGAAGAGCATTTGGAGTCTTTCACCTCAGTTCGACAACTTCTGGCGGGGGGAGACGTTCTGTCAGTTACCCATGTCAAGAAAGCAGTTCGAGCCTTACCGAATACCCTTGTAATTAATGGTTATGGTCCGACGGAGAATACAACTTTTACCTGCTGTTACCCAATCCGAAATCTTGAAGCCATTGGCACGTCGGTTCCAATCGGTTGTGCGATTTCAAATACTCAGGTTTATCTGTTGGATGACAGCTATCATCCAGTTCCTATAGGAGTTTCGGGAGAGCTTTATATTGGTGGCGATGGTTTAGCACGCGAGTACTTTAACCGTCCTAATCTGACAGCAGAACGATTTATCTGCCATCCTGCTTTGGGTCGCCTCTACAAAACTGGTGATCTTTGCCGCTACCGTTCAGATGGAAATCTCGAATTTATAGGACGGATTGATCATCAAGTTAAGATTCGGGGTTTCCGCATTGAGTTAGGAGAGATCGAAACAGTGCTCGGTGAGCATCCTGATTTACAGGCAGTCGTTGTGTTAGCCCGAGAAGATAATCCAGGAGATAAGCGGTTAGTCGCTTACTTTGTAGTTGAGGCAGATAAGCAAATTCTCCCTAATCAACTCCAACAGTTTCTCAAGCAGAGGCTACCAGATTATATGATCCCCTCCGCCTTTGTACAATTAAGAACCTTGCCTTTAACCCTAAATGGCAAGGTAGATCGTCGATCTCTGCCGATTCCTGACTTTTCTCAACTCCCTCACAGGCTTGAGTTTACTGCACCCCAAACTGAAACTGAGTACAGGATTGTTAAAATCTGGTCTGAAGTCATGAAATGCGATCGCATCAGTATTCACGACAACTTCTTTGAATTGGGTGGTCATTCTCTCCTTGCTACTCGGGTCATTTCAAAGCTCCGTCAAACTTTGCAGATTGAACTGCCAATCCAAAGCCTCTTTGAATATCCAACGGTAGCTGGGTGGGCTAAACACATCGATCTAGTGCTATGGTTTGGTCGAGATGCAGTGGACCTTGCAGCAGTTAAAAACACTGAGGAAATTGAGATATGACCTAAGCTACAGATGGGGAATTCCGCGCATCCGGAGTGGTAACGAGAGAGGCTTGGTGGCTGGCATTGTATGTTACAGTACTGAACACATCAAGTACAAAAACAGTGGGAGGGGCACAGGATAACCTACACTACCACACTATAACTCAAGCGCACTGCACTGGAAAAGTGAATAAACGATTACATCAAGACCATGAGAACTTTTGCGCTCCGAATGGAACGGTTAGGCACTGAAGCTGCCTTTGAATATCTCGCCAAAGCCAAACAATTGGAGGCCCAAGGACGAGATATAATTCATATGGAGATTGGACAGCCAGATTTTCCTACTCCTCCTCACATTTGTAAGGCAGCCTACCAAGCCATGCAAGCGGGCCACACGGGTTATGGTCCTGCAGCAGGACTACCAGAACTGAAGTCAGCGATCGCACGCCACATTTCCAAAACCCGGCATTTGTCAGTCGAACCCGATCGGGTTGTCATAATGCCAGGGGCAAAACCCGTAATATTCTTGACTATTCTGGCTCTGGTTGATCCCCAAGATGAGGTCATTTACCCAAATCCAGGGTTTCCCATTTACAAATCAGTTATTGACTTTGTCGGAGCTAAACCTGTTCCGCTACCTTTGCGAGAAGTCGTGAACTTTCGCATCCAAATTGAGGATTTGAAAACCCTAGTCAACGATTGTACCAAGTTATTGATCCTCAACTCTCCTCAAAACCCAACTGGGGGAGTGCTGACGTCTGAGGATCTAGCTGAAATTGCTACCCTTGCTCAGCAATACGACTTCTACATTCTCGCAGACGAAATCTATTCTCATATTCTCTACGACCAGACCCATACTAGTATTGCAAGTTTGCCAGGCATGGAGGAGCGCACTATTTTACTAGATGGTTTTTCTAAAACCTATGCTATGACTGGCTGGCGTTTGGGCTATGCCGTTGCATCTCCAGAAATCAGTGAAAAGCTAACTCAACTCATGATCAATACCAATTCCTGTACCTGTTCGTTTACTCAATTGGCAGGGGTGACTGCCCTGGAAGGAGACCAAACCTTTGTTGAGAAGATGGTGATGGAATTTCATCGGCGTCGAGATATGATTGTCACCAGGATCAACCAAATAGCTGGTATCAGTTGTCAAATGCCAAGAGGGGCATTCTATGCATTTCCAAATGTCTCCCAGTTACCGTTAGATGATCAAGCCATAGCAGATTATTTGATGACTGAGGCTGGGGTGGTAGTGTTACCTGGTTCTTCTTTTGGCAATCAAGGTCAGGGATATTTACGCCTGTCCTACGCAAACTCATTCAGCAAGATTGAAGAGGCATTGGATCGAATTGAGCAGGCAGTTCATACTCTCATTTAACATCTTCCCCGACCTAAAGGCACGGAGATTCCCTAGTGTTGCCTCTTGCCTGTTCCCTATTCCCCATTCCCTGTTCCCTTATTTCTTAAGACTTTAACATAAAAATTCTCAATATAAAAAATGGTTGTTGCCCAAAATAAAACTAAAGATATTGAAGCAATGTATCCCCTTTACTCAACGCAAAAAGGGATATTATTTCAGACATTGTATCACCCGGAACATCGGGTATATTTCGACCAATTTAAGTTGACGATTCACGGCAAGCTGAATCCGAAGTTCTTTGAACAGGCTTGGGTGAGACTGGTAGAAAGACACCCAGTTTTGCGCACCTTATTTGTTTGGAGAAACCGTAAGCAGCCGGTGCAAGTTGTACGTAAAACCTTCAAGCTAACCTGGATTGAGCATGACTGGCGAACCCTATCTCCTGAAGCCCAAACAGCCAAGATGGATGATTTTTTAGACAGGGATCGACAACAAGGGGTTGAACTGGGGAAAGCCCTGGTTGACTTACAAAACTCTGAAATGGCTTACTGGTACGTTGGGATTTTGAACTCTAACTAAGGACGCAAATAATATCACAATTAATGGACAAATAAAAGACAAATTATCAATTCCCACAACACTAACTATTTCCAATACCTTGACCTCCTAACCAACCCGTTGTCCAAGCACTCTGAAAATTAAATCCCCCGGTAATTCCATCAATATCGAGAATTTCCCCAGCAAAGTAAAGACCTGGACATTGGCGGCTTTCCATAGTCTTGAAATTCACCTCTTTGAGACTAACACCACCACAAGTAACAAACTCTTCCTTAAAAACCCCTTTACCTTGAATCAAATAGCGTCCTTGAGTCAGTTCTTGAACTAACTGATGTACGGTTTTTTTCGATAACTCAGCCCAACGGTTTTGTGCTCCCACTCCCACACTAGTAACTAAGCTCACCCAAAGGCGCTTTGGGATAGGAATGGGACAACTAGTAGTAATGAAGCGTCGAGGTAACTGGGATTTAACATCAAGGAGTAATTTGCGCAATCGGTCTGGATTATACTCAGGAAGCCAATTCACCAACAAGGGCATTTGATAATGGTGTTCATGCAATACTCTAGCCCCCCAAGCAGAAAGCTTGAGTACCACTGGACCACTTAAACCCCAGTGGGTAATTAGCAATGGTCCCGTTTGTTCCTTCAACGTTTTACCAGCATCGGGTAATTTGAGGCACACCTGTTTAACACTCACCCCAGCTAAATCCTGTAAACGGGAGTCTGGGATATTAAAAGTGAATAGAGAGGGAACCCGGGTTTCGATGGTATGACCTAAGGCTTTTGCCCAACGGTAGCCTAGGGGATTGCTACCAGTAGCAACCAAAACGCGATCGCATTTTATAATCTCACCATTCCTCAACCCAATTTCAAATCCTCCTGGGGTCTGGTGTGGCGTGTCAGGAGTTGGGTGTTGGGAAGATTGCCGAGAGATCGACTTAACCGGATTACTGGTGCGAATCTTTACCCCTGCCCTCTTAGCTACTTGTAAGAGACAATCAACAATAGTTTCGGAAGTGTCAGTAATCGGAAACATCCTGCCATCCGCTTCAGTTTTCAGATCAACACCGTGAGCACCAAACCAAGCAATGGTATCCTTGGGTTGAAAACGGGTGTAAGCCCCTCGCAATGCTTTGCTTCCCCTGGGGTAAGCTTGCACCAACTGGGCTGGGTCAAAGCAAGCATGAGTAACATTACACCGTCCACCACCAGAGATGCGCACCTTCGATAATGGATGGCGTGAGGCTTCTAGGAGAGTGACATTGGTATGGGGATGAGTAGTGGCACAGGTAATTGCCCCAAAAAAACCAGCGGCTCCACCACCAATGACTACAACATTGAGATTTCGTGAATTATCCAAGGGAATCGGGAATCGGGAATTGGGAATCGGGAATCGGGAATCGGGAATCGGGAATCGGGAATCGGGAACAGGGAAAAAATCTTGTTTACCTTATTAATATGAGAACCGATAATTACCCTTAATAAAAATCTCCCCATCTCCCCATCTCCCCATCTCCCCATCTCCATTAAACTAAGTCAGTGAGTCACCCCACTGACTCGTCTTCAGAACCGGACGTGAAACTTTCGCTTCATCCGGCTCCTCGTTGTAAGAACCATTGACATTGGTACCTCTACCAGGGATGGGCATCAAGCTCATGACTGGTTTTTACGGTAGAACCGTGTCTGACATCGTGGCAATGTAGGTGAAGTAGTTCCAGATTGTCGTCTGTGTTATTTCCACCAATGGAGCGCGGTATAATGTGATGTTTTTCCAATAAATCTTCGTCCCTAAAGGTAAGACCACAGTGGGAGCACTTCCCTTTTTGCCTTTTTAAAAGTCTGGCCTTTTGATTGGTCAAAACAGGATGCTTGCCCATTCTGGTACTCCAATAGATTAGGTCTCCATCGTAAGGACTTCTGGATTCTTTGACTTTGACATGTCTAACAATTGGTGTCAAAGCATGTTTCGGTAGATAGTTATCTTCCTGTGCCATGAATACCCAGTTGTCGTTTGAGATGGTTCCCCAATATTTCTGGTTTACCCAGGTTTTTGATTTCTTTGGATGCCTTCTGTACCCCCACCGTTGGAGTTTATTCCATAACATATTCCCCAGGTCGTTGTTCGCGTAGCGTGGCCATAGGCCAAGGTTTCTTTGCTACAGACTGTGCTGTAATAATTACACCAACCTGTTATAATGGGTTTGAGTCGGCTGATTAGAGCCTTCTGTGGAGCAGCTTTATATCTATCAATAACAGAGGAAAGCTGCTCATAATGCTTGTGGATTTTCTGTTTAGATGGTTTGATGATGGTCTTAAAACCTTGTTTTGACTGGTTTTTACCAACCTGATATTGACGGACATTGAATCCAAGAAAGTCAAATCCATCCATGGTGTGGGTAATCCTGGTCTTACTTGGTTTTAGTTCCAAGCCCATATCCATCAACCATAGGTTGATGACCTTCTGGCATTCTTCTACCACGGTTAGGTCTTTGTGCATGATGACAAAATCATCAGCATATCGAACCAAACTTAACGCTGATTTGTTATCCCGTTTTTTTCCGGGTAATGTTTCGGCATATTGTTTAATCCGTTTTTCCATGCCGTGAAGGGCTATGTTTGCCAGTAGAGGGGATATTACTCCCCCCTGTGGTGTGCCCTCATCTGTAGTGGAGAATGTGTCATTGTCCATCACACCAGCCTTGAGCCAGGAACGTATTAAACGTTTCATGGATGGATAAGTATTTAATTTTCTCAGAAGTGCATCGTGGTTGATTTTATCGAAGCATTTGGCAATATCAGCATCTAGAACCCATTTTGGTTTTTGTTTGATACTGTTGAATATTGCTTCGATGGCGTCGTGGCCTGAGCGTCCTGGTCTAAACCCATATGAATTAGGTTCAAATTGTGCCTCCCATTCTGGTTCTAATGCCAGTTTGGCAAGAGCTTGCAATGTTCGGTCATACATGGTAGGGATGCCTAGTGGGCGTTTTTCACCTTTGCCAGGTTTGGGAATCCAAACCCGTCGAGTTGGTTTGGCCTTTCCGCAGACTTTCAAGTTTTTAACTAGGGACAGACGTTGTAATGGTGTTAATGATTTGATCCCATCAACCCCAGCCGTCTTCTTACCCTTGTTATCTTGTGTGACCCTACGCACCGCAATCATTTTTGCAGTCCAAGACTTCATCAAGGTTTTTTGTAGTCGTCTAACCGCGCGAACATCGCCACGTTGGGAGGCTCGAAATATTCGTTTTTGCAACTTAAATAAGGCTCGTTTTAACTTACGCCAATTGACCTTATTCCATTCCGACGTATGGGAGAATCCCATCGTTTTAGACTTATTCATTGGTACTTGCGACTATTTCTTTTCCTACAACGTGAGTCCGTCTGCATATCCTAGGCATTACCCTAGGCGTTAGCAACTGAGCTCAATCTTGCCCCCATATGACTTGCGGCTAACTACCTACTTGGATATCGACCTTTCCAAGAGTACAAACAGGGGTTACTTCGTTCCTGATTACCATTGGTTGGACTTTTAGGGTGGTACTGTTCACCGGGAGGTGTGGTTTTGGGAATCACTTCATGGAGATGGAACCTTGAAGTCAGTGCCTCCTTTGACGTTTTGTCTATGGCGTGTCAGCCTTTGCGCCATACGATGGTAACGATGATTTGAGCGTACCTTCCTTGCGTACCCATAAGTCCTTGCCTGCTACTAACACCAGATTCGGCTTCTAGTGCTTCGCTGTTTGACCCCGCTTTACCCATAGGCTTGTTAGTTCCTATGAATAGGGGTAAGGCTGTCAGGAGGATTCCACTCCGGCTGGACTTGCTTATACTCACCAGCATGGTTATCAAGTTATCTAGGTTCCAAATAGAGCGTGGTGCTCTATCTGGCTAGCGGCTAATCCCCCAAGCCCTTTCTGGACAAGGTTTCTAGCCAACGAATCGCACCCATCTCCCCATCTCCCCATCTCCCCACCTCCCCATCTCCCCACACTTCCCACACTTCCCAATTAGGATCGTCCTGGCAAATAGTACTTAAAGTCCCTGGAGCCTTGATAGTCAGTGACATTAGCCAATTCTTCTAGAGTTCGGACACCAGGGAGCAATTCGCCATTAATTTGCCAAGTAGGATAGGATTGAATTCCAGCAGCGATACAGGCTTCTGTCTGAGCATTTTTGCCATCACGAGCACACTCTATATAATTGATTTGAGAGAATGCCTGTTTTCCAAACAGTTGCTTCTGCTCATAGCAGTGGGGACACCAGTAAGCTCCGTATTTCTTAGCACCAACTTCAGTCAAATGACGCGCCAGATCAATTTCCGATTGACCAGAGGTTGTGTTAACTTTCCAGCCACCAATAGCTGCGTTTGGCGCACCAGAGGCTGTGGGAATTGGACCACCATTATCTGCTGATGTGGCCACGGATTCCCCAACATTAGCATAAACGCCTAAGGTACCCACCAAGGTGATCATGCCCACGATCAGACCGATAAAGAAAATTTGACCAATATCGTCCCAACTGCGACCCACAAGGGTTAGGACTAGCAGGCTAATGGCAAATAATGCTGAAGTGATGCAGTATATACAGAGTGCTTGGATCTCAAACGCTAGCAAGTACATCAAGTAGCTACTGAAAACTGTCATAGCTGCTGCGCCTGCTAACAGCAGTAACCAAGTCCAATTTTCTAGTTTTGAGCGAAGTCCCTTCTTTGGGTCTCCCTTTACTAACAACGGAGCCAAGGCAAATGTAGCCATACTGGTGTATGCCAAGAAACCAAACAAGGTTAGTGGCAGACCAAATATACTAGCATAAGGGCTGGAAAGGACATCATTACAGCTAGAAGCATTAGCTGCACCCGCGCTGCAAACTGCAGTACCACCTGTCAGTTTAACCACAGTCAGATAAGCAGTTAACAGGGCACCCACGACAGCGATCGCAGCAATCAGCTGACGGGACCAACGATAAATCCAGGGGGCAGAACGCCGACGACTCACACTCATAATCTAGATTAATGAGGAATAGGGGTTGCTTGAAAGTTCTAACTATTACGTTATCAAGTCAAACAACCAATAGACAGAAACCAAGGTGACATACTGTTGAAAGTCAACCGGCCAACCTTGGCCTATTGGCCACGCGTGCGCGTTCAACCTGATAACCTTGGCCTATTGGCCACGCGTGCGCGTTCAACCGGCCAACCTTCAACCTTCAACTGGCCAACCTTCAAACAATTGGTTTTTCTTCTTGTTTAGCAGACACACTACTGCGTACTGCTTCCACAAATTGACTGACCCGAATCGGATCAATAGGTTGATCAATTTGTCCACGACGCTTGAGGGAACTAGAGACAATTACCCCATCAGCATATTGCATCAGGGTGGAGATATTTTCCCAATTAGCCCCACTGCCAATAAACACTGGTTTGCCCTTAGCCGCCGCCGAGGCTAACACCAGGTCTTGGGGATTAGTAGGAGTACCGGTTCCCCAGCCAGAGAGAATCACACCATCAGCTAACCCCCGCTCTATGGTTTCTTGTACAGCTATGGTGATATTCGGTGACTCCAAAGGTTGTCCATGTTTGACTAGAACATCAGCAAGAATCTTAACATCACTACCCAGTGCCCGACGGTAGCGCAAGAGTGTATGAGCCTGTCCCTCAATTAACCCCTGGTCTGTTGCCATAATCCCAGTCAGAACATTAACACGGATAAATTTAGCCCCTACACAAGTAGCAATTGCTAAAGCACTATGAGCATCATTGCGTAAAATATTGATCCCTATTGGTATGGGAACCAGGTTCATCAGTCGCTGGACTATGATCGTCATGGTACTGACTACTGCTGGATCGACCTGGTTTTTAGTAAATGGGGCGTCGAAAAAATTCTCAACAATCACCCCATCGACTCCACCAGACCCTAAGGCGGTGACCTCTTGCTCGGCTCGGTCAATCACAGCTTGCAGGCTACCCCCCCAGCGCGGGGAAGTAGGGAGTGGCAGCAAATGCACAACTCCTATGATCGGATTCGGTGTCTGGAAAATTTGCTCTAAGTTCACAATCGTGGGATGTTTGGAAGCCCCATCTCATCAGGGAGCGGGGAGGAAAAGCTACAGATAGAGCGCCTCAGCGCCCCCTGTAGAAAACTTGGGAATTGAGAGGTCGGATGCCTTGTCTTGATGCAGTCGCTCATGGGGGAAACCCCCAAGACCGCGCTGCATCGCTTTCTGGCATCGGTCTACCACTGGCATTAATGGTAAAGCTATGGTGCTTACTCTATTTGATGAAACCTGGGATTTAGTTCTCCCGGTTGCTAAAACCAGTCGCTCAAACCAATTGTATCGGTCAGTGCTATCCCCAAAGCAAGCACCTTAATTCCTGAAGACGATTTCTAGTGGTGGTAGGTTAACAGAGGTGAGCCCTAAAACTACTACATCTGTTTTTGATGCCTACTGATGCTAGGTCAAGGGTAAAATAGGATTATATATAGTACCAGTAGATTGTACCTTTGTCCTGTCAACTTTGAGCTTTTCGAGCTGCTTGTGGTTAAGAGCCCAGATCAGCACTACTCGATTTAATCCCTGTAGGAGCTCAGCCCCCCGCTCCCCCATAGAGGGAGCTTACCAACACGAGCCCGTTGGAGTCACGATCCCCGCGAGCCCATGATTTTCTGTGAGGGATATTTTTAGATTTCCTCATATTTTTTTGAATATTTTAATAAAATTTAATTTAGAATGAGTGTATAGGTTTTGATAGTGAAATCAACATGGAACATCAGTACTAGTAGATTAGCAGAGCAGATTAGGAGTTGAGCACATCACTTACACACTAAGCTCAATCACACCAAGCTCAATCAATGGTGTAAGGTTCTGGTAAAGGGCAGTAGGTTATGTGACTAAGCCGTAGTACAATATAAAATGATGAATGAATGGGCAAAAAGCCAACTGTAGCAATATCTCACTTGGGGTGCGAGAAAAATCGCATTGATACCGAACATATGCTGGGTCTGCTGGTGCAGGCAGGATACCAGGTAGATGCCAATGAAGAATTAGCTGACTATGTTATTGTAAATACCTGTAGTTTTATAGAAGAAGCGCGGCGAGAATCAGTGCGCACGCTGGTAGAACTGGCGGAAGCTGATCAAAAAATTGTGATTACCGGCTGTATGGCTCAACACTTCCAAAGCCAACTATTGGAAGAGTTGCCAGAGGCAGTGGCAGTGGTGGGAACCGGGGACTACCATAAAATAGTAGATGTAATCCAAAGAGTAGAAACAGGCGATCGCGTTCAAGAGGTTTCTACTGAACCAACCTACATTGCTGACGAAACAACGCCACGCTACCGAACAACTTCTGAAGGGGTTGCTTACCTGCGGGTCGCAGAAGGGTGTGATTACCGCTGTTCCTTCTGTATAATTCCGCACCTCCGGGGAAAGCAGCGATCGCGTACCATAGAATCCATTGTTGCGGAAGCCGAGCAGTTGGCATCTCAAGGGGTTCAAGAGCTGATTTTAATTTCCCAAATCACCACCAACTATGGTTTAGACATATACGGCGAACCGAAACTGCCAGAACTGTTGAGAGCATTAGGTGAAGTAGACATCCCCTGGATTCGGATCCACTACGCCTATCCCACCGGTTTAACCCCATCCGTCATAAAAGCCATTCAGGAAACTCATAATGTTCTTCCTTATCTCGATTTGCCTCTACAGCACTCCCATCCAGAAATCCTCCGCTCCATGAACCGTCCTTGGCAGGGACGAGTAAATGACGCTATAATCACGCAACTAAAAACTGCACTTCCTGATGCAGTGTTGCGAACCACCTTTATTGTCGGGTTTCCCGGCGAGACAGAGCAGCACTTTGAACACTTGCTGGAATTTGTCCAGCATCATGAATTTGACCATGTTGGAGTGTTTACCTTTTCTGCGGAGGAGGGAACAGCAGCATACAAATTGCCTAATCAGTTGCCCCAAGGGGTGATGGATGCCAGACGGGATGCCCTGATGGCAGTTCAACAACCGATTTCCTTGAAAAAAAATCAAAACTGTCTGGGCAAGATAGTTGATGTTCTCATAGAACAAGAAAATCCCTTAACGGGTGAATTTATTGGTCGCAGTGCCAGGTTTGCCCCTGAGGTGGATGGATTGGTCTACGTTCAAGGTGATGCCTCTTTAGGAACCATAGTATCAGTAGAAATTACTGATTGTGATTTCTACGACTTGTATGGTTCTGTAGTACTACCTCCGTAAACAAGCCACAGGCTTTAACTAGGGGCTGGAATTAAACACTCCACCACTAGGGCAAGTAATCTGGTCAATCCTGAACCAGACATAATCCTTGGTCTTTTAGATTATGGAGCTTTTCACAAGGCCTCTAGCCTTATCAAAAGCAGGTGTCTGTCGCCCATAGTAATGGCACACTAAAGCGCACACTAAACGGCAGCGTAAACGGCACACTTAAAAGACCTGCTTAGGGGGTAAAAACTAGCTGAGCGGTGCATCAATTCAGCTTTGAGGGTCAAATTTGGGATGATTTAACCCACCCCAATCCAACGGGCAATACCTAGCTAAGGAGCCACCCTCAACCTGACAACTGTGTCTAGGGCATTAACCATTGCGTCTGTAAGACGTGTTCTAGTGGGATGAACCTAATCTCAAGCTTTTAGACACACTAAATAGGTCGCAACAGACCCCAGCTGATGGTGAAGCGCGATGCAGCCCCGACCTGAGGGGGTTTAAGCCAAAGCGCGACTGCCTATGGGACAAGGTGCAACTTAGGAGTTGATGCCTATCAACAGGTGCGACCCGTGGCGAATTTAATTCGCCAACGGAAAGCGCACCTAACCAAATGGGTGGAAACTAAACCGCTTTCTACTCATCTAATCTCATCATAGGTTTGTCAAGGCAAAAACCATGGTGAGTAAAACCTGAAGGCTCACTGTCTTTATAGCCATGACAGTGTTTCCTCACACGTTCAACTACTAACTTTCTGACTTACCAGAAAAAAACCACAACTAACCAACGAAAAATCGAAAAATAACTTATGACCGTTTCTTTCCAAAGCCTGGGATTGTCTGAAACTTGTGTAAGCCAACTCGAAAAAATCGGCTTCACTACACCTACTACTATCCAAGCCCAAGCTATTCCTGAACTGCTCAATGGCCATGATGTACTCGGTATGTCTCAAACCGGTACTGGCAAAACAGCAGCGTTTTCCCTACCAATGCTAGATCGCATTGACTTGGACAAGCGAACCGTACAAGCCTTAATTCTAACCCCAACCCGAGAGTTAGCCCAGCAAGTTAACCAAGCGATTCGGGACTTCAGTGAGGACCGTCGATTGCATATACTAACCGTCTGCGGTGGTCAGTCCATTGAGCGGCAAATTCGGATGCTCTACAAAGGCGCTCAGATTGTGGTAGGAACTCCCGGACGGGTGATTGACTTGCTAGACCGGGGAGACCTGAAGCTGGAAAACCTGAGCTGGGTGGTACTCGATGAAGCGGATGAAATGTTAAGCATGGGCTTTATCGATGATGTTAAGAAAATCCTGCAACAGACTCCCGAAGAGCGTCAGACTACTTGCTTCTCAGCAACTATGCCCCGGCCAATTCAGGACCTAGTCAGCAAATTCCTGAAATCCCCGGTCACTGTTAAAGTTCAGCAATCGAAAGCAGCACCAGCGCGCATTGAACAGCGAGTTTACATGGTACCCCGTGGCTGCTCAAAAATCAGGGCTCTCCATCCGATTCTGGAACTGGAAGACCCAGAAGCTTCAATCATTTTTGTGCGAACACGAAAAGCGGCTGCTGAACTAACCAACCAATTACAAGCGGCTGGTCACAGTGTGGATGAGTACCACGGTGATTTGAGTCAGAGTCAGCGGGAGCGGTTATTGTATCGGTTCCGGAAAAATCAAGTGCGTTGGGTAGTAGCAACCGATATTGCTGCCCGTGGTCTAGATGTGGATCATCTGACCCATGTGATCAATTTTGACCTGCCAGATCAAGTAGAAAGCTATATTCACCGCATTGGTCGTACCGGTCGTGCTGGTAAGACAGGAACAGCAATTACCCTGATTCAACCCTTTGAACGCCGTAAACTCTACCAGATTGAGCGCAAGGTGCGGCAACGGTTGGAAGTTACCCGGATTCCGACCCGCTCACAAATTGAAGCCCGGCGCTTAGAAAGACTGCAGGCAGAGTTACGGGAAGCTTTATCAGGGGAACGGATGGCTTCTTTCTTGCCAGTTGTACGGGAATTGGAAGAAGAATATGATGCTCATGCGATCGCAGCGGCAGCATTGCAGTTGTTCTATGACAAAACTCAACCCCCCATTAGTGACGATATCGAAGAACGAATGGTGGAACGTCCCAAACTGCGGCTTAACACAGACAAACGCCATCGGTCAGAAAAACCGAGAAAGCCTGTGATTCAGAATCAGTCAAGATAAGATAGACAAAGATGAAGTGTAAAGGATGAAGGCGTATTGGATGAAGTAGCACAATATACCAGTTGCTGAGTAAGCAATAAAAATCAATGGAAGGGTTGACAAATCATAACCTTCATGCTTCATACTTCATGCTTCATACTTCACACTTCACACTTGATACTTCACCCTGAATACTTCCCTAACCAAACGTGGCTTTAAGTCTGTCTGTTTCTACTTCACTCAACTGGCCTGGCTTAGTTGAGGCTTACCGTCCTTATTTGCCAGTCACTGACTCCACACCAGTGGTAACCTTACTCGAAGGTAACACTCCTTTAATTCCTGTCCCCACTATTGCCAAAATTATTGGCAGAGGAGTAAAGGTACTGGTGAAATATGATGGTCTCAATCCTACCGGTAGTTTTAAAGACCGGGGCATGACCATGGCGATTTCAAAAGCTAAGGAAGCAGGAGACCAAGCGGTAATCTGTGCTAGTACCGGAAATACCTCGGCATCAGCAGCAGCCTACGCTCGTCGGGGGGGAATGCGGGCATTTGTAATTGTTCCTGATGGTTATGTAGCTCTGGGGAAATTAGCCCAAGCGTTGGTATATGGAGCGACAGTAATCGCCATTAAGGGAAATTTTGATGACTGCTTGACAATTGTCCGGGAAATGGCATCCAAGTATCCCGTGACCTTGGTCAATTCCCTCAATCCTTATCGCTTAGAAGGTCAAAAGACAGCTGCGTTTGAGATAGTGGACAACTTAGGTGATGCTCCTGATTGGCTGTGCATACCAGTGGGCAATGCTGGTAATATTTGTGCCTACTGGATGGGCTTTTGCCAGTACCATCAGCAGGGGAAATGCGATCGCTTACCCCAAATGATGGGATTTCAAGCATCTGGAGCATCTCCGATTGTCGCTGGCAAAGTCCTAGAGCATCCCGAAACCATTGCAACGGCAATTCGGGTGGGTAACCCAGCTAGCTGGGAAAAAGCGATCGCAGCCCAAGAAGCTAGTAAAGGGGCATTTAATAGTGTTACCGATCAAGAAATTTTAGATGCCTATCGGTTATTGGCATCCCAAGAAGGAATTTTTTGTGAACCAGCTAGCGCCACATCAGTCGCTGGTTTGTTGAAAGTAAAAGACCAGGTACCCACAGGAGCAACTGTGGTTTGTGTATTGACAGGTAATGGTCTCAAAGATCCAGATACTGCTATCGAACACAGCAAAAACCCATTGACAGAAGGGATTGAGCCCACAACTGCTGCTGTGGCAGAGGTGATGGGGTTAAAGCCAAAAGAGGCTTAAAGATGAGTGGTAACGTCAGTTGTTATGTTGTTCGCCTTTGGCGTTCCCGAAGGGTAGGTTAACCGGTTGAAGGTTAACCGGTTGAAGGTTGTTCGCGTAGCGTGGCCAATAGGCCAAGGTTCGTCGGTTGTTGGCGTAGCGTGGCCAATAGGCCAAGGTTCGTCGGTTGTTCGCGTAGCGTGGCCAATAGGCCAAGGTTCGTCGGTTGTTGGCGTAGCGTGGCCTATTGGCCAAGGTTCGATGGTCTTATAGCGCTACCTTTCTGTATCCCGACTCCCGACTCCCGACTCCCGATTCCCTGTTTCCATCAATCCTAGTAGAGCATCTCATTTCAAAACACTATCGCCATCAAATTCCTTATGCAACTAGAAGAGTATTTCAACTTTCTGGCTCCTGATGACATTCGGATAAAAGGTCATCGGATTGGGATTGAAACTGTGTTGTACGAGTATCTATTTAAGCGATGCAGCGCGGTCTTGGGGGTTTCCCCCATGAGCGACTGCATCAAGACAAGGACGCACTGCTGAAGAAATTGCGAAAATCTACTCAACTCTGACCTTGGAAGAGGTCTATGCCACAATTCTTTATTACCTACAGAACAAAGACACAGTTAGTCAATACATTGCTGACTGGCTAGAGTGGGCACATCAACAGCGTAAAGCTCAAGCCTTGAATCCTCATCCTGCTGTTGCTCGACTCCGGAAAATCAAAGCAGAAAGACAAGCCCAGTTGAAAGCCAATGGCACTGAAGTATCTAATGGATGAGAATGTTGACCCAGCTTACCCAACTCAAATCCGACGCAAATGCAGGGTAAGCGCAAGAAAAAATGGCTCATAATGTGCATTGGCTGGATATCGGTTGATCGTGGCTCGAAACCCCTATAATCTCTTATAACTGTACTCGCAATAGAGTTAATTTGTTGAGAATGACGCGGTCTTTTTATCAATAAGGATATGCTTATTGCTTCTTGCGCTTACCCTGGCCAAACTAGGAGAGCCATTTTACACAATATCCGAAAATAGTACAAAAGGTACCCTCAGGGGTACTGCAAAGTCTAGGTTAAATCAAACATTATATAAATGTGTTGATTGAAATTAATGACACTGATCTTTTTTCAGTCAATCTGCAAATACATACATGTAGTTTCCACACTCACAGGAGTTTTATATGAGTGACTTCGAGACCATGCTGGACATCTCTGTTGGTTCTGATGGTACCGCTTTTGGCATTGACAATCAACAAAGAGTTTTCAAATATTCATTACAGGGTTGGCAAAGGGTAGACCCAGATTTTGAAGCAGTTCAAATAGCAGTTGGTGACAGTGAAAATGTTTGGGCAATCGGGGCTGGAGAATTATTCACTTATAAACTTGAAGGAAATAGCTTTGTTCAACAACCGCAGGGCAGTAAAGCTATTCGCATATCTGTTGGTATAGCTGATCCAACCCAAGTTTGGATAGTTGGAACGGACACCAATACATATAAGCTAGAGAACGGATCATTTGTACAGACTCCATCTGGCTCTAAAGCACTGGAGATCTCCGTATACGACACTACTACGGTTTGGATAATTGGAACGGACACCAATACATATGAGCTAAAGAACGGATCATTTGTACAGACTCCATCTGGCTCTGAGGGCAAGCAGATATCAGTAGATGCATCGGAGAATGTCTGGTTAATCGGCACTGATGATAATTATTATAAGCTAGTGAATGGTGCATTTATCAGATCTTCTATTCCCTGGGAGGGCAGTGGTTTAAACAGCCTCTTGGCTGCAAACCGACTACTTAGGAACCGTGTAAAATAACTTGAACAATTAACCCAGAGAAAGAGGCTTAATTACCGGCGTTGCTGATTCTGGGTATGGCGCACGCCCCCCTAGCCACCCAAGCGAGGGATTGCTCGCTTGGGGGGAACAAAACTCTCTTGCGTCCCCCGAGCGAGGGATTGCTCGCTCGGGGGATTTAGGGGGCTTTAATAAAACCAAATTATCCCGCATTCATTCCTTAATTCAGCAACGCCTAATTACCAGGGTAAGCGCAAGAAAAAATGGCTCATAATGTGCATTGGCTGGATATCGGTTGATCGTGGCTCGAAACCCCTATAATCTCGTAGAACTGTACTCGCAATAGAGTTAATTTGTTGAGAATGACGCGGTCTTTTTATCAATAAGCATATGCTTATTGCTTCTTGCCTTGACCCTGGACGCAAATGCCCTGATTTAGTGATTCGCGCAGTTGGGGAAATCGGTACTCCGAGCCTCAGTACACTAGACCCGGAAATTCTGTGTTCGTCTTAGAATCTTCATCGATCAAGCCTGAGGGGGTAAGGAAATAAGCTAAAACGCAGACTATATATAAGCTAAAACGCAGACTATATAAGCGACCTAGCTTTTAGAGCTCGTTGATTATACAATCGTAGTCTTGATGCAGTTGCTCATGAGAGTCCCCCCATGAGCAAGCTACCTCCCGACTCCCGACTCCCGACTCCCGACTCCCGACTCCCGACTCCCTACTCCCTACTCCCTACTCCCTATAACCCAGGACTAAAGTCCCTTATCCAATTGAGAGCTGCTATATAAAGTGGGATAATTTAATAGTGGAGTTCTCTCAAACCCAATTGGCAGTCGATTTAATCGACTTAATTCCTTATCAATGTGATTAATAAAGTATTTCATTTCTCTAGGATTCCCATCGATATCTTGGCCTGTCACCAAGTAGCTAGTTACCTCATTCTGTAGAGATGCATAGTTCAGGTATAACTGTTTGTTATTGACAATACTGTCCTCATACCGGAATAATCCCGGAATATTTCCAAACAGAATAGCTGATGCTGAAACCACTACGAAGATATTAATCACATAAGGGTGAGTACTATTCCAACCTGATCGAATAATAAAGAGTAAACAAATTCCTGCTACAATTGCTGTACCATAGGTCATTAACTTAGACATATAGTAATTGTTGTAGAAGAATGTCATCATTTTAAAATGTCTTTGGTCTCGCGCTTGGATTTCTTGGATTTGGTCACTAATTCTTTCTTGTTCAAGGGGAGCAGCATCAGCGATGGTCTCAGTATAGGCAACTGGTTCTCTTGGGGGCAACAACCACTTTTGGGTTTGGTAGTTACCTAAGGAATACAGAAATATGACTCCTACAGTAATAAGTAAAACCAATACAGAAGTTATGGCGATATGTCCAATCAGGGGCTTCGACCAAAATTTTGGCTCAGTTAAGCCTATTGGCTTAGTTTCCTGATTGTCCGTTTTGACAACGGTTTCAATGGTTTCATGATTATTAGTTTTTTTCGAATTTCCTTTATCGATGTCGATAGCTGAAGATTTATTAAACTCTAACATTAGCTTGACCTCCAAGGGGCGGACATATGGTTTTTTATTGGGATTCGGTTTTTGATTCGGATATGAATTTAGTACCATCAACTTTAACAAAATAGGGGGAGTTTAAGGGGGCGAAATTCTCCCACCTGGCCAAAGGCCACGCTAAGCGAACTTTCAGGTGGGGGATGGATAGCCCCTTGGCTTACGGCCACGCTACGCGAACAAATACCAGAAGCCTGTTTTCTTACCCAGCTCTCTATATACTCTCCAACGCTTACCCCGGAATCTTTAGCTGCTAACTGCAACCATTTCCAAGTAGTGTCTGTTAACCAAATTCCGTGTTGTTTTTTTAGTTCGTCATAATGATCAGGTGCTCCTCTCATTCTTTTCTGAGTTTTTTTCCTTTTTATGCTTGACATTTATATTTACTATCAACTATATTAAAATAATAGCAAACAAATAGCACGAGATTCAAGGAGGTGATTCCACTTATGGCGATTTTTAGGCAGACGTTCCGTATATATCCCAATAAAACAGCTACATCAAAGATGTTTTATGCGAGAAAACTGCACCAGTTACTCTACAACGCTGGGATAGCTGATCGTCGTTATGAGTGGAAAGTAAACAAAAAGTCTATAGGATATTTTGATCAGCAAAACTGTTTGCCTGATTTCAAAAAATGCTGGCCGGAATATAAGGAGTTATATAGTACGTCTTTGCAAGCTACTCTAAAGAGAGTAGACCTGGCTTATAATCGGTTCTTTCAAGGATTAGCTGGAATCCCAAAATATAAGCCAATTCGGAAATACTCCGGATGGACTTACCCCAGTAAAGCTGGCTGGAAAGTGAATACTGACGGGAAGCATGGGACTTTGACACTGAACGACCTCGGTCTCACTATAAAGATGCGTGGGCAGGCAAAGTTTTGGGGAACACCAACAACCTTAACAATTACTTATAAGCCTAGTCTAAACGCTTGGTATGCTTCAATAACTGTCAAAGCAGAAACCCCATTAACTAAATATGGCTCAGAATCTGATTTGACGTACAAGAAGATCATAGCCTATGACCTGGGGACTGAGACAGCAATCACAGCCTTCAATGGCAGCGAGTTTGAGGAGATAGCTAACCAGCGTTTTACTAAAACTCTAGAGCCTAAAGTGAAGGCAGCCGGGAAAGAAAAACGTAGAAAGCAAGCTCCTAATTTCAAAAAAGGTATTTTGGCGTCTAAGCGTTGGAAAAAAGCCAACAAAAAGGAATCCCAGTTAAAAAGAAAAGTTGGCTTGGCGCGCAAAGACTGGCAACACAAGGTTACGTCAGATTTATCTAGTCGTTATGACATCGGCGTAACTGAAAAACTCAACACGAAAGGGATGACCCGAAAAGCAAAAAAAGGGTCAAAAAGAAAGAAGCAAAAAGCTGGATTGAACAAAGCCATTTTAGATGTAGGATTCGGTACTATCAATAAAATGCTGACCTACAAAATTGAACTCAAAGGCGGAATTGTCCTTCAGTTACCAACTAGACAGCTAAAACCATCTCAGCGCTGTCCAAAATGTGGAAAAGTTCACAAAGAATGGGCTGAACTATCAAATAGATACCACAGCTGTGATGCTTGTGGGTTTGAACTTGATAGAGACAAAACAAGCGCAATGGTGATGTTCAAAGCAGCTAATGGAAATCAGCCGGGGTACGGGACTGACCTCGAAAAACGTGGATTTTCTAGCTCTACTTCAAAGACCAGTAAACATACTGGATCGATGAAGCAACTGGGAAAGATGAAGCGTCAAAAATCGCGCTCATCAGACGGGTCTGCTGATACCCCGTCCTGGCCGTAGGCCACGCCAAAGGCGAACGTCCAGGGCGGGGTAGTTCATAAGGGTATTCAATAAGTTTAAGTTGTCAATTTAAGGGGCTCTCCTAGACTGATTATAGTAAATTAGTAGTTTAAATGAGCTTAACCCCTTAAATAGCAAGGGATTCAATAAAATCAAAATACATTGTCTTGATGCAGTCGCTCATGGGGAGGGGCTGTGTGCGGAACCTGCGTCCGCACCTTGTAAGCCCCGTGGAAACCCCCAAGACCGCGCTGCATCGCTTTTATTAAAATTGCATTTTTAAATTACTAAAAACCTTACTTAGTAAGGGCTATAGCGATTATTTTATAGTAATTTATCATAGCCACCCTAGGAGAGCCATTTAAGGCAAAAGCAAAATGGTAATTAGCAATTAGCAATTAACAATTAATAATTAACTAATCATTAATCACTAATCACTAACGTAGAGGAAGCCGACCTGCCAAATTCTTCTGGGGCATAGTTGAGGTGTGCTTGGGCAGGGGGCCATAAATAGGTTCCTGGTGTAACTGAGCGCACCAGATAATGTAAATTATAGACACCAGCTTCCAATCGATCGGCATAAGCCACAATGCGATCGCGATGGATTTTCTGATAATCGATTTGCCAGCTATCCTGTTGAGCTTGGAAGTAAGGGGTAGCAGTTTGGAAACTAGTATCGACGGCTTCTAAGCCAGCTGGTAAGAGATCTTCGATCACGACATGATCCACTGGATGATCGGTAATCACCTCCACGCCAATATCAAACACTTGTCCCGCTGGTACTGTTAATGGCTCTTTGAGAGCATACAGTCCAATCTTTCGCAATACCTTTTCCTGATTAGCGGGACGTATGGTCTTGTTTACTCGTAATCCATTAAACCGACCGGGTTGATTGCCTTGTAAGCGATAACGATAGCTGGTTAAGTAGTGTAGAGTCCCTGAACCAGATTTTTTGACAATCAAGTCATGGCGACCTCGGGGTAAGTTATCCATTGTAACCTGAATCGATTGACTAGGTTTCTGATACCCCTGGAACTGGGCTGAGCCAAGTTTTTTCCCGGCTAGTTGTACCGTTGCTCCAAAGCTCGGGGGTGTAGGCTGTAATCGACTATAGTCTACTAAGGCACTCAAGGCTTGGGCATTATCGTAGCTAGTTTGCCAAGTGCCGTCTCGCCGTAACTCTAATAACCCTTGTAATAGTTTACTGCGAACCTCGGCTGAGCTGTTTTGGGCGATATATAGGCGCAAGGCTTGAGCTTGTGCAGTTGTAGAAGAATCCAGCCAACGCCAGCTTTGGGGTAAGTTTATCCGAGCTGAACGCCCAGTTTGATAGATGCTTTCCTGAAACTGATTGACTAAAGTTTGGGCTTGGCTCCGCCACTGAGGAAACTGGAATAAGTAACGCGCTAATTTAATCTGAGTGACCCGGTCGAAGTTACTGCTCTGTTCAGAAAGGTATCCTAGGAAGTCACTGCGGGTCTGACCGAGTTCTGCTAACCCCATCAGTGCTTCTAATCGCACCTTACTCTTACACACTACGCTCTTGCAATAATCATACTGACCAGGATTTGCCAATATTTTCTGCAAGTAGTTCTGGAGACGGCTCACCATCCCAGCATCTACTGGTAATCCTGCTGCTTTCGCCCGAGCTAGAGCAGTAGCAGCATAGGGAGAAACAAAGGGGTCTGAGGATTTTCGTCCGGGCCATCTGGCAAAGCCACCATCTGGTCGCTGAAGTTTCTGTAACTGTTTGATAGCCTCAGTGCCTTGTTGGCTAGGGTTAAACTCAGCAAAGGTCTGACCATATTGTTTGCCGAGTATTTCCAAATTGGATGCGATCGCTAATTTACTTGCTACCGGTTCTAAGAAGGGTAAGTCTTCGTTATCCAAGACTTGCTTAGCCGGAGCAGTAATTTCAGGAATCAGAGTGCTAGCCAGGGAAATCTCTAACCCTCCCCTGTCAGGTACCACGTTACTAGCTATATTCACTGGGATTTTTACTTGAGTCCTGGTTACTCCCGATTCCACCACTTGCTCAGTCATGTCAACCGGTTTAACAGCTAAAGGTACTTCAAACCCATCCTGATTACCATTGAGCTTAGTCGTAAACTTGACTTTAGCTTTACCCAAGTTATTGGCTACCATCGGAAAACGATAACCACTGGTTCCGGTCTTGGCTGAGGTTTTTTGATTCAGCGTAGGCCCTTTACCACCATCAAACTGAACGGCACCGGTCAGTTGTCCATTAATTTGTAAATCTCCCGTTTGCCCAGTATTATTAATTAGCGCTATCCCAGCTTTAAAGCGATCGCCTGGACGAGCAAATTGAGGTAATACTGGATTAGCCATCAGCCGCTTGGTGGTGATAAAGGTAGCCTGGCCATTACCAAAGTGTAGGTTGCCATCCGTTGCTACTGCCATCACCCGCCAAGTGGTTAAGTTATCTGGTAGTTTAAAGGTTACCCTTGCTTTACCATTGGCATCTGTTACCAGTGAACCATTGTAGTAGGCTAAGGGTTTGAATTCCGTGCGAATCCGAGTACTAGCTGCCCCAGAAGACTGTCCTCCACCATAGCCCCAGCCTTTTTGCGTCATTTCCATCGCTAGCTTTTCTAGCACCACCTTAGGACGGTTATCACTGAAGCGAGTGGAAATATCTTGCTGAGCATACACGGTCTCTACTAAATCCGGTACTTGGTAGCCACTCAGTTGCAAGATAGCTTCATTGACAACCATGACGGTAAACTGTCCCTTTACAGGTTTACCCTTAGAATCTTGCAATGCTAATTCCACAGTTTGCTTAGCACCAGGTTCAATGGACTTAGACTGCAATGTCTCTGTTACCTTGAGATAGTTATCATCCAAGCTGGTATTAAAGGGAGCAAAACCAATCCGCACCAGATTTTCTACACTCCCCGGCTCAACTTGGGAGAGGGGTTTGCCTTGGCGCACTACTACTGCTTCTACTGCGGCATTAGGTACCATCTCCGGAGTGACTTTGAACTTAATCTCTGGCGCACCCCCTTTAACTTTGACTACTTTGCGATAGAGGGTATTGTTCCGAACTACTGAAAAATACAATTCCCCTTCGGCATAAGGAGATTGAATCAAGGCTGTGGCTGTTTCCCCAGGCTTATAGCTATCCTTGTCTAGTTTGATATCCAGGCGAGAGTTATCATAGCGAGACCCCCAGTACACTGCGTTTCCACCGGTTGCCCAAATTTGCAAGTCTGTTGCTGCTAAGTCATTTTTCGCTTTAGCAAAGTTAGCGCGAATTCGATAAGAACCGGATGAGGGGGGAGTGAGCTTGATGGATTTCGGACTACTACCGGAACGGACAGTTACCTCTTTCACGGTTTTGTATTCCACCTGATTCTTTTCTCGCTGACTCCCTGCCAAGACCTGGGTGACACTGCTGTATTTCATTTCTTGCAGTTCCAGGCGTACTGATTGTCCTTTGATTAATTTACCCGTGGGGTCAGTAACAATCACTTCTAGAGGGAATGGTTTTCCGGCATCCGCCACCCAATCCCCTTTTAATCCAATTAGTTTATCGCTAGGTAAAGCTGTAAATGTTTTAGAATCGGATACCGACAGATTCGAGACATCGGTAACTTGGGCATCCACCCGGTAAGTCATGGGATAGGGCAGGTCTTTCGTCACCGGAATAGTTAGACTACTTTCCCCAGACTCACTTAAAGTTTGATTAGTTTGGAGGACATCACTGGTAACTTGCGGTCTTTCCTGGGGCCAAAACCACTGCTGACCAAAGGAAAACTCTTCCCATCCTGCTGGAGTAAAGTAGAAGGGGGTGCGGGTGACATAATAGGCAACCTTACCCCCATCTACATTTGAACCAAACCAATAATTTCCTTGGACATTAGCGTCCACCTTCTCGCCCATGTTAGCAAATTTTTGAGCAAGGGTCAGGTCAACTTTAAAGTTAGGAGGATTAAACTCAGCTACTCGGAAACCACCTGAAATTTCTCTGCCATTGCTTCCCCTGGCTTCAACGGTATAGAAACCTAGGGGTTGATTCTCTTTCAGGGGTAATTCTAAGGAGAAGGTACCAAATTCATTGGTTGTCTTAGTGCCTAAGTCTGTCTTCTTACCATTGGGTTCGACCAGCGTGACCTGATAAGATGCATTTTTGTCTTGGGTGAGGTTATCTTTTTCCAGATAATAGGCTGCTGCGGTGAACCAAGCCTTTTCTCCTGGTTGGTAAAGCTGTCTGTCTGAGAAAATAGTGCCTCGGGATTTGGGTTTGCCATTGTCCCAGTCTGAATAAATCCCGTAGCCATAATACCCACTATATTCATTGGTTCGAGTAAATGCCCAGTCTTTGCCTTCTTTAGCTATTACCAGTAATTTCGGGCCTTTAGTGAAGCGCGTTGCCCCATTCATACATTGACGTAGAGCCTGGCTGGTTAGGGCGATGGTGCCAGTTCTGTCAGTTTTTGCGATCGCACAGGGTTTTGGTGACCCTCGATAGGAAGCATTCAGCTCAGACTTATATATCTCTACCGTTGCTGCTGCTGGTGAGCCATCGGACAGATGATTCACTTGCACCAAACCCGAATCAGGAAACCATTGCGCAAACACTCCCAAATTGGTCAGCTGCACCATGCCATAATACTTTGGTTCCCACCACTTTTCGTTTCCATTCCCATCTTGATAGCGATAGGTTTTCGCTTGCACCCCATAGGCCAACATTCCCGTTGAACCTCCCAGTCGTTTCCTCAGGGAAACCGCGATATTAGTGGTTTTATTTTTCTTTCCCGCTACCCGGAAACGCTCCCATTGACTTGGGTTCGGTAATAAATCATTGCTCTTGCCACTGGGATAAGCGGAATCTTTATAGACCAAGTCAGTAGGTTGAACGATGCGATAAGCCGCTTTATACTCCGGTTGCGGTAAATTGACTGTAGAAATATTCAACTGTAGGGACTCGGAATTGCGTTTTAGGGTAGAGGGAAAGATATGCAAATCCGAGGGAGCCCAGATATCCCCTGCTAAATCCCCTGTTTGGTATTTAAAGGTTACAGGTTCACCCAAGGTTTGCCCAAATTGGTCAGTGAGATTAGCACCGAGAGTAACGGTATAGGTAATTTCTGGTTCTAATGCCCAAGGATTAAGGTTAACGAATCGATTGCCATCATAAGCTTGCACCAATTTGGGAGCTTCCTTGGGAGCAGGCTCAACCGTAATATGCTCCATGGCGGAAGAGGCCAGCAAACCATTATTAAATTCCAACCGAGCTGCCCCTTTCACAAACCGTCCATAAGCGCCTCCCGCCTCTGGCTGTCCGTAAAATGTGGTTTCCTGATAGGTCAAGGGGTCAAAGGTTTTGACTTGACTAACGAAAGCGGTTTCGGTCGCGATATTGCCGCGAGCGGGACGCACTCCAGGGGCAAAGGCTAATTTGTAATCGGTAGCTTTAGTGAGGGGTTGCTTAGGGGTGATCGTATAAATCCATTGCCGCAACGAAGGGTTAAATTCCTGAGCGGGTTGCCTATACTCATTGGAAACATCTGCTTGTTCCTTAAGGGCTACATCTAGCTTGACACTCTGAGTCTGACCTTTCGGTGTCATGGTCAAGTGCTGGTTTACTGAAGCGAGATCCAATTGGGTATTGGAGGTAAACTCTAACTTAGGCTCCAGAGCAATCGGTTCTGGTTCCGCTTCTGGATTCCGCTGAGTTGCTGGCAAATTGGTTAACTGGATCGGGGCAGTATTGAAGGTCCAGGCTAAGTCTTGTTCTAGACTATGATTGTTTAGGTCAGCTAATCCTGCTTTGATGGTAACTTGGACACGAGCGGCTAGAGGCAGAGCTTGGTCAGCTTGGAATCCTACCATCCGTGGGGTTAAGAAACGAAATTTCCCAGGGATAGGGGGTATGATTTCAAATTTCTGTAAGATTTCCCGCTGATTCGGACTTCCCAAGCGTTCAACGGGAATCAGGGGGTCTTTGAAGCGAATCCGAATTTGGGAAAGGGGCTCAGCCATGCCGATGGGACTAATTTGTTCAATCCACTCTGGGATTTGAGGCATCGGTAGGGGAGCTACTGCTGGTAAGGGTTGAAACCCTGACGTTAGTTTAGCGCTATCACAGCTTATTATTCCTAGGATGAGAGATAATCCCAGTAATAACCCTATGGCTGTTTTAATTACCCTACCCATGGCGTGCCTAGATTTTCCTTTTGGAGCTTCCATTTTTGATTAAAGCTCAGATTTTTTAATTTGGCAGGATTGCCCTAAGTTTCGTTAACTCGCCGGGGTAGGGCGCTTGTTGCAGCTAAGTATCAATAATGGAATGATTTTAATAGTTAGGTGGAATGGGCATCTTGCCCGTTCGGCGATCTTGGTAGAATGGGCATCTTGCCCGTTCGGCGATCTTGGTAGAATGGGCATCAGGCGTGGAACAGGCATCTTGCCTGTTTCATTCCCGGGCGGGCAGGATGCCCACTCTACTCCTATTCAGCGCGAAGATTCAGCAACGCCCACTTTGTTTAGGGCAGTGACTCACAAGCGATACCATCTTTATCACGGTCTAGCCGGTGCGGGTCGCCGGGAAAGGCATCAAGCACCTGTTGGGCTTCAGCTTGAGTACTGAAATCTGAACAATTGCAATCTGTATTCACGCAATTGGGCAATTCAGGTTGTGGAGCAGGAGACGAGTTAGGTGTTGTGTTACTAACCATCTTGGCAAAACGAACCTCAGATAAGCCAATCAGACTTGTCGGTCCATAGTTGGAGACAACATCGATTCTGGCAAACTGAGCTTTCACATTAGGAAAAGAGAAGATAGTAGCCGGAATATTGGTTGCAGGTCCTTTAGGCAGAGTTAGGGTTGAAGATTCAAAAACTGGATCACTAAAATCTGCTTTGTTAGAGAGAACTAAGATAAAGTCTTTGATACCCCGATTAGTTGCCGTTGTATTGAAAGCATTGTAATTCCATAGGGCTAGTGTATTCAAGACGACTGGGCTGCCAAAGTCAAAGTCAAAGTTTACATCAGCTGCCGTTGCACAATGATTTAGCTTCGCTGAGAGAAAGTTATCTGAATTTCCTCCAGCTACGTGGAGTTGATCCAGTTCCGTGCCGCTACCAGTCAGTCCATTGCCATTGAAAATGTTAGCTACAGCTCCAAAATTAGGTGTGAACGAGCCATTATTTAGGTTAACAAAACCAGTTGGATGTAGGATTTCAACCTGAGAACCAGGGCTGGAGAAGTTAAGATATGTTTGGGCTAGGGCTAGATCGGGGTAACTAGTCAGTGATGCTACTATCGAAAGCATCAACATAACTGTCATCACCAAAGCTTTAAAGCTTCTCAGTAAAATTTGTTTCACTATTCTATGATTGAGATTACTTTCAAGACTTTACGTTAATTTTTCCAATTGATCAACCCAAATACATGCTTCAAATGTAGTATATATATAACACAGAAGCCGCCAGAAAATTACTTATTTTTTTTGAGTATAAATAATCATTTTATCCTTAGCTGTAGTTGTCTGATTTATCGGGATTGAACTAGAGGGGAAAACTAAGGTTGGCAGCAACTCTCCCCTCTTTTAGAGGTTTTTTAGAGTTTAAGTCCCGATCTTCCCAAACTAATCAATTCCCAAACTAATGGATTCGCAAAAAACCATCAATCCCTCTCCCCATCCCTGACATCCGTTAAGCCATCCGTTGCCAACAGGAACTTATTTCAAGTGTTGGGAGTAATCTTCAGAAGATTCAGGGTTCAGCTCCCAGCGGAGGTGATCGCGAACCTCTAACTTGTCTCGAGTTTGGACAGCTTCACCATCAACTGAAGAAATTCCCATGGACTCCAGCAAGTCTTCAGTTACATTTTGGTCAGGAGTGGGCGTTTCTCCTCCAACTGCTTCTTCACCCACTACTTCAGCCTGATACCAATTATCGTAAATATCGCCACCGGTGACATTGCCACCGGATAGTTTGCTAGTTCTCAACTTCTCCAAGGTGCGTCCCATCCCAGTGTCACGGTCAACTACACCCTCAAAAATCCGGTCAGGGTCTTCTATTCCAGTCAGGTCTGCTAAAAAGACTTCTTCTGTATTACGGTTGTCAGTATACCCTTCCTCTCGTTTCAGAATTTCATAAGAGTTGACTACATCGTTGTTCTTGTAATCTTTCATAATCGTTACTCCTGATTAGTGTCATTGCTTGATTCATAACTAGTCTCCTTCTAATTAAATTGTACTGCTAAAATAACTATAATTCCAAAGCACTCTCCCTATGACCATCACTCCCTTTACCCCAGCATTATAAGGAATATAACGCTATGGGATCAGTTAGCAACACTATTAAACATTACTCAATAAATTGTAAAACTATCGCTGCTTACGCCTTACCTACAATCCTGGGAAGCTAGAAATCATGGATCCTTCCCCTGAATATGAACTTTATAAAAAAGTGATTGGTCGCTTTGTTTAAACCCTAGCTGAAGAATTTAAAATTAGGATTTATCCTTTAGGTTCACCTACCTTTAGACTAATTACCAGTTATGTAAGTTATGCGATCGCTTTTTTTTTATACACATAAATTATCCGTCGAATTACCAGTTATGTAAAAAAAGCGATCGCTTTTTTTTAATACACATAACTGGTAATGTTTCAAGAACTAATTTCAGAGGGTTAAGCTGGAAAATTATAAAAAATTGCTCCTCTTTTAATTAGCTCAAGCTTGGTGGATTCATCAATTCCTAAAATATATGCGAATCGGGCATTTTTGACTTTAGCATCCCTGAGCTGGGCACGAGTGAGGTCGGCACCATTAAGGTTAGCACCACTGAGGTTAGTACCACTGAGGTTGGCATTACTGAAATTGGCACCAATCAGCTTGGCACGAATCAGGTTAACACCAGTGAGGTTGGCACCACTCAAGTTAGCACGAATCAAGTTAGCACGAATCAGGTTAGCACTACTGAGGTGGGCACCACTCAGGTCTGCATCATTGAAGTCGGCACCACTTAAGTCGGCACCACTAAGGTCTGCACCCCTCAAGTCCGCATCACATAGATTAGCACCACTAAGCTTCGTATCACTGAGGTCGGCATCACTAAGGTCCGCACCCCTCAAATCTCGACCCACAGCTCCACTGCTGGTAATCTCTGCCACTAGACGCCATTTATGATCAAGGTTGCTATTTTCTTCATCATCTGACCTTTCGTTCAAAATTTGAATATCTTTAATAGGAAAACCGCTTAATTCTTTTAGGTCTTCTGATTTTATCCGAGCTTCAAGCTGTTCAATCGCCTCTTGAGAGCACTCTAGGATTAAGCGGCTTGGTTTTAATATCAATAATGTTGATCGTGTATCCTGAAGATTGTTGTAAAATAGATTCAATCAGTTTTGAAGGTTGAACTGAATTTATATCTCCTTCTAATACAAGAACAGCTTTGATTGTTTCACTGTGTCTCTCGATTACAGTCTCTTTTTGGCTCAGGGATTCACTTTGCTCTACACCCTTCACCAGCTCTGAGCTACTGCCATCAGTTTTGTTTAGCTGTTCTGATGCTTGTTCTTCTGCTATTCCCGCAATTTCTTTCCAGTCTAGGGTCAATCCCTCGCATATCCGTTTAAATAAATCAAGCTGAATTGGCTCTGACTTAAAAAATTTTGTAACTGTATAGTGACTTATCCCTTGTGACTTTGGAAAGTTACTTTTTAACTCAAATCCTAGCTTATCCAAAGCCTTTTTCGCTGTTTATACACCTTTTTAAGAAGCGGCGATAGTTAGTTTTTTAGTTTTATTACCCTGGCTAAACTCTGTCATAGTCTTGCTGATTTAGCATAACTATAGCATCAGAAGTTTTGAACAGAGAATAGGCAATAAGGAATAGGTAACAGGGAATAGGTAACAGGGAATAGGGAATAGGTAACAGGGAACAGGGAACAGGGAATAGGGAACAGGGAACAACCAGTAGTAAAATAATTATATGTACATCATGAGTCCTATAAACGCTATAATTTCAATTATTATTACATAGTCTCCCTGCTCCAATCATTTTTTTTAACTATCTCTAAAACTTCCAAATAAAAACTTATAAAAACCCTTGACAACTTAAATTATAATCATTACAATAATTAATATAAAGCCACAATGATTTCAAGTTCTGACTTATGTCAAAATACTCTAACCAAAACTTCAAGAAACAACCTGTTGAGCACACTCTAAAAGGTCCTCGTCAAGCCGTAATCCATAGTATGCAAAGGTTTTATTCCCTTGGCTATGGGGAGATTGCCGACTGGAGCCCTTTGGAACCTACTGAAACTCCAGGGGAAGTGAAGACAACCATGATGAAGTATTGGCTGTTGCCATAACACCTTAATTTCTGGGGGGGCTTCCCCCCAGAGCCTTGGCTCCGGTCTGGTCCCGTAGGGTGGCCGAAAGACCAAGCTCAATCAAATAAGATCACATCAGTTTCGGTTTGGGAACTCAGTGACATAAGTCATTTAAATAGCCGTGGATAGTATTTCTACGGCTATTTTTTTGGCGTTGCTGATTCTGGGTATGGTTTTGCCCCCCTAGGGCGTGTTTTCAAAGTTTTCCGCAAGATTATGATCCCCCCCAGCCCCCCTTTTTTAAGCTATCCATTAGGCAAAAGTAGTCGAAACGGTGATAGAGACTAGGATTTAGGCAAGGATTGGGAGAGGAGTGGTGAGAGCCATTATTAGACGAATAGGGGTTTCCCAAGACTGCGATCACAAAATAAGAAGTGCGATCGCAAAATAAGAAGTGCGATCGCAAAATAAGAAGTGCGATCGCTAGACGAATAGGGGTCTCCCAAGAGTGCGATTGCCAACTCTTAGAGAGGCTAGGCCAAATCATAGCTATCGCCACTGGGAAACGCTTCGCGCTTATTGGGCGGGTTGAAGCTGCTCCCCACCCAAACACTGTACTGGCGTGGCAAGATACCGTAGGGAGCGCTTCAACCTCCGCTGCGCCGCCCAATCTTTCCCAGTTGTAGTATCAACTTAACAATCGTGTTCGCACTTTGTGGACAGCAAGGCTAAGGTTGTGAGAGTATCAGAGGAAAAGTCAATCAGGGGATGAAGAAGAACAAATGAAGGATTGGATAAGCCAGGAAATAAATCCAAAATTTTTCAGGACATACGCCATGCCAAAAGATTGAGAAAGACACTGTTGCTCATAGCGCGAACATCCAGGAGAAACAGTACCGAAAGCGAGTGGTAATGCGAACAAAAGCCAAAGTATCTACAGATTTTGGTCAAATGAGAAAGTGAAAAAAACACAAATATTGGCTTCACACAGGGAAGGTGTAGTCAGGAGGTGTGTCGGTCGCCGTGAGTAGTACTGGCTATACAGGATACGACCGACTTGGAGTATACAACACATGAAGCAACCAAAGATTTGGGATATATCAATCAGACTCCTCAACAAGGAATCAAAGTTCATAGCTGTATAGCAGTAAGTAGCAAAGGAGAACCATTGGGAATGCTACATCAGCAGAGTTGGACAAGAAAGCAAAGGAGTGGAAAGAAAAAAGAACGCAAGAAAAAACCAATTCAAGAAAAAGAAAGCTATCGATGGTTACAGACAGCTAAAGGAGCCGAAGAAGGACTAGCCGAAAAAATCCAGCTTATACATGTTGCAGATCGTGAGGCTGATATCTTTGAGTTATTTGCCCAAAAGCGCTCTGCCAATAGCGAATTACTGATTAGAGGAGAGTATAACCGCAGAGTGAAAGAGGAGATGGGATATCTGTTACCGATGATTGAACAAGGGTCAATTTTAGGTACAATGACCATTAACTTGGAGCGTAATCCCAAACGTCGAGCTCGTCAAGCAACATTGCAAATCCGAGGGATGAGAGTCACACTGGAAGTACCTCATGCATCACCCCAAACCTCACAATCTCCATCCAGTGGAAATTAACGTACTACTGGTAGAAGAAACGGAGAAACCGGCTGATGGTAGTCAACCTATTCGTTGGTTGTTGCTCACTACTCTACCCATTGATGACTTCCAACAAGCTTGGCAATGTGTACGGTGGTATAGCTATCGATGGCTTATAGAACGCTTTCACAAAACCGCTAAAAAGTGGTTGACGCGCGCGAAAAACTTCAACTCCAAACCCGAGAGCGTTTACTCAAAGCATTGGCTACTTATAACATTGTTGCTTGGCGACTAATGTGGTTGACGTAATCTCGCTCGACTTAATCCGAATGCTTCTTGCCAAGTTGTTTTCTCTCCAGCGGAATGGAAACTCTTGCGACGTAAATTTCAACCCAAAAACCGCTCGAAAAAACCTCCTACTCTTCATCAAGCTCTGATGAGCGATTGCGCGCTTGGGTGGATTTTTGGCTCGTAGTGGAGATGGTGAACCTGGCCTGAAAACTCTCTGGCGAGGGCAAACGACCTTCTACCATTTGTTTGAAGGTTCACAACTTGCTTCTACATCCTAGTCTCTATCACCGTTTCGACTACTTTTGCCTAATGGATAGCTTAAAAAAGGGGGGAGCCATAGTCAAAGTCCCCCTTTTTTAAGGGGGACCAACGGGGGATCTCCGAGGCAAGAAAACACACCCTAGCCCCCCAATTTTGGGGGGAAAAAGACTTTCAAAGTCCCCCAAAGTTGGGGGATTTAGGGGGCTTGACCACAACCAGATGATCATGCATTCATTCCTTGATTCAGCAACGCCATTTTTTTTGGTGAGCTCGCCCCTAACGCAGCCTACCGCACTTTTTTACAAATATGAGATGCACCCACGCGAACAACCTTATACCTTAAACCTTGGCCTTTAGACACGCGTGCGCGTTCAACCTGCAACCTTAAACCTTAAACCTTCAACCTTAAACCTGCAACCTTAAACCTTAAACCTTAAACCTTAAATCTTACTAACCTTAAATAATCAAATATACCAATCCTAAATGAATTGTGAGAATTTTTGTTCTCTTTTCCCTACTCCCAATACGGTTCGGTTAAGCTCTAAGCAGTATTGATTACATAGAATGTTCGTGTTTCACTTTTGGCTCCAATTCCTTTATGTATTGGTTTCTTGGAAGGAAATTTAGCTCTAGTTTTTTTAACTACTC
>NZ_JAAHHX010000429.1:0-1897 GCF_010672065.1 Moorena sp. SIO4A1 | reverse complement strand
AAAACCGTCAAGTTGTGGGATATTAACAGTGGCGAAGAATTAGCTATCCTCGAAAGTCACTCCGCACCAGTTCTCTCCATTGCGATTAGTTCCGATAGCAAAACTATCGCTAGTGCTGGCAGTGATCAAACTATCAAGCTATGGGATGTAGACAGTAGACAATTGCTGCGCACTCTCTCTGGAAATGATGGCTGGGTTTGGTCAGTTGCTATTAGTCCAGATGGAAACACTCTAGTTAGTGGTGGGGAGGATGGTACGATTAGAATTTGGTCGTTAGTCTTGAATCAGATTAGTCTTGAACAGGGAATCGGGAATCGGGAATCGGGAATCGGGGGAAGAGTAAGCAGCAAGCTTGTAGGGTGGGCAAAAACAGTTTGGTTCCAATGAGTATTAATGATTAGATGGCTTTGCCCACCCTACTTTAATTAGTGGGCTTACTTGTAGGGTGGGCAAAAACAGTTTGGTTCCAATGAGTATTAAGGATGAGATGGCTTTGCCCACCCTACGTTAATTGGTATTTGTCTTACTAACAAGATACTGCGATCGCATAAGCGCGGAAGCTGAGGCCGTAGGCCACGCTTTGCGTTCGCGTAGCGGAGGCCTTTGGCCAAACGCTTCCGGAGCGTAGCAGCTCGTACTGAGCATCGCATTTTTCCCATATCAGTCATCAGTATCAAGCCTTGAACAACCACTAACTCAATCTATTCCTAGAGTGCAATAGTTTTTCTGTACTCCAGTTCCATTCATACCTAGCAATACTTTTTCCCTACTTCCCTACACTTACCCTATTTACCACACTTACCCTATTTATAGCACTTATAGTATTTTACATTGCTAAAATGCAATAGTTTTTTTAGTCCTTACATTTTAATTAAAATTATGCTATAAATAACAGTATAGTAAACGCAATGGTTAAACCGCCATGATGATTTCCACTGCACAAGCCGCCAATTTACTAGGTGTTTCCGCCACTCGCGTCCGTTACCTTCTGGGCAAAGGCAGAGTCAAAGGAGCCTATAAAGTGGGTAGAACTTGGGTGATTCCTCTGTTTGATGGCATGCCAGTGGTCACTCCCGGCACTCGCGGACCAAAGCGGAACTGGTCAAAGCGTACAAATTACACTCCTGCAGTGATTCACGTTAACCAGAAAGTGATTCGCCAAAATCTCAAGACCGGAGAGCGCAACCCTGTGATTACCGTCAAACGAGGGTCTAAAAACACTTATGGTCATACCGTGGAAGTCAATGGACCATGTCGAGTAATGTATCGTCCTGATAATCCCCTACATTGTGGAGCAAGGGTATGGATAGAGACTATCTCGGATTATAAAGTGATCTGAAACGTCTAAGCTATCAGTGCTCCGAACTTTCGGAGATAATATAAATTAAAAATTATTGATATCTTGCTTATCAATCAGCCAGCAATTTATCCATGCTCTTATCTAGCAGTGTATGGACTAGTATTTGATTATTCGTTACTAGCAATAAACGGAATTTGTAGTGAGTCAGTAATAGTTGAGATCATTAACTGACAAATTACTTGATAATCTGATCAAGGATATCACTTTTCGCGATTCCCCTAGCACACTGGTTTTTAATCCCCGCTCCCCTCACAAAGGTTTAAAATTGGCTCAATTTTCGATATGCTAGAGCCATTGGGAAAAATTTGTGAATAATCGACCACCTTCTCAGGAAAAGACACCTTTATTAGACGCTCTGCGGGCATCAGCCCAGAAGCCCCATACAGCCTTTTATGCACCAGGACACAAACAAGGCAAGGGAATACCAGAGCCATTAGCGGATTTGCTAGGAAAATCAGTATTTCGGGCTGATTTGCCAGAATTACCGGAGTTAGATAATCTTTTTGCTCCAGAAGGGGTAATCCAAGAAGCTCAAGA
>NZ_JAAHHX010000428.1:0-1903 GCF_010672065.1 Moorena sp. SIO4A1 | reverse complement strand
TTTCAGTTTTGGATTGTTTCTAGTAATTTTTTTGTGGATTGGGGCTCTAGCTGCTAAATCTTCCGATAATACAGAATCAGACTACTTACTTGGCTCACGCTCTTTTGGAAAAGTCTTTGTCGGTCTAAGTGCTGGAGCAACGGGAAACAGTGGATGGATTATGATCGGAACCGTTGGAATGGCTTACTCCATGGGAGTTTCTGCTCTGCTGATGGTAATTGCCTGGTTCTTAGGTGATTTAACCTTTTGGACTTTTTTCCCGGATAAAATAAACCAGATGTCCAGAGAGCAAAACTCCCAAACTATTCCGGAGTTCCTAGGCTCTACAGTCAAAAAACCTCAAGGCAGACGAATAATCACATTGATTGTTGCTGTGATCACTGTTGTATTTATCGGAGCCTATACTGCCGCACAATTTGCTGCAGCTGCCAAGACCCTTGATGTATTTTTTGGAGTTGACCCTACCATTGGAGCTTTGATCGCAGCAGCTTCCATTTTAGTCTACTGCGTAACCGGGTGCGGCTCGTTCTCACTAGGAGCCTCTAGAAGCTAGAGGGGTATGAGTGAGGGGATTCGTGAGGATAACACCTCAAAATCCTAACTATCTTCCGGATGGTGGTGAAAATCCACCCCTTGAAGGGACAAGTGACTCTCTATCTGGCCACACCGAGTAGGCGGCAACCTACAGAGTGACGCTGGCATCAGGGCGGAATTAGGACTGAAACAGATTAGGTTCCCTACCGCTAAGGAGGAGATGACATGGGCAAACAAGTCCTAGAAAAGTGTCTTACGCAGAAGCCACAATCTGAAACAAACCATGTGGACTTCATCCTTTAATTCTCACGACGTTTTCCTGTTGATAGTCGTAACCCCGAGAAGAGGATAGGCAAATTGGTTAGAAGTTACCGCAAGAATAGTGGAGCCTTTATAGTTAGTCGGCTATGGGTAAAAGGGTTAAAAATTTTGTAGTAAGGCTCCACTATTCTAAGGTTTCATCTCCGGACTGCCCTAAATCATCAAAACAATCTGGATGATGGAACGAGTAAAAACGGTGGCAATAAACAAAAGGGTCGGAGGAACGGTCGTAACCTCAGTAAGCTATGCCAAAGCCTAATCCCCACCACCGGGTAAGATGTGTTCAAAACTGGGCACGGGTGTTCAGAATATACAAACCAATGGAGAGTATGGGTAGACACAGACAAAAATCTAGTGACCTTTGGAAAGGACAAAACTGGAAACAACTCCGGAAAAACCTTTTCCGCCTACAAAGGCGCGTATATAAAGCAGTTAAAGCTGGTGACTTGAGGAAAGCTCGGTCTCTACAGAAACTGATTCTGAAATCCCGCTCAGCTCAACTTTTGGCCATACGTCAAGTGACTCAGCTCAATCAGGGCAAGAAAACCGCCGGAATAGACGGCAAAACCGCACTGAGCTGTAATGAAAGGTTTAAAGTACTTGAGATAATGAAGGGAAATGCCCTTGACTGGCACCACTCCGGTCTTCGCGAAATCCCAATTCCCAAGAAAAATGGGAAAATAAGAAAACTCAAGATACCTACCATCACAGACAGAGCATGGCAATGTCTAGCAAAATTCGCCCTCGAACCAGCACACGAAGCCACATTCCACGCCCGTAGTTACGGATTTAGGACAGGTAGAAGTGCTCATGATGTACAAAAGTACGTGTTCCAAAACTTAAACTCGTTCTGCAAAGGCATCAACAAGAGAGTAATAGAACTAGACATTAAAAAGTGTTTCGACCGCATTTCCCATAAGTCCATCATGGACAGGTTAATTGCACCAGCAAGTTTGAAGACTGGGATATTCAGATGCCTTAAGGCCGGAGTTGACCTGGAATTTCCTGAGCAAGGAACCCCACAGGGAGGTGTAGTCAGCCCACTACT
>NZ_JAAHHX010000427.1:0-1904 GCF_010672065.1 Moorena sp. SIO4A1 | reverse complement strand
TGTTGAAGGTTAGTTGGTTGAAGGTTAGTTGGTTGAAGGTTAGTTGGTTGAAGGTTAGTTGGTTCTTCGCCCCGTATTCGGTGTAGGCTAGGTTAGCTCCTTTGCCTAAATCCCAAGCAGCCACAACTGGTGCAACAGCGTCAATTGCTACTCGTCTTACCCAAGAGGTATTGGGCTGGTTGACTGACAAAAAATGAAGTCAAAAGTGCTCAAATACTTATCTGGAGAGAGATAGCCGCCCTTGACTAAAGTGAGTGGGAGCCAGCATTCTAAGGATAGAAACCACTCATACCCAAGGAATGCTGTGAAAAAAACTCCCGTCTATACAATGCCTTGAAGAGCTGGATAGATCAACCCAGTGACTGGGCTCACCTGAGCCACCTGACAACCTGTTTGTGGATGGTGGTGGCCGTGATCAAAACAGGGGAGGTAAATTTGACCCGTTGGATTCCTGAGATTCCATGTAGAGGCCAATATGCCCAAAGCAAGCAACGCCGGATGCAACGCTGGCTGCATAATGCTCGAATTAACATCCATCGATTGTACAAACCTTTGATTCAAGCAGCTTTGGCGGATTGGAAGGATGACACTATTTATTTGAGTTTGGACACCTCACTGTTCTGGGATCAATATTGCCTGGTGCGATTGGTTGTGGTGCATCGGGGACGAGCCTTGCCTGTGGTCTGGCGAGTGCTCGAACATCGCAGTGCTTCTGTATCCTTCAACGATTATCGCGAGATGTTGCAACAAGCCATACACCTCTTGCCCAAAGGGGTTAAGGTCGTTTTACTGGCAGATCGAGGCTTTGTCCACACCGATTTAATGAAAGCCATGACAACCCAATGGGGCTGGCACTATCGGATTCGTTTGAAAAAGGACAGTTGGATTTGGCGAGCCGGAAAAGGATGGTGTCAGCTTAAAGATTTCCATTTCAAGCGAGGTGAAGCCCTCTGCTTTCACAATGTCAAACTCCACAAGGAGTACTGGTATGGTGGGGTCCATCTCGTCTTCGGTCGTAACAATGTCAATGGTGAGTTTTGGGCCATTGTTAGTGATGAAAAGACCACTCTTAAATCCTTTCAAGAATATGGATTGCGCTTTGATATCGAGGAAAATTTCTTGGATGACCAGTCCAATGGTTGGAATGTGCAAAAATCCCAAATTCGCTCAGTTCCTGCTTTATCTCGGCTATGGTTCATCCTGGCAGTTGCTACGTTATATGTCACAGCCCAAGGGGTTGAGGTCGTTGAAACAGGTAAACGTCGATGGGTAGACACACACTGGTTTCGAGGAAACAGCTATTTTCGGATTGGTTGGGAGTGGGTCAAAGCCTCGTTGGAAAATGGCTGGAGACTGATTCGTCGGGTTCGTTTTACGAGTAATCATGATCCTGACCCAGTGATGGCCTCACGAACACAACATGATAAACGACGGTATCGACTGGAATTCAAAATACAAACGTACGAGTACGTGCTTGATTAGTTTTGTCAGTCAACCAGGGTATTTACAGATGTTATCGTAGGCCAAGGCAAATTGTTCAAAGTTAATACTATCTCAGACACTGTATTAAATCTGAACCATAAAATTTATTGCACCTGGATCTTGTTTATTGAGTCAAGTTATGATACCGGAGCAATTTTGATTTAGATAAGATCTAAAAAAGACCTGATCTAATCAGGTCTTATCAAAATCATGTTCCCACGAAAAATCCTAGGGGTGAACACTAACAGTTCAATCTCAGCCGTGCTCCAACCAAACCGCTAAATCCGTTACTGTCTCAAAATTCAACAACGCTTCACTCAATTCCTCCAATCGAGTAATCGATAATCCCTCAATCTGCTGTTGGAGCACAGGGTCAAGTAAACCTAACCTCAGGGTTAGCAAACGCATCACAACTAATAGGA
>NZ_JAAHHX010000426.1:0-1905 GCF_010672065.1 Moorena sp. SIO4A1 | reverse complement strand
GTTAGAGTTCGGGGTTTTCCCCGCGAATCCCCTAGTCATACCCTGCCTGGGATAGGCAGCTCCTACTAGGAACAAGCCGCACAACACGACCCCATCAAATCCGGTAAAATTGTCCCCAGTCCTTTTGCCCAACAGGGTGCCATTCCTGGAGTCAATTTGCGACGTGTAACTAGGCTGAACTTCTGTAACAACCGAGCCAGTCCAATTAGACCATTTTTGTAAAGAGTCCCGCATCACTCCTTTCATCCAACTATTAAGTTTGCGGGACACGGCGCTACTCTGACGTTTGTTTCGGATTGGTTGTGTTAAATCTGAGGCCGTAGGCCACGCTTCGCGAACAGCAAATACCTTTAAAGATTCCCCATTAAAAAGAGACTTAGAGGCTGCTCCTATTATCGCCGTCAGTTCTGATTGATTTTTTCTGTAACGGCGATTTTCTGTTTTTCTGGTCAGATTATTTTCGAGTATTCGAGCCGATTTGGCCGGGTCTATTTTTTCTAGTTTTCTATGAAGTGCCCAAAGCTTACCCCTGTTCCGGTTCTTTGCACATATGTGCTCAGACTTTTTGGTGGCTACTTTTCCTAGTTCTTTTCCATGAGCTTGACCCTCTGAGTCATAGAAAGCCTCAGTGTAACCCTTGTCTACTCCTATACTCCGACGTTCAGATGAAATCTCTACGGTTCCATAGTCTACCAAGAAGTGAATTTCAAATCTTTGTAGGAGTTGGTTGTGGATTAACCTTATTTGTCCTTTTATTTTTCGGTTAGACCTAACAACTATCCTGTTCCTCTTCCCTCTTTTTAATCCAGCTAGTTCTAACTGGTAAGTATTACGGGAAAGTCTTTTGCATTTGTACCCTCCTTGTTGATAGACTATCTGGTTTTTACCCCAAGAATGTCCCCGCTGAAATTCCTTTCTGACAAATCTGTGTAAGAGGGAGTTATCGAGGAAAGCTACGGTCTTAAGTTGTTTGCAAAGCTCTTTCCGCTTCTTTTGGTCATCCTTGCCAGGGAACCTTTTGTAAACCTTTTTAATTACCGCTTCAGTGCAAGCAGCTTGGCTCGCTGTAATGGCCTTGGCTACATCACTGACCGTCCATTCCATCAATTTAGAGGGCAATCCCAGGGATTCGGGATTTCTAAAACTCCTGACTTCTGGGTATGCTTTTTTCCAGTCGAGTCCCCAGTAGCTAATGCTTCCCAATTTGTTGTAAGACTCAGAGCGAACCACACCAAGTTTTTTCATGGTAGACAGTAACTCAAGCTCAACCGACTTTGCCATCCCCACTACAGGGACGATTTGAGTCGATATCTTCCTGGTTGCTCCTACTTTTTTTGGCATGGTCGCTTTCACTCTGTGTCCTATTTAAATTATACCATAGCGCTAGTAAATATCCCTGTCTGATTTGTACGGTTAAATACCGTATTATCCCTATTTTTAGGGGTTTGGCTGCGAGGCTTAACCTGGAACTAGTATCGAAGCCACTGAACACACGGATGCACTGAACACACGAATGCTACAGTTGAGCAATAGGTGATTCACCACGGCACTAGGGAGGCTATCCCAATAAACAATACTAAGAGCTAATTCGTAAAGTACATCTTAAGAAGTATGAAAGCCTTGCTATGATTGTCTTTTAGCTATTAAATAGTTCAATTGTTCTATTTTAGCGCAAGCCTTATCCTACAAGGTTTAGTGCGAGTTTACGAATCAGCTCTAAAAATAAAAATAGTAGGGTAACTATGATAGCAATAATGACGAATGATGTGAGCGCCCAAACCCGTTGATGGCGCTTAAAGGTTTTGATACTCTTCCAACGGCGACTTTTCCATGCCCACTCATTGCCCTTGATGCCCAAAATAATCCCCATCACTGGCCAAGCCAAAAATCCAGTCACTAAGGATA
>NZ_JAAHHX010000425.1:0-1906 GCF_010672065.1 Moorena sp. SIO4A1 | reverse complement strand
AGGTGCAGGTAAGTGAACTCAAGAACTGTTGGGGGGATTATATCAAATCTGGTAGCATCGGTTGACAACTTGCAATTGCCTCAATTGACTCTCTCCCCATCTCCCCATCTTCCCATCAATGTTTACAGTTGACGATGTAAACAGAAATAATATTAAACAATATTACTTTACACTCCTGCTAATCTTCGTCACCCCTTCAGGTAATATACTTGAACACAACTTTTGATAAAGAGTCTGCTGGGGTGTGAATGTAATCGTGAAGAACAATAGCCTTCGGACAGGGGTAGCGATCGCCTTTGGCGCGGCGAAGCCGATCGCTTTTTTGTGGATGGCAACAAGTACTGGTAATGCTGTTGCTGAATTAGTCATGATTGAGCAACAGGTTAAAGAGGTTGTGTCTCATCTAGTTGGGGTAATGGATACCTCGGCGCAAGCCAGAGCTAACCCAGATTCTCCTAATGTCCGCATCACCACCTGTACTGTCAACCTAGAGACTGTTGATGCTGGACTCAACCCTCCTAGATCTGTATTTCTGTATCAGGAACAAGCGCTTTCCAAACGCCTTAACTCTCCTTACCGACAGCGATTTTTGCGTATAGCTGTCAGTGAGAATGGCGAGAGTGTCGAATCTAGAGGGTTTAAGCCTCAAAACCCAAAAACGCTGATTGGTTTGTGCAATCAATCTGATCGGGAGCGAGTGATACCCTCAAATAACTTAGGTAAAGCGGTGTGCAGTGTATTTTTGAAGCCAGTGGGTGAGAACTACATCGGCCAGACACCAGAGGATGGTTGTCCAACTAACTACAGAGGAGCAGTTAGCATCACCAATACCATTATACTCCACAAAGAAGGTATGGATACCTTAGATCGGGGTTTTGATGCTGCTGGCAATTTGGTATGGGGCGCGAAAGATTTACCCTACCAGTTTCGTTGGGTGGAACCGCAGTAGAGCCTGTTGGTCAATTGCCTGATATCAAATTCGGTGCAATAACCATACTTCCTGGTGACCACAGCAGGGGAGCAGGGGAGCACTCAGCTATAAGCTATAAGCTTATGCGCTACGCGCACGCTACGCGAACAGCTATCAGCTATCAGCCATTAGCCTTGGCCATTCGCACCTCAAGCAGCGTGGCCACGCTACGGGAACAGTTTATGGGCTACACCCACGGTACTAGATCGGTGGTTTTGAATAAAATAAGCTGTTCGCGCAGCGTGAGCGAAAAGCTCACGGCTGACCGCTGACGGCTGACGGCTGACGGCTGACGGGGCGAGACAGAGCCGAATTTCACCATTGGTTCTTTTGCACAAAGGATTTAGGATGTCTATCGTTTATAAAAATTCATCAAAACTATAACGTTAGCTTTACCTAAATTTTATCAAACAATCTATTAACCCAATTAAAAATACTTCCACCAGTGTGGCACAAAAAAAGTTATGCCACACTGGCAACCTTGTGAGCCTTTAATAAGCCACTATACTAAGCAGTTAATCTCATTTAACTATCAGCAAAAACTCCCAAGCAATTAGTAAATATTTAGTAAACATTTAGTAAATATTTGGTAAAGCAATGGAATTAATCTTTCTAGTTATCTAGATATATTTAATTAAATCAATAAATCAATCAAAAATATGTCTTTAGTTGTATTTATTTTGATTTTTTATTTAGCTATACTAACCACCGATTTATAAAGTTAAGATAACTTACGCACCCAAACGTCTCAAACATCGGTACGGTAATTATATTTTCCCCTTTTTATGTTTACCGTTCCTTGTTATATGATCCGAAGCTTAATAGCTATTTACTGTGTATTTTTTAATAATTAACTGGATAATAAAAGATGACGAATAACTTATCAAATTGGTTACTAGGTCTGAGAAATCGCCACTTCTTACTCATTGATTTAAT
>NZ_JAAHHX010000424.1:0-1908 GCF_010672065.1 Moorena sp. SIO4A1 | reverse complement strand
TAGTAGGCAGTGCATCAGACCAATTCATTTCCTGGAAAATCAGGGTGCTAGGCACTGCCCACCACCCTCAGATTAATCAAAATGGTGTTTGATTATTCAACCTTCAACCTCCAACCTTCAACCTTCAACCAATTAACCTTCAACCTTCAACCTTCAACCTCCAACCTTCAACCAATTAACCTCCAACCTGAAAACCTTTTATTTCCGGCAATAGCGCTGGTTAACCGCATCAGCTCCACCGTCCTTCTCTTTAGCACACAGTAAAGTTTCCACCCATGGGTCATCTCGGGAGACTTCCCGGAAAAACTCATCAGGGTCTCCCGCTGAGGGAGTGGTAAACCTGGAGGAGAACAGGTCAGGTAACTGGGTCAGCAGAGCCACATCGAAACCATATCGACGTGTGGGTGCCATGTAATAGGGCAGTTGGCCACTAGCAGTGGCATAGGGCATGAAATTCGCACCGCCTCTCTGCCTACCAGTGATATCGTATCCAAATCGAGTGGGGACTGGCTCCTCACCAGCGTTCTCGTTGGCATGCACGAATGGAGCTGTATCATAGGCGGCACGCTTGAACTGGATTAGGGAGCCGCTGATCCGCACCGGGATACCTTCATTGTTGGCGCAGGTTCCGCCAGCTTGCCGCCAGTTTTCTAGGTAACGGACGAAGTTTTCTACACCACCGTTATATTCCTCTGGCCTTGGGGGACTATCACCCGAAGCAATCACTACATTGAAGGTTGCTCCGTCTTCATTGGCTCGCTGTGTCCAGCCATTTTCGATTTCCACACATTCCCCTCCTTCTATCGGGAGTGTGTTATCTCTTCCTCCAGGTTCATCGGTCAGGGAGTGAACTTGTAGGACTGGTACCAACATCGGTTGCTCTGTTGTTGGGTTTACTAATGGCCTTTGGTAAAACAGTGGTCTGTCCTGACCAAAGCTTAGTTGCCTTGGATCAGTATTGCTAGGGTTATTTTGATCTCTAGTTGTTCTATACCACAGAGCATGTGGTGCTAATCGAGGTCTGGTGGTAGCGCTGAAAGTATTGTATGGGTATTCTGCGACCCTCCCTGAATCATCTCCTCTTCCATCGATTCCGTTGATTCCCAGAAGAGTTGGAAGACCGCCATTAGTTATTAAATCCAAGTTATTGTCAGTATCCCGTAGGAAAGCAATGCGACGGGGATAGCGTCGATCGGCGGGATCTATGGCAGGTCTTGCGGTTGTGCCGGACAAAAGTCGATCGACAGTATAAGGAAGAGCTCCCGTACCGACAAGGTCACTAGCCCGTTCGTCTTCTCCTGCATCAAATGTCCTATTAGTATTACCATCAATGCCAACCACCCAGTCCTCAGGTCTACAAGCTGAAACCGGCACTCTGCGACAGATTTCCATCACATACTCTGGAAATTCCACCCGTCGCTGAATCGGAGTGACAAAATTGCTGAGGTAGGAACTGTTTACAGTTCTACCGTTCGGATTTGGTATAATACTAGGCTGAGGGTTGTCATTGACATCTTGAGTATCAATACCAGGAGTGCCGTCCACATCCCACCAGTTGGCACTAGTGACAAAATTATTGTCAAATATGCCATTAAGTTTTAGTCCTGCTGCAACAGTTATCTCAGACTCCGGAACGTTAGTGTCAGTTACATTACCATTACCATTGAGGTCAAAGCCAATCTCTGTTTCATTGAAAGCTGTTCTTAAGTTACCATTGCCGTCTACGTCATAACCATAGACAATTTGAGACTCTAGAACAGTGTCACTTTGATCACCATCGCCATTGAGATCAGCAACATATGTAGCTTCATTTGCAATGCCTATTAAAGTATCTGGTTGACCTGAATTAGGCGGTACCAGGTTACTACCCATTGGTATCCCCCTCAGGTCATAGTCCCCATCGGAGCG